>NZ_JASATR010000016.1:0-119607 GCF_038440395.1 Aeromonas sp. OTU364
CCCCCTCGGGCCCCTTTCATTGGCGTGCAGACCTGTGTTCAAGGGGGCCCATCATGATTACAATGGCGCTCTTTTTTAGTGTGAAGGGGGAGACATCATGGCGGAACTGACCTATCTGGGGGGCTATCCTGATCCCCTCAAGTACCAGGTACAGCAGTTGATCGCGGCGGGAAAACTCGGCGAGATGCTGGCCAAACGCTACCCCGAGACCCACCTCGTCCAGAGTGACAAGGCGCTGCTGGCCTATACCATGGAGCTGAAAAACCGCTACCTGAAAAGCTCGGCGCCGCTCTCCAAGGTGATCTTCGACGGCAAGATCAACGTGATCAAGGATGCCCTCGGCCTGCACACCTATATCAGCCGGGTACAGGGCAACAAGCTCAAGGCCAAGAACGAGATCCGCATCGCCGCCCTGTTCAAGGAGGCCCATCCCGCCTTCCTGAAGATGATAGTGGTGCACGAGCTGGCCCACTTGCGGGAGAAGGATCACAACAAGGCCTTCTATCAGCTCTGTCAGCACATGGAACCGGACTATCATCAACTGGAGTTCGATCTCAGGCTCTGGCTCACCTGGCGTGACATCGAACGCACCTCGGGCTGAGGCCATCGGTTGCAAGGAGGCAAGATGATCCCAGGGCACACTCGTTCAGGGCGCAGCCCTCGGCATGCCGCGCGAGGCCGGGTGATGGTCCTGTGGCTCGCCATGCTGCTGCCCTGCTCACTGCAGGCCACCGAACGCTGGCAGAGCAACGACTATCTGATCCAGAGCTTCATGGAAGTCGCCATGAAGCGGGAATATGGCCATGATGCCCAGGTACGCTTCTCCCGCTGGCAAGGCCCCATCCGCCTCAAGCTCATCAACGAGTTTGGCGACAAGCCGCTGCAGGCCGAGGTGGTCAAGGTGCAGAGCCAGCATCTGGCCAGGATCACCGGTCACCCCATACTGCTCGTCAGTGACAACCCCAATCTCACCCTCATCATGACCAGGCACCAGCAGATGGCCAGCTGGGCCCGCCGCACCATGCGCCAGGATGACTCTGTCGGCATTGCCCTCAAGGAGGGGATCTGCCTGGCCAATTTCGCGACCAACGGCCGCTATGAGATCACCCGTGCCACCATCATCATCCCGGTGGACTACAGCCGGGCCAAGGGCCGTTTTCTGGATTGCGTAGTGGAGGAGCTCACCCAGGTGATGGGGCTGCCCAACGACTCGGACAAGGTGTTTCCCTCCATCTTCAACGACAACAGCATCGACAGCTTCCCCACAGGTCTCGACTATGTGCTGCTCAAGCTCGCCTACCATCCCGCCCTCCAGGCAGGGATGACGGCCGACGAGGTGCGCACGGCCCTGCCCATTGCCCTCAAGGCGCTTCGCGCCAATGGCGACATCTCAGAGTCCAACCAGCGGGTACAGGGCGGCAGCCTCAAACGCTGGGCCGGGCTCTGAGACCTCTTAGCGGGCCCAGCACTCGGTCGCCTGCCCACAAACACGAAACGCAGCCTTGAGCTGCGTTTCGTTCAAATCGGGGAACCCCAGCCCGATCAGGACAGGCAAATCGACAACCTGCCCCTGATCAGGCCTCGGCGCCTTCTGCCTCCGGCATCCAGCTCTCGGCGTTCTCCCACACTTCCTGCACCATGGCTTCGGCCAGTTCCCTGTCCTCCTTGCTGGCTCGACTGACCGTCAAGGCCATGGCACTGCCCGGGGCGACCCGCACATGCAGATCAGGGAATCGCTCGCCCAGTTGCTTGAGCAACTCCTGGCGCAGCGCCTCCATGGTCGCAGTGGGGATCTGATGTTTTCTGTCGATGATGATTTCCAGGCGCATAGGATACGTCTCCATGATGGTTAACTGTATTTTTATACAGTAAAAACCAAAAGTAAAGACTCAACTTCTCGTTCCCCTTCCATCGCTCAACAATCCATCGCGCCCCTCTGTCATGACCTTATCCGCATTCGCCCTGCTTCCCCTTTCTCAGCGCGTTTCATCCTGCCTGACCACCTCGGGAGAAAAAAATGGTTGATATTGGTTCTCATCCGTCGCATCATTATTTCATGTTATAACATAACAAAAAGAGACAATCATGCGCCCCGACATTCACCCTCAATACCGCAAAGTCCTGTTTCACGATCTGGCCAGCAACACCTGCTTCCTGATCGGATCCACCTTGCAGACCGATCGCACCAAGCCGTGGGAAGATGGCAACACCTATCCCTATGTGACGCTTGATGTCTCCAGTGCCTCCCACCCCTTCTATACCGGCAAGCAGAAGCAGGTCGGCAAGGAAGGACAAGTCGCCCGCTTCGGCCAGCGATTCGGCCAATTCTTCGACAAAGGAAAAGAGAAGTCATGAAGGTACTCGCCTCCCTGAAATCAGCCAAGTCACGTCACCCGGACTGCCAGGTCGTACGTCGGCGCGGCAAGCTGTTCGTGATCTGCAAGAGCAATCCCAGATTCAAGGCTCGCCAGGGCTAAACCCCCAGACACAATGTCCATCCTCGCTGGCCCTCTTTCCGAGGGCCAGATCGTTTCTGGCTCATCGCAAACACCGCCTGCTCGTCTTCGAGCCCTGAACGCTCCCCAGCAAGTTCCAGTCAACCCCCTCCAGCCCCAACAAAAGAAACGACGTTTCATTTTATATAGATATAGATCCCATTTTCGGATCTCATCATGGCGCCACCGTTGTAAATGAAACACCAAATGAACTATATTTGAACCGTCGTTTTGAAAATGCAAAGTACCCGATGAGATAAAACCTGGCCAGCACGTCCTCACAGATGCGCGTGCTGACCTCCACGCGGCCGTGCTCCGCCACCAAATTCGACACCAACGAGTCCAATCCAGATTGAAAGCCACATGCGCTATCTGGCAATGGGACCACTGTCAGTAGCTTTTTTTCATAGGATTGATCGAACGTTATGACGCTGAAATTCACGTGTGCAGCCATCGCCGTCTGCTCGGCGCTCACCAGCATGAATGCAAATGCATGGAGCCTCAATTATCGACACGAGTTCCTGGAAAAACAGGATCAACAAAGCGATCGTCTGGTGGTTTCCCACCGCTTCGATAATGGTTGGGGGTTTGGTGTCGAATCCAAATTTACCAACGGAGGTGAGGGTGAAGGTGCTTTCGATGAACTTCACACCACGGGCACTGAATATGACCTGAGCTATCTTGCCAAGCCCAATGACAAATGGTGGTGGGAAGCCGGCTTTAATACCGAGATCACCAATGACGTGCAAGATCTGCGTGTTCATTTCAAACCGACTTACTGGTTCAATCCCAATTTTTATACTGCCGCACGTTTCCGGGTGGGTCAGCGTAACTACGATGATTCGCTCAACAAGGAAAATGGCCATTATTTCCAGTTGAATTATTACTTTGGTTATAACGCAGAGAATTGGTCTGTTGCCTATGACTTCGAATATAAGAAGCTCGATTATCCTGACTTCAATGGCGAAGAGTATTCATATCTTAACAACGTCACCATCCGCGTCCCCATCAACAAGAACTGGCGACCCTTCACCGAGATCGGCTACGTATCATACAACGATCCGGCCGATGACAACCCCTACCCCAATGACTGGCAGTGGCGCTGGCGCGTCGGGATTGAGTACATCTTCTAGACCTGAATCGGCTATCCCAGGGCAGAGGCCCCAGGCTCACCTCTGCGATATCGAGAGCCATTGGGGTCAGTGAATAACGACAGCACCCTTGAAAGTCAATGCCAACCAGGTCCTATGGCACGATAAATAAAGAGCCGTGAGAGATGAAGTAAAAAGGGAATCCAATGACCCCTATCATTCATTTCGAGTGACCATTCATCGCTGAATATGGGCCTTGTGTCACGCAATACAGACTTATCTGAAATTGACATTTCGCTATCACTGAATGAGCAAACATTATGGTTAGGCTCCAGTTCAGGAAACATTAACCAGTTGACTTTCGACATATTGTCGCTCAGGTCACAGTTTGCATCATTGCGTTGAATGAGAGATGAAATCAGATGTCCAACGGCCCAATGACTTTCATCAATTGCCGTTAAAGAACGCTGCCATCTGTTTTTATATTCATTAAGGTGACGAGCCCCTTTAATAAAATAAAAAGGGGTCCATCTGATTACTCAATATTAATAATCCCTATGGGTCTCAATAGCTTCAAGGAGAGTAGTATGAAGCTTGGAAATTGGGTGCTTGAGCCAAATGCGGCACTCACCCGTTTTTGCGTATCCGCGCCCCGCGAGGAGCGATTCGCCGAGTTTTTTGCCGGTGAAGCCATGGACATGACCATGGATTACCGCTTCCAGAATGGTGCCGGGCCGCAAGAAGATGCCTTCTGCCGACGAGTCTTCCGCCAGCAGATGGCCGAGCGCACCGTCGAACCGGATGACGCCCTGCCGCGCACACAGGTGAGTTTCACCGGCGAGAGCGATACCGTCTCTTTTTCCTCCTTCCAGCGTGTGCCATTCCATGTGCAGCGCTGGCTGGAGGTGGAGCTGCATGCCGACGAGGCGGGCAACTATCCCTTCCAGCTATCGACTTGTGGGGGAGCTCGCCTGTGGTGCGACGGGGTGGCCATCGCCCGGTTCACCCCCTTCACCCGCAACAAGCTGCAGAGCTGCGAGCTGATGCTGCCCTTGCAGGCGGGCAAGAACACCCTGCTGATTCATCTGGAAGAGCTGTTCGAGCGGGATACTCTGTTTGCGCTGCGGCTCATCTACCGTGGTCACGCGCCTCTTGGGGTCTCGCTGCCCCATGTCGATGCCGCCGTGCTCGATGAGCTGTGCCAGTTTGCTGGCGCCATGCGCCCTGAACTCAGCGCCTGGCACAACCAGGCCCGCATCCGGCTCGGCGTGGCCGCACCGACTCACCCCGTGCGCCTGCAAGGCGAGATCCACGGCATGGGCAATGACAACTTCAAGGCGCGCCAGCTGGATTTCGGCACCCTCGCGCCGGGCAGCCAGCTGCTGACCCTGACGCTCCCTGCCGACATAGGGCCGGCGCACTACCAGATCGTGCTGAACATGCACTGCGCCGGCGTCACCATCAGCCGCAGCATTGGTGTCAACGTCATGCAGCCCCTCGGCCAGGCCGAGCAATCAGCCAGCCTGAGCGATCGCAAGCAGCAGGCGCTGCGCCACACCGCCCGTCATGGCATGGATCGCACCGCTCGCCTGCTGGCCATGCTGCACTGCGGCGAGCTCACGGCCGAGGCCGATCAACTGCTGCTCGACACCCTGGCGCGGATCAGCGCCCGCGAGGATTGCTCCGATTTTTCCCTGGTCCCGCTGCTCTGGATCTGGCAGCGCCATCAGGGCGAGCACTTCTCCCCCACCCTGTGGCGCCGGGTGCGCAGCGCCATCCTCGGTTACCGTTACTGGCTGGATGAGCCGGGCAACGACGTGATGTGGTTCTGGAGCGAGAACCATACCCTCTGCTTCCACACCGCCCAATACCTGGCCGGCCAGCTGTTCCCCCACGAGCGCTTCCTGGCCTCGGGACGCAGCGGCCAGCAGCAACGCGCCATCGCGGCAGAGCGTCTGGCGCAGTGGTTCGATGCCATCGATCGCGACGGCTTCGTCGAGTGGAACTCGGCGCCCTACTACCCGGTCGACTACATCGGCCTGTTCGCGCTCTATCAGCTGGCGGGAGATGCCTGGGTGCGCGAGCGCGCCAAGGCGCTCATCGATCGGCTGATGCTGCTCAGCGCCCTGCATTATCAGGCCGGGATCGCCGCCGGCACCATGGGGCGGGTCTACGAGAAAGAGCTGCTGGCCGGCGTGCTCACCGAGCTGTCGGCCTACGGCAACGTCGCCTGGGGCGGCGGCTGGTATAACCGCAAGTGCGCCTCCCTGCCGCTGTTCTGTGCCAGCGACTATCAGCCTCCCCTCGAGGCCAACCGCTACGCGACCCTGCAACAGGGCACGCTGGCGGCCAGCTATCAGGCGGGAGGCGGCAAGATAGTCGTCTGGAAGGAGCCAGGGGTCAGCCTCTCCAGCTGCGTCGACCACCACAGCGGTCAGCGCGGCCATCAGCAGCATCTGGTGGATGTGCAGTTCGCCTCCGGTCACGACGCCAAGTTCTGGGTCAACCACCCCGGCGAAGCCGAGCCCGGCGGCGAGCAGCGCCCCTCCTACTGGTCCGGCAACGGCGTGCTGCCGCGGGTGATGCAGGTGGAGAACCGCACCCTGCAGCTCTATCGGCTGGCCGAGGATGACCCCTTCCCCTGGACCCACCTCTACCTGCCGGCAGAGGCCTTCGATCGGGTGATCGCCACGGCCCACGGCTGCCTGATCCGGGCCGGCAATGCCTTTGCCGCCATCGGCTGCTCGGCCCCCCTGTGCGCGGTAACGACCGGGCTGACCGCCGGCAACGAATATCGCGCCAAGGCGCACCGGGTGGCCTGGTATATCGAGGTCGGCCATGGCGACGACGCCGCCTTCGCGGCCTTCTGCCAACGCATGGCCAAGCTCGAAGTCCGCCTCGAGGGCGAGACAGCCATCGCCTGTACTCCGGAGTCTGAGCTCATGCGCCTGGACTGGCAGGGCAACTGCCTGATCGAGGGGGTCTCCCACTCCTTCCCCGCCGAGGCGGGATGCGATCCCGTCATCACCTATCGTGGAGAGGCACAATGAAACAGCAAGCACTCATCCCCACCCTGGAGCGGGTGGTCCGCGGCTTCTGCCAGCTCAAAGGCATGGGCGAGCTGACCGCCAGCCAGGGCCTGGCCATCCAGTTCGAACAGTGGGAGTGGGAGGTCGGGGTCGGGCTCTACGGGTTCTGGCGCTATGCCCGGCACCAGGAGGATGCCGAACTGCAAGCCTCGTTGCTGGCCTGGTATGAAGGACAGATAGCCAAAGGGCTGCCCGCCATGCAGATCAACACCACGGCTCCCATGATCACCCTGGCGCTGCTGGCAGGCCACAGCGGCCGCGCCGATCTGCGCGAGACGGTCAACGCCTGGGCCGACGATCTGATGGCCAACCTGCCCAGGACCGAGGAGGGCGGCTTCCAGCACGTGGTGAAGGAGCAGCCCAATACCGGCCAGCTCTGGGACGACACCCTCTTCATGACCTGCCTGTTCCTCGGCACCGCCGGGATCGTGCTGGCGCGCCAGGATCTGATCGACGAGGCCGTCTACCAGTTCCTGCTGCACACCCGCTACCTGAGCGAGCCCAGGAGCGGCCTCTGGTATCACGGCTGGACCTTCCTCGACCGGCACCATTACGCCGAGGCCTTCTGGGCCAGGGGCAACGCCTGGATCACGGTAGCCATCCCCGAGTTCATCGATCTGATGGGGGATCACCTGGATGCCGGGGTGCGGCGCTACTTCACCCAGGTGGTGGCGCGCCAGGTGCGCTCCCTGTGCGAGCTGCAGGCCGACAACGGCATGTGGCACACGGTGCTGGACGATCCCTTCTCCCCCCAGGAGTCCTCGGCCACGGCGGGGATCGCCTATGGCATGTTGCGTTGTGTCCGTCTGGGCCTGCTGGATGAGGCCACGATTGAACCTGCCCTGCGGGCGGCCCGTGCCGTCTGGCAACGCATCGACGGGGACGGCATCGTCCTCGAGGCCTCCAAAGGCACCATGGTCGGTCATGACCATCAGTACTACTGCGACATTGCCATGGCGCCCGTGCCCTATGCCCAGGCGCTGACGATGTTGCTGCTGCTCGAGCTGGAGCAGGGCCAGTGGCTGGCCTGAACACTTTATTGCTGTAACCATTCGGAGAAAACTTAATGTCCAAACGGAACTTTATGGGGGCCTTCCAGACCTTTGGCGGTGCCATGGCTGTCCCCATTGCCTTTCTACCCTTTACCGGTCTGCTGCTCGCCATCACCGGGCTGCTCACCATGCCCGATATCATGGGGGACCTGGCGCACCCAGACTCCAACTTCTTCAAGGTGATGACCATCATCAAGTCGGGGGGCTGGACCATCTTCCGCAACTTCCCCCTGCTGTTCTGCATGGCGTTGCCGGTGGGTCTCGCCAGGACGGGGCAGGCCCGGGCGGCGCTGGTCGCCTTCTTTGCCTACATGGCCTACAACTACTTCACCAACAGCATGCTCACCTTCTGGGGGCCTGAGTTCGGGGTCAACTTCAACCAGGAAGTGGGCGGCTCCAGCGGCCTGGCGCTGGTGGGGGGCATCAAGACGCTGGATACCAGCATCGTCTTCTCCCTCATCATCGGCGGCGTGGTGACCTGGATCCACAACCGCTTCTTCGAGAAGAAGTTGCCGGATTACCTCACCATCTTCCAGGGCATGAGCCTGGTGTTCATCATCTCCTTCTTCGTCATGTTGCCCATGGCCTGGTTGACCTGCGAGTTCTGGCCCAAGGTCCAGGTGGGGATCAACGCCATGCAGGGCTTCTATGTAGAAGCCGATGCCTTCGGCATGTGGCTGCTCGCCTTCGTGGAGCGGATCCTGGTGCCCACCGGCCTGCACCGCTTCGTCTACTTCCCCTTCTTCTTCGGCCCGGCCGTGGTCGACGGCGGCCTCTATACCCACTGGATCGAGAACGTCTCCACCTATGCGGCGTCCACCGTGCCCCTGGTTGATCAGTTCCCGGCCGCCGGCTACTCCCTGTACGGCAACATCAGCGTGTTCTGCTCCCTGGGGGCCGGCCTCGCCATCTATGCCACCGCCAAGCAGAAGATGAAGCGCAAGATAGCCGCCCTGGTGATCCCGGCCATCATCACTGCCATGGCGGTCGGCATCACCGAACCCATCGAGTTTACCTACCTGTTCGTGGCGCCGGTGCTCTACCTGGTCAATGCCATCATAGGCGCGACCCTGTGCGTGGCGCTCTATCTGTCCGGTGTGGTCGGTTTCATGGGGGGCGGTCTGAACGACATCATTCTGTTCAACTGGGTCTTCTACGCCAAGAACCATGCCCACCTCATCTGGATCCACCTCGCCTTGGGCCTCGGCTTCGCCGCCATCAACTTCTTCGTGTTCCGCTACATGATCCTGAAGTTCAACTTCCTCACCCCGGGTCGTGGCGATGAAGAGGAGGAAGACGACGTGCGTCTCTACTCCAAACAGGACTACCGCGACAAGCAGTCTGGCAAGGCCGTGGCCGGTCAGGAGCCGGATCGCCTCAGAGCCGCCGCCATACTGCGTTGTGTCGGGGGTTGTGACAACGTCGAGACCATAGGTAACTGCCAGACCCGACTGCGTCTGGTGGTGAAGGATCAGACCCAGGTACAGGATGACAAGGCCCTCAAACAGGCCGGAGCCCTGGGGGTCATGCGTTCGGGCAAGAACCTGCAGGTGGTGGTCGGTCTGTCGGCTCCCATGGTGCGCGAGTACTTCGAGCAGGAGTACAACAAGGGCCCGCAACCCGCCCCCGATGCCGTCGTCCCGGCCCCTGCCGCCTGATGAAGCACTGACAGTGCCGATGGCAAGCGCCCGCATCTGGCCTCCCGCAGGGGGCCAGTCGCGCCGCCGCTTGCCTCTTGAACTTGCGGGCCCCCCTGGGCTCGCAAGCCGTTTCTGACACCGGCCCTCGCCAGGCGCCAAACCGCTGTCAGAGACAGCCATGACCCACTGGAGCATGTCATGAACAGATTGAAGATTGGGGCCCGCGCCCATGATCTCGCGGATCAGTCGCCGGCGGCGCTGATCGCCCAGGCACATGAGCTCGGCCTCGACGGGCTGCAGCTCGCCGTGCACAAGAGCTGGCCCGAGGCCTATCAGGCCCGTGATATCCACGCCCTGACCACCCACATCCAGCAGTTGCAAGAGGCCGGCCTCCCCCTCTTCCTGCTGGCGAGCTACTTCAACCCCGCCCACTCCGACGCCGACGTCCTGGCACGGGATCTGGCGCGGGTGCGCCTCAACATCGAGCTCGCCCGGCGCTGCCAGATCGGCGCCGTGGGCAGCGAGACCGGCTCCCTGAACGATGATGAGTGGACCATGCACCCGGACAACCACGGGGCCGCCGCCTTCCACAGGGTGGAGCAGAGTCTGGTGCAGTTAAGGCCCGATCTGGCGCAGGCCGGTTGCGACTTTCTGGTGGAAGCGGTGTGCGATCACATCATTCACGATGCCCGTAGCCTGACGCGGCTGAATGCCCGCCTGGGGGAGCACTTCCTGGTGACCCTGGATCTGGCCAATCTGCTGGATGCCGACAATGTCGCAAACTGGCGCGAGATCCTGGCGGATTTTCTCGACCAGCATGGCGAGCATATCCGCTTGTTTCATTTCAAGAACTTCATCCTGGCGGGGCGCAACAAGGTATCGGTGGGGCTGGAGCAGGGGCTGATCGACTATGCCGAGGTGCTGCTCATGCTGGCGCAGCGCCAGCTGACCCATGTTCCCATCATCGTCGAGGAGCTGACGGGAGACCCATTGCGGGAGAGCGTGGCCTACCTGCGCCGCCTGAGTCGGTAAATCAGATGGGTGGAGGGGATGGGCCCAAGACGACAAACGGCGCCCGGGGCGCCGCCTGGTTCATCAACCAAAGGGAGGGTACTGAGTGCTGACAAGGAGGGCACAGCTTGGCGCCAGATGGCCATCCCCATGGGTGGATGGCCTCCCTGGCCCCTCGGGATCAGGCCCGTTCATTGCTCCACTTCAGCACCATGACGGCGCTGGCCAGCAGCAGTGTGATGCCATTGGCCATGATGAGGGGGGTATCGCCGGACTTCAGGCCATAGGTCAGCCAGAGCAGCAGACCGCTGATGAAGACCAGGTACATCTTGGTGGAGATCGCCTTGGTTTCCCGCGTCTTGAGGATGTCGAACACCTGCAGGGAAAAGGATCCCGTGGTCAGGAAGGCCGCACAGAGCCCGAGGGAGGCGGTATCGAAGGCAAACAGAACCGTGCTCAGGGCAGCCACCCCGGCCAGCATGATGATTCGATTGGATGAAGCACACTTGTTCATTGATAGACCTGTTATTGAATGAGATTGGCAACGAATGTCCTGTCGCCGCCACCCGGAGGGTGGCAGCCACTCTTGGCCGCACGCGTCTTCTGGTGCGGCAAAGGGATTTGTGGCCCGGTTTCACGGGCCCGGCACGGCCATGAGCCACACTGGGCAGGAAGTTTAATCTCAACAAATAAAAATACAAAACAGTGTTTTGATTTTTATTTTTCACTTGTTATCATTATTGACACTACAGACAACGCGACTGCCAACCTGCGGCGCTCATCGAGGTTAACCATGCAAATTCGTCAAAGCATTCACAGCGATCATGCCAGGCAGCTGGACACTCAGGGCCTGCGCCGTGAGTTTCTGGTGGAAGAGATCTTCAGCGCCGATCGGCTGACCATGACCTACAGCCACATCGACCGCATCGTGTTCGGCGGCATCATGCCAATTCAGGCCCCCCTCGCCTTCTCGGACGAGCTGGGCAAGACCTTCGGCGTCAGCTATTTCCTCGAGCGCCGCGAGCTGGGGCTTATCAATATCGGTGGCCCGGGCCTGGTGGTGGTGGATGGCACTACCTATGAAGTAGGCAAGGCCGAGGCGCTCTATGTGGGCCAGGGAGCCCGCGAGCTGAGCTTCGCCAGCGTCGACGCCGCGCAGCCTGCCAAGTTTTACTACAACAGCGCCCCGGCCCATGTGAGCTTCCCGACCCGCAAGGTCACCCGGGCAGAAGCCTCACCGGCCACCCTGGGAGACGCGGCCACCAGCAACCGCCGCACCATCTACAAGTACCTGGTGCCGGACGTGCTGCCGACCTGCCAGCTGGTGATGGGCTTGACCCAGCTGGAAGAGGGCAGCCTGTGGAACACCATGCCCTGCCACACCCACGAGCGCCGCATGGAGGTCTACTTCTACTTCAACATGCAAGAGGATGCCGCCGTGTTCCACATGATGGGCAAGCCGGACGAGACCCGTCATCTGCTGGTCCACAACGAGCAGGCGGTGATCTCCCCAAGCTGGTCCATCCACTCCGGTGTCGGCACCCAGGCCTACACCTTTATCTGGGGCATGGTCGGCGAAAACCAGGTGTTCGGCGACATGGATCATGTGGCCGTCAGGGATCTGCGCTGATCCCCGTTCTTTGCCGGGCAGTGTGCACTGCCCGTTTTCCCCCATCATGCCTGTCACCCAGGGTGGCAGCAGAGGAAACAAGATGATTCTCAATGCATTCGATTTGAAGGGTAAGGTTGCCATCGTGACCGGTTGTGACACCGGCCTCGGCCAGGGCATGGCGCTCGGTCTGGCCGAAGCTGGCTGTGACATCGTCGGCATCAACATCGTCGAGCCCACGGACACCATCGCCAAGGTGGAGGCGCTCGGGCGCCAGTTCCTGAGCCTCAAGGCCGATGTCAGCAAGGTGGATACCCTGCCCGCCCTGGTGGATCAGGCTGTCTCCCGCTTCGGCCGCGTCGACATCCTGGTCAACAACGCCGGCATCATCCGCCGCGACGACGCCATCAACTTCAGCGAGAAGGACTGGGACGACGTGATGAACATCAACATCAAGAGCGTCTTCTTCATGTCCCAGGCGGTGGCCAGGCAGTTCATGGCCCAGGGCCGGGGCGGCAAGATAGTCAACATCGCCTCCATGCTCTCCTATCAGGGCGGCATTCGCGTCCCCTCCTACACCGCCTCCAAGAGCGGCGTCATGGGGATCACCCGCCTGCTGGCCAACGAGTGGGCCAGCCAGGGCGTCAACGTCAACGCCATCGCCCCCGGCTACATGGCCACCAACAACACCACGGCCCTGCGCGCCGATGAGGATCGCAACGCCGCCATCCTGGAGCGGATCCCGGCCGGACGCTGGGGGGTGCCGGATGACATGATGGGCCCCGTGGTCTTCCTGGCCTCCCCCGCCTCCGACTACATCAACGGCTACACCATTGCCGTCGACGGTGGCTGGCTGGCCCGCTAACCCTTAGCCCATACAAAAGGCGCCATCAGGCGCCTTTTTTCGTTCATCTCGTCTCGGAATCCATTCAATGTCGCTCGACCCCCTGGCCCAGCTGCTTGGCCTGCTCGCCTGTGCCATAGGCATCACCGCCTTCCGGCAATCCCAGGACAGTAAACTGCGGCTGCACCTGACCCTCAACGGCGTACTCCTCACAGCCCATTTCATGTTGCTCGGCGCCACGGCCGCCGCCATCAACTGCCTGCTCTGTGCGGTACGGACCTGGGTCTCCGGCTATTATCGCGGCCTGGGTGTGATGCTGTTTTTTCTGGGACTGACCTGGCTATTGGTGATGCCCAAGGTCATACACCCCATCCAGCTGTTGACGCTGCTCGGCACCACCTTGAGCACCTACGCCCTGTTTCGGCTAGAAGGCATGGCGCTGCGGCTGTGCATGCTGAGCAGCACAGTCTGCTGGCTTGTCCACAACATCTGGGCGGGATCATGGGGAGGCATCTTGCTGGAGGGCAGCTTTTTCATCGTCAACGGCAACCTCATCCTCGGCCTCTACAGGGCGCGGCGACAGGGGGGATGCGTGAGCACGCCACAGGGATAAGCCCTGGTGGTGCCAGAGCGAGCACGACAAGGGACAAAAAAGCCGGGGGCGGAACTGCGGGCAGACAGTCCCGCCCCCGGCTTGGTTCGAGAAAGCACGCGGCAGGCCGCCGCGGCTCATCCCCTGTTACCTGGTCCGGAATGGATAATCGTGAAAACCGAGTTCGGCCGAGATGCGGGCGGCAGCCTCGTGCAGCAAGCCCACCAGCTCCTCCTTGTTCTCTTCACTGAAACGCACCAGGGGCAGTGACAGGGAGAGCCCGGCGATGATGCGCCCCATGCGGCTGTAGATGGGCACGGCGAAACAGCGCAGGCCCGGCTCCATCTCTTCGTTGTCTTCCGCGTAACCCTGCTCGCGCACCAGGACCAATTGGGCCAGCAAGGCGTCGATGTCGGTCAGGGTGTGCTCGGTAAAGCGCTCAAAGCTCACATTGGCCAGCATGCCGCGCACCTCGTCCTCGGGCAACCAGGCCATCATCACCTTGCCAAGGGCGGTGCTGTAGAGCGGGCGACGGCGACCGATGCGGGAGTACATCCGCAGGTTGTACTCGGAGTCTACCTTGTGCAGATAGACGATGCTGTCCTCGTCGAGAGCCCCCAGGTGCAGGGTCTCCTTGGTCAGCTTGCCCAGACGATGCATCTGGGTATCCGCGATGGGGATCAGCTCCTGGTGCTCCAGGGCCTTGCCGCCGAGTTCGAACAGCTTCAGGCTCAGGGTGTACTTGTCGGACTCCCCCTCCTGATTGACATAACCCAGGGTCTTCATGGTCTGCAAGAAGCGATAGACGGTACTCTTCGACATCATGATCCGCTGGGACAACTCGGTGACGCCAATCTCTTTCTGCTCCCCCAGCGCCTGCAGGATGCCAAAGACCTTCAGGACGGATGAAACGGAATCTGGCGAGGTATCTACCACTGACATAGGGTTCTCCTTATAAGCTCCATCGTTTCAGTGTATTTGAAACGCAAGCCCAATCATAGCCATGGGTGTGTTTCAAAGGGCAATGCCCAGATCCTGCGTCATTGCCGGTGAGGTCACAGACCCGGCTGACCGACGCCACAACCCTTGCAACCGGCGGCACGGCTGCCATGCCATACCCTCCCCCCGACGTCAGGATCGCACCCTCAGCCCCATAGAGGGGCCACACGATATTTTTATGAAATGATGTTTTATTTTATTTAATGCAGATGACACATTAAATATAATGACGGCGTCATCAACACGGGAGGGCATATGCCGACCAAGATTGCCGTCATTGGCGAGTGCATGATCGAACTATCCGAGAGCAAGGCGGGCATAGTGCGTCATTTTGGAGGGGACACCCTCAACACCGCCGTCTACCTGGCCCGTACCAACCCCGAGCTGGCCGTCTTCTATGTCACAGCCCTTGGCACCGACACCATGAGCGACGCCATGCTGACCCAGTGGCAGCAGGAAGGGGTGCACACTGAGCTGGTACAGAGGCTGGAGCACAAACTGCCCGGTCTCTATCTCATCGAGACCGATGCCCGGGGCGAGCGCACCTTCCATTACTGGCGCAATGATGCCGCCGCCCGCTACTGGCTGCAGGGCGAACACGCCGGGTCTATCTGCCAGCAGTTGCAGCACGTTGACTGGCTCTATTTGAGCGGCATCAGCCTCGCCATCCTCCCCCCCGCCGATCGGGCCAGCCTGCTGCAGCATCTGGCCTTGTGCCGGGCAGCCGGTGTGAAGATCGCCTTTGACAACAACTACCGCCCCCGGCTGTGGGAAAGCAAGGAGGCGGCGCAACAGGCCTACCGCGCCATGCTGGCGCTGACCGACATCGCCTTCCTGACCCTGGACGACGAGTTTTCCCTGTGGGGCGACAGCCAGGAGGCCCAGACCCTGGCACGCACCAGGGGGCTCGGGGTCGGCGAGATCGTCATCAAGCGTGGCGCCGAACCCTGCCTCATAGTGCAAGGCGAGCGGCAGGACGAAGTGCCTGCCATGTCACTGGCCAGGGAACGAGTGATCGACACCACGGCAGCGGGCGACTCCTTCAGCGCCGGCTACCTCGCCACGCGGCTCGCCGGGCGCGCGGCCAGCGAGGCGGCCCACCATGCCCACCTGCTGGCCGGCACCGTCATCCAGCATCGCGGGGCCATCATTCCCGGCTCGGCGATGCCAACAACCCCCCTTCCCACTGCTGAGGCAACCCATGTCAACCTTGCTTGAAACACTCTCAACCCTGAAGATCATCCCCGTCATCGCCATCCAGAACGCCGACGACGCCGTGGCCCTGGGCCAAGCCCTGATGGACAACGGCATGCCGAGCGCCGAGATCACCTTCCGCACCCCGGCGGCGGCCGAGGCCATCCGCCAGCTGCGTGCCGCTTTCCCCGAGATGATCATCGGGGCCGGCACCGTCCTCACCACGGCCCAGGTGGATCAGGCCATAGACGCCGGGGTGGACTTCATCGTCAGCCCCGGCCTCAACCCGCGCATCGTCCAGTATTGCCAGGCGCGCGGCGTGCTGATGATCCCGGGGGTCAACAACCCCAGCCTGGTCGAGCAGGCGATGGAGCTGGGCCTTCGTGCCCTCAAGTTCTTCCCGGCTGAGCCCTCAGGCGGTCTCCCCATGCTCAAGGCCATGAGCGCCGTCTACCCGGTTCGCTTCATGCCGACCGGGGGCGTCAGCCCCGCCAACGTGAAGGATTATCTGGCGCAAGGATCTGTGTTTGCCTGCGGCGGTACCTGGATGGTCCCGGCGGATCTCATCGAGAAACAGGAGTGGGACAAGATAGGCGCCCTGGTCCGTGAGGCCATGGCGGCGCTCTGAGCCCAGGCCCCCAAATAAACAAGCCCTCATCATGAGGGCTTTGTCATCTCTGGGTTCTTCTCACAACGGGGTGGCGCACTTGCGGTATTCGGTGGGGCTGACCCCGACCCGTTTCCTGAATACCCGCGAGAAGTACAGCTGATCGTCATAGCCCACCTGCTGGCCGATAGTGGCCACCGACATGGGGGTGGTCTGCAGCAGCAGCTTGGCCCGCATGATCCGCTGATCCTCGCGCCAGCGCACTATGCTCACCCCCACCTGCTCGCGAAACAGGTGGGCCAGCCGTGAAGGGGACAAAAACACCTGCTCCGCCAGCGCCTCCACCGAGATCTCGGCGCAGAGAGATTCGCTCAGGATCTGGCACGCCTGGTGAACCCTGTGATCTAGGGTGGGATAGGCACTGAGGGAGGAGGCTTCATAGCAGCGAATAAGCAGCCGCTCCAAGAGGTTCATGGCGAGCTGTTCCGACATGGGCCTCAGTTGCTGGTGGGTCTCTTCGATGTCGAGGAAGAGGGCATCGAATTCGGTGAGCAAGCCGGCGTCAGCCAGTTGCAATCGCCCCACCCGCTCCGTCACCTGGGGCCATTTGAGCCAGTCGGCCCAGTAGGCCCGCGGCCGGAAATAGACCCAGCGGTGATACCACTCCCGGGCATCTGGCGCCCGGCCGTAATAGTGCACGGCTGCGGGCGGAAACAGCAGCAGGTCCCCTGGCTCCACGGTGAAGGCCTGATCCCCCTGAAAGATCTGCCCCTTGCCCCTGATGGTCAGATTGACAATGAAGCCCTTCATACCCTGGGGCCTGTCGATGATGAAGTCGAGGGCGCTCCCCTGCTCTATGGGAGTCATGCCCGAGACCAGGAAGACGTCGAAGGCGTAGCCCGGCAACAGGGGGTTGAGTTGTTTCGGCTTCTCTTTTTGCATCGAGGACATGGCGGAAAACAGCGCTTGGGTAAAAAAATCGGCTTGGGCCATTGTAGAGATCCGGCGTTGGAACAACCTATTTTCGCAAGCGGCCTGATGTGAATTTATTGAACTGGCTCACAGCTTGCCTGAAGGAGGCACCAGGCCAGCATGGGCCGACCTGGTGCCGGAGGGGACAACCGCTCAGACGCGCGCCTTGCGTACCTGCTTGTAGCGGTCGAACAGCACGGCGGCGAGCAGGATGAGGCCGCGCACCACGTACTGGGCAAACGGGGAGATGTTGAGCAGGTTCATGGCGTTCTCCATCAGCCCCAGGATCAGCACCCCGGCGATGATGTAGGAGATCTTGCCGATCCCCCCCTTCATGGAGACCCCTCCCAGCACGCAGGCGGAGATCACCACCAGCTCGAAGCCGATGGAGGTCATCGGCTGGCCCGAGGTCATGCGCGAGGCGAGTATGATGCCGGCGATGGAGGCAATCAGCCCGGTCATGGTGAAGATGATGATCTTGGTGCGCACCACGTTGACCCCGGCCAGACGCGCCGCCTCCTCGTTGCCCCCCATGGCCAGGGTGTTGCGGCCGAAGGTGGTCTTGTTGAGCAGCAGGCCGAACAGCACGAAGCAGACGGCGGTCAGCCAGACCGGGGTCGGGATGCCGAGCAGGGCGGAGTTGCCGAGCTCGAAGAAGCCCTCTTCCACTATGCCGACCGCCTTGCCGTCGGAGATGATGTAGCCCACCCCGCGCGCCATCTGCATGGTGGCCAGGGTGGTGATGAGGGCGTTGATCTTGAATTTGGCCACGACTATGCCGTTGATGAGGCCAAACAGCACCCCCACCGACATGCCGGCCAGGATGCCCACCGTGATGCTCTCGGTGGCATTGATGCCGACCGCGCAGGCGACGCCGGAGCAGGCCACCACCGAGCCCACCGACATGTCGAATTCGCCGGAGGCGAGGCAGAACAGCATGCCGCAGGCCACCATGCCCGACATGGAGACGGCGAGCCCGAGCCCGCGCATATTGATCAGGCTGGCAAAGTTGGGCACCAGCACGCAGGCCAGCAGGAACAGGATGGCGAAGATCACCAGCATGCCGTATTGATCCCAGACGCGGGCCAGTTGCAGGCGGGAGCCGCTGGCCGCCGAGACGGTCGCGGCCTGACCGGCTGAGGTAGTTGTTGTCATGGTATTTCTCCTGAAGTTTCCGGGTGCTATCGCGTTGCAGTCACGGGGGATTAACGGGCCGGCATGGCCAGATTGAGCGCCTTGACCTCGTCGGCCTCATGGTGGGATAGCTCCCCTGCTATCACCCCCTCCCGCATGACCATGATCCGATCCGCGATGCCCAGCACCTCCGGCAGCTCGCTCGAGACCACCACCACGGCGATGCCCACCTTGGCCAGATCGTAAATCACGTTGTAAATCTCGTTCTTTGCCCCGACGTCGATGCCGCGGGTCGGCTCGTCGAGCAAGATCACCTTCATGTCCTCGGAGAGCCAGCGCCCCAGAATGGCCTTCTGCTGGTTGCCGCCGGAGAGGTTCATGATGGCCTGATGGGGGGACGGGGTCTTGACCCGCATGTCGCGGATCCGCAGCCTCGCGTTCTCGTCCTCCCACTGCTGGTTGATCCAGAAGCCCCCCCACGCCTGGTGGCGGCGGGCGCTGATGTTGATGTTCTCCTGCACCGAGTGGATGGGAATGATGCCGAGGGCCTTGCGGTCTTCGGTGCAGAGCATGATGCCGCCGCGAATGGCGTCGATGGGATTGCGAATGACCACCGGCTTGCCGAACACCGCTATCTCGCCGCCTCGGGGCGTCTCGGCGCCGAAGATGAGCTTCATCAGTTCGCTGCGACCGGCCCCCACCAGCCCGAAGATGCCGAGGATCTCCCCCCGTCTGACCTCGAACGAAATGGGCCCCCTGAGGCCAGGCCCCATCAGGCTCTCCACCTTGAGGCCCACCTCCCCGAGCGCTCTGGGGCTGTAGCCGTAGATGTCGGTCAGCTCCCGTCCCACCATGGTCTTGACCAGCAGATCCCGGTCCACCTCGGCCATGGAGGCGAAGGTGCGCACGAACTGGCCATCCTTGAATACCGTGATGGCATCGCACAGGGCGAAGATCTCGTCCATGCGGTGGGAGACATAGAGAATGACCTTGCCCTCGTCCCGCAACTGGCGGATGACCCGAAACAGCTGCTCAATTTCGCGCGACGACAGGCTGCTGGTCGGCTCGTCGAAGGCGATGACGCTGGCGTCCCGGGTCAGCGCCTTGGCGATCTCCACCATCTGCCATTGCCCGAGGGACAGGTACTTGAGCGGCGTCTCCGGCGACACATCCATGCCGAGGCGCGCCAGCTGTCTGGCCGCATCCTGATAGAGTTTCTCCCTATCGATGACGCCGCGCCGGGTGGGCAGCTGCCCGAGGTAGATGTTCTCCGCCACGCTCATCTCGGGCACCAGGTGCAGCTCCTGATAGATGATGGCGATCCCGCTCTCCAGGGCGTCGACCGTGTCTTGAAACACCTTCTCCTGGCCCGCCAGCTTCACCACCCCTGTGGTGGGGGCCTGAAAGCCGCTCAGGATCTTGAGCAGGGTGGACTTGCCCGCGCCGTTCTCCCCCATCAGGGCGTGCACCGAGCCCTGCTGGCAGCAGAAGGAGACGTTCTGCAGCGCCTTGACGCCGGGGAACTCCTTGCTGATGCCGCAAAACTCCAGATAAGGAACTTGATTCATGAGATGACTCCAGCCAGCCGGCACGGCGCAGGGCGCCATGCCGGCATGGGTATCAGGGATTGGCGATCACAGACCTTTCTTCTGCAGCTCGACCTTGAAGTTGTCGCGGGTGATGAGCACAACATCGGTCACCTCGGTGAACTTGGCAGGCTCTGCGCCATTGACCACCCAGTCATGGAGCATCTGGATGCTCTTGTAGCCGTGCACGTCCGGGCTTGGCAGCAATGAGCCGAGGAAGCCGGTGGCGCTGGACTTGGAGAGCTCGTTCACCGCATCCACTCCGTTGATGCCGATGCCGATGACGTTGTCTGCCTTGAAGCCCTGCCCTTCGGTGGCGCGCACGCCGCCGAGCACAGTGTTGTCATTCATGCCGACGATGAGCCAGTTCTTCACCTCGGGGTGCTGCACCAGCATGGAGTTGGCGGCATCCAGCGCCCCCGGAATGTCGTTGGCCTTGGTGGGAGAGCGGTAGATCTGGCCTTCGGGGAAACCGGCGGCCTTGAGCGCACTCAAGGAGCCGTCGACCCGGCGGCGGGCAGTGTCGAGCTCGTCGGCGGTGATGGCGAGCACGCCGGTGGCCTTCAGGTCCCACTGACGTTTTTCCATCTCCTTGTAGAGCTCCTGGCCCTGGCGCTCACCTATCTTGGTGGCGGCCATCATCACCAGGGGCACCTGCTCCATGGGCTGGCCCTTGGCGTTGACGAACTGGTCGTCCACCGTGATGACCTTGAGATCCATGCTGTTGGCCTTGGCCATGATGGCAGCCCCGAGCTTGGGGTCAGGGGTGCAGATGACGAAGCCCTTGGCGCCGTTGGCCGCCAGGCTGTCGATGGCATTGAGGGTCTTCTCTCCATCGGGGACGGCGATCTTGATCACCTCGAAACCGAGATCCTTGCCCGCCTTGTCGGCGAAGTTCCACTCGGTCTGGAACCAGGGCTCCTCCGGCTGCTTGACCAGGTAGCCCAGCTTCAGTGCCTCGGCCGAGAAAGCAGAATTTGCCATACCCATGGCAAACCCCATCGCGATCATGCCTTTAACGATTTTGTTCATGCGAATGTCTCCAACGGTTCTATCAATCCATGTATCCACGCAGTGCTGCTCCTTGAGTCAATCAAGTCACAGCCATCTAAATCATGCTTAAACAGGACGTTATTGTTGTTGCTAGATGAGCGAACCAAGTTGTAATCGTTTTCACATGGAAAAATGGAGAGCAGGATCACGCCATGAGATTGCAGCCATTTTGTCTATATCTTTAGCAAAATCGTTACATATTGAATTTTCGAGAGCCGTCACCCTCTCGCACTGACAGCGTTAAAATCCATATTTCCAGCAGCCAATGGCTAACCGCCCCTCCTGCCCATCTCCTATGGTTCCTCACCAGTCACCCCTCATTGATGGTCAGGAGCAGATATGTCTGAGCACATCGTCATCGGACTCGATTTCGGCAGCGACTCGGTCAGGGCACTCGCCGTGCGCTGCCTGGACGGCGCCGAGCTGGCGACCCAGGTCGTCTATTACCCCCGCTGGCAGGCAGGCCACTACTGCCAGCCGGTCAACAACCAGTTCCGCCACCACCCCCTCGACTATCTGGAGTCCATGGAGCAGGCGGTGGTGGCAGTGGTGAGCCAGCTCACCCCGGCCCAGCGCACCGCCGTGCGCGGCATCGGGGTGGACAGCACCGGCTCCACCCCCGCCCCCATCGACAGGGAGGGGCGCGTGCTGGCCCTGCGTCCGGAATTTGCCGACAACCCCAACGCCATGTTCGTGCTGTGGAAGGATCACACCGCCATCGAGGAGGCCGAGGCCATCACGGCGCTGTGCCACGGCGGCCGGTTCCCCGACTACAGCCGCTACATCGGCGGCATCTACTCCTCCGAGTGGTTCTGGGCCAAGATACTGCACGTCTCCCGCGCCGATACAGCGGTGCGCGCCGCCGCCTGCAACTGGGTCGAGCTGTGCGACTGGGTGCCCGCCATCCTGAGCGGCACCCAGGCCCCGGCCGATATCCGGCGCGGGCGCTGCGCCGCCGGCCACAAGTCCCTCTGGCACCCGAGCTGGGGCGGCCTGCCCCCCGCCGACTTCCTCAATGCCCTGGATCCGCTGTTGACCCAGGATCTCGACTCCCCCCTCTTTACCCACAGCTGGACCGCCGATCTGCCGGTCGGCACCCTGACCCCGGAGTGGGCGGAGCGGCTGCACCTCTCCTGCGAGGTGGTGATCGCGGGCGGTGCCTTCGACTGCCACATGGGGGCGGTGGGGGCCGGGGCCGGCAACAATGCCCTGGTCAAGGTGATAGGCACCTCCACCTGCGACATCCTGATCGCCGATGACGCCACCATAGGTGATCGGGCCATTGCCGGGATCTGCGGCCAGGTGGACGGCAGCGTGGTGCCGGGCAGGGTGGGGCTGGAAGCGGGACAATCGGCGTTCGGCGACATCTACGCCTGGTATCAGCGCCAGCTCGGCTGGCCCCTGGAGAGCCTCGCCGCCCAGTATCCGGAGCTGCGCACCGCCATCGAGGCCCACAAGCGGGAGCTGCTGCCAAGCCTCGCCGCCGCCTGGGAGCAGCAGCGGGACCTCGCCCACCTGCCGGTGGTGCTCGACTGGTTCAACGGCCGCCGCACCCCCTACGCCAACCAGCGCCTGCAGGGCACCCTCACCGGGATCAACCTCGGCACCGATGCCCCCGATCTGTTCGGTGCCCTGGTGGCCTCTACCGCCTTCGGGGCCCGCAGCATCATGGAGTGCATGACCAGTCAGCAGGTGCCGGTGGAGCAGGTGATCGCCCTCGGCGGCATAGCCCGCAAATCAACGACTGTGATGCAGACCTGCAGCGACGTGATGAATCGCCCCATCCAGGTGGTGGCCTCAGATCAGTGCTGCGCCCTGGGGGCGGCCATCTTTGCCGCCGTGGCGGCCGGGATCCATCCTGATGTGGCCAAGGCCCAGCACCACATGGCGAGCGCCGTGGAGCGCACCCACCAGCCCAACCCCGAGCGGGTCGCCGAATACGAGCGTCTCTACCAGCGCTACCTCGCCTGGGGCGCCGCCGCCGAGCCCCTCTACAACCGGGGGATAACTGCATGAACCTCAAAACGCTCAAGGAGCAGGTGCTCGTCGCCAACCTGGATCTGCCGCGCCACGAGCTGGTGACCTTCACCTGGGGCAACGTGAGCGGCATCGACCGAGAGCGCAATCTGGTGGTGATAAAGCCCAGCGGCGTCAGTTACGAGCGGATGCTGCTCGAAGACATGGTGGTGCTGGATCTCGCGGGCAAGCAGGTGGAAGGGGCGCTGCGCCCCTCCTCCGACACTGCCACCCACCTGGTGCTCTATCGCGCCTATCCGGAGCTTGGCGGCGTGGTGCACACCCACTCCACCCATGCCACCGCCTGGGCCCAGGCGGGGCGCCCCATCCCCATTTTCGGCACCACCCAGGCCGACTACTTCCACGGCGAGATCCCCTGCTCCCGCCTGCTCACCCCGGGTGAGGTCGAGGAGGACTACGAGGGGCTGACCGGTCATCTCATCGTCGAGACCCTCAGGCAGACCCCCATCCTCACCATGCCGGGGGTGCTGGTGGCCAACCACGGCCCCTTCAGCTGGGGCAAGAGCGCCGAGGACGCGGTACACAACGCCGTGGTGCTGGAGGAGGTGGCGCGCATGGCCTGGCTCACCGGTCAAATCAACCCGGGGGCCCGCCCCCTGCCCGATTACCTGCTGGAGAAACACTACCAGCGCAAGCACGGCAAACACGCCTATTACGGCCAGACAAAAGCTTAAAAAGAGGACACCAAGATGGAATTGATGAAACAGCTGGAGGTGTGGTTCCTGGTCGGCAGCCAGCACCTGTATGGCGCCACCACATTGAAGCAGGTGGCCGATCACGCCCACACCATCACCAGCCAGCTCAACGAAGGGGCGAACCTGCCCCTCAAGATAGTGCTCAAGCCCACCGGCACCACCCTCGACGAGATAAGCGCGGTAGCTCGCGATGCCAACCACGACCAGCGCTGCGTGGGGCTCATGGTGTGGATGCACACCTTCTCCCCCGCCAAGATGTGGATCCCGGCCCTGAGCCAGTTGCAGAAACCCCTGCTGCAGTTCCACACCCAGTTCAACCGGGATCTCCCCTGGAGCGAGATCGACATGGACTTCATGAACCTGAACCAGACCGCCCATGGCGGACGCGAGTTCGGCTTCATGGGGGCACGGCTGCGGCTGCCGCGCACCGTGGTGGTGGGACACTGGCAGGATGAAGAGGCCCATCGCAAGCTGGGCAACTGGATGCGGGTCGCCGCCGCCATCCACGACAGCCGCCACCTCAAGATCGCCCGCTTCGGCGACAACATGCGCAACGTGGCGGTCACCGAGGGCGACAAGATTGAGGCCCAGATCCAGTTCGGCTATCAGGTGAACTACCACCCGGTCGGCGATCTGGTCAAGGTCATCGACGCAGTGCCTGACAGCGACATCGAGGCGCTGCTGGCCGAATATGAGGCGACCTACACCCTGACCGAGGCGGTGCAGGTGGGTGGGGAGCTTCGCGCTTCTCTCTATGAGGCGGCGCGCCAGGAGCTGGGGATGAAGAAGTTCCTCACCGACGGCAGTTTTGGCGCCTTCACCACCACCTTTGAAGACCTTCACGGCCTGCACCAGCTGCCGGGGCTGGCCTGTCAGCGCCTGATGCAGCAAGGCTTCGGCTTTGGCGCGGAGGGAGACTGGAAGACGGCCGCCCTGCTGCGCACCCTGAAAGTGATGGGCTCAGGCCTTGCGGGGGGCACCTCCTTCATGGAGGACTACACCTACCACCTGGAGGCGGGCAACAACCTGGTGCTGGGAGCCCACATGCTGGAGGTCTGCCCCTCCATCGCCGCAGCCAAACCCGTGCTGGACGCCCAGCATCTGGGGATAGGCAAGAAGGCCGATCCGGCCCGCCTGCTGTTCGCGGCCCCCGCCGGCAAGGCGGTCAATGCCAGCCTCATCGATCTGGGCAATCGCTTTCGCCTGGTGGTCAATCAGCTGGAGGTGGTGGACCTGCCAGAGGCCATGCCGAAACTCCCGGTGGCCAGCGCCCTGTGGAAACCCCTGCCGGACCTGCAGACCAGCGCCGAAGCCTGGATCCTGGCGGGGGCCGCCCACCACTCGGTGTTCACCCAATCGGTGGACATAGAGCAGCTGCGCACCTTCGCCGACATCCTGGGTATCGAGTTCGTGGTGATCGACGAGCACACCCGCATTTCCGCCCTCAAGGAGCAGCTGCGCTGGAACGAGGTCTACTACAAGATCTGCCACTGAGCCCTTCCTGGGCCAGCAGCCCCATGATCACAGCCCCGCCCGCGGGGCTGTTTCTGTTAATGCCCCCTCAAGGGTGCGCCTCCCCCTCCAGCAGCCAGTGACAGACCCGCTGCACCCCGTGGCGCCGGCTGTCGGGGCGGGCGAGCAGGGCGTATTCGTGATCCGTCTCCAGCACGGGGGCAAAGGGGGCGACCAGGGCGCCGCTCTCCAGCTCCTCGGCCACTATGGTCGGGTCCCCGAGGGAGAGGCCGAACCCCTGCAGGGCGGCATTCATCGCCAGGTCCAGGGTATCGAACAGCTGCCCTCCCTGGGGCTGCCAGGGGGCGTCGAGGAAGGCGGCAAACCAGTTGCGCCAGTCCCGCCGATCGGCGCTGGCATGGATGAGGGGCAGCAGGGGCAGCTCGCTCAGGTCGCGCTCGAACAGGTGATGCTTGGCGGCAAACGCCGGGGCGCAGACCGGGGTCAGCCGCTCCCGAAACAGGGGCTGGCTGTGGGGATAGCGCCCCAGGCAGGGTTGATAGACGATGGCGAGATCGAAGGGCTCCCGGGAGAAGTCGATGCCGTGGCTGTGGCTGCCGCGCACCTCCACCGCCTCCCCCTCGAACGCCTGCAACCGCCGCAGCAACCAGCGGCTGGCGCAGGAGGGCACCTTGATGCTGATCGCCTGCTCGTGGGGCAGGGTCTGCAGGGCACTGAGCCCCTCCCCCATGCGGCTCAGCCCTTCGCGAACGAAGGGCAGCAGCCGCTCGGCGGCCGGGGTCAAGGTGAGGCAGCGGGTGCCGCGCACGAACAGCAGGTGCCCCAGGCGTGCCTCCAGCTGGGCGATCTGCTTGCTCACCGCCCCCTGGCTCACGCACAGCTCGTCGGCGGCCAGGGTGAAACTCAGATGGCGGGCAGAACACTCGAAAACCTGCAGGCCATAGAGGGGCAACTGGCTGCGGGGTTGGGTGGACAACATACAAGCCTCCATGCTTGAGAAAAACTCATGCATAACATGCCGAATAATCCGTTGTCCGGCAACCCTTGCGGGGGCTAAAAAGGGACCTCTTTCACACACTCAGGTGACGGCGCCATGTCTTCCCCCCGCATTGTCAGCAAACTGCCCCAGGTGGGCACCACCATCTTCAGCGTGATCGGGGATCTGGCCGCCCGCCATCCCAGCATCAACCTCTCCCAGGGGGCGCCGAGCTTCCCCTGCGATCCCGAGCTCATCCGGGTGACCCATGAGGCCATGCTGGCGGGAGAGAACCAGTATGCCCCCATGACGGGGCTGCCCGCCCTGCGCGAGCAGCTGGCGGCCAAGATAGCGACCAGCTATGGCCACCACTATGACGCGGGCGAGGAGGTCACCATCACCGCCAGCGCCAGCGAGGCTCTGTTCTGCGCCATCACCGCCCTGGTCCACCCCGGCGACGAGGTGATCATGTTCGAGCCGGCGTTCGACAGCTACCGCCCCATGATCCAGCTGCAGGGAGCCACCCCTGTGGTGATCGCCCTCAAGGCGCCGGACTTTGCCATCCCCTGGGAGGAGGTGGCCGCCCGCATCACACCGCGCACCCGCATGATAGTGCTCAACACCCCCCACAACCCCACCGGCACCGTCTGGCAGGCGGGGGATCAGGAGCACCTCGCCCGCCTGGTGCGCGGCACCGACATCCTCATCCTCTCGGACGAGGTGTACGAGCACGTGGTATTCGACGGCGCCCTGCACCAGAGCGTCATCCGCTATCCGGAGCTGGTGGAGCGCTCCGTCGCCGTCTTCTCCTTCGGCAAGACCTTCCACGTCACCGGCTGGCGGGTGGGTTACTGCGTGGCGCCCCGCCCCCTGATGGAGGAGATCCGCAAGGTGCACCAGTTCGCCATGTTCGCCGCCGACACCCCCATGCAGTACGGCTTCGCCCACCTGTTGCAGCAACCGGCCCACTATCAGGGGCTGGCGGCCTTCTACCAGCGCAAGCGCGACCTGCTGACCTCGGCCCTGGCGGATTCGCGCCTGACCCTGCTCCCCTCGGCGGGCAGCTTCTTCATGCTGGCGAGCTACGAGCGCATCAGCGACGAGCCGGACAGCCTGTTCGTGCAGCGGCTCATCCGCGATCACGGGGTCGCCACCATACCGGTCTCCGCCTTCTATCACGACGGCACGGATCAGCGGGTCATCCGCCTCTCCTTCTCCAAGGATGACGACACCCTGCTGGCGGGCGCCGAGCGCCTGTGCGGCGTCTAGGAGGCACCATGGATTCAGTGCGCGTTGCCGTCCTCCAGATGGTCTCCGGGGATGATCTCGACCACAACCTGGCCCAGGCCGAGGCCCTGCTGCGTCAGGCGGCGGCCGAGGGGGCCGAGCTGGCCCTGCTGCCCGAATACTTCTACCTGATGCCCGTCGATGAGCGGGCGCGGGTGGCCCTGGCCGCCCCCGTGAGCAGTCACCCCCTGCTGGCCTGGGCCCGGGAGCTGGCCCGGGAGCTCGGGATCTGGCTGCTGGCGGGCACCCTGCCCCTTGAAAGCGACGAGCCCGGCAAGATGCACAACAGCAGCCTGCTCATCGACCCGCAAGGTGAGCTCGCGAGCCGCTACGACAAGCTGCACCTGTTTGGCTTTTGCACCGGGCAGGAGCAGTATGACGAGGCCGCGACCATGAGCCCGGGCCGGGAGGTGGTGAGCCATCCCCTGCCCTGGGGGCTGCTGCGCTTCGGGATCTGCTACGACCTGCGCTTCCCGGAGCTGTTTCGCCTGGACCCTGCCCCCGATTTCATCGCCCTGCCCGCCGCCTTCACCCACACCACGGGGCTCGCGCACTGGGAGCTGCTGCTGCGGGCCCGGGCGGTGGAGAACCTGGCCTTCGTGCTGGCCAGCGCCCAGGGAGGTGAGCACCCCGGCGGGCGCCGTACCTTCGGCCACAGCATGATCATCGATCCCTGGGGCCGGGTACTGGCCCAGGTAGAGGAGGGTCAGGGACTGGCCATCGCCACCCTGGATCTGGCGGCCCAGCGCAGGGTGCGCAGCCAGTTGCCGGCCCTCGCCCATCGCAAAATAGCCGTCGGCCCTTGAGGCCGGCACCCTTTAGCACGCTAGGAATGACACCACACTTCAAGGGACTGACCATGAAACTCAACACACTGATGATGCTGGTGGCCCTGGCCACCGCCGGCCAGGCGGCCGCCAAACCCCTGGTGATCGCCACCGACGCCACCTATCCCCCGTTCGAGATGGTCGACAGCAGCGGCAAGCTCGGCGGCTTCGAGGTCGATCTGGCCTATGCCCTGTGCGCGGCCATGAAGACCGAGTGCGAGGTGATCAATCAGCCTTGGGATGCCCTGCTGCCCGGTCTGCAGGTGCGCAAATACGACGCCATCATGTCCTCCATGAACATCACCGACGAGCGGCGCCAGAAGGTCGCCTTCAGCCAGGTCTACTACATGATGCAGAACCGCTTCGTGGGGCGCAGCGACAAGGCGGGCGACTTTGCCGACACCCCTGAGCACTTCAAGGGCAAGGTGATCGCGGTGCAGGAGGGCACCCCCCAGGACAACTTCATCACCGCCCGTTACGGTGAGGTGGCCAAGATCAAGCGCTACGTCAACGCCCAGTCCCCCATGCTGGATCTGCAGTCCAGCCGCGCCGACTACACCTTCGGCAACATGGTGCAGTTGAAGGTGGGCTTCCTCGACAAGGAGATGGGCAAGCAGTTCGCCTTCGTCGGTCCCCAGTTCAACGGCACCCAGGACAAGATCCTGGGAGAAGGGGTGGCGGTGGCCCTGCGCAAGAACGATGACAAGCTCAAGGCCCGCTTCGATGCCGCCATCGAGAGCGTCAAGGCCGACGGCACCTTCGACACCCTGCTCAAGAAGTACCAGCTCGAAGATCTGCTCTGATCCCGACGACGGACCGCCATCACACCATGCCAGTCGACACCGACTGGCATTTTTTATCCCGGTGAGGCGGCGCGTCCGGGCATGCTGGCGTTTACCTCTTCAAGGTCGAGGCCAAGCGTGCCATGCTGCAGCTATCCATGGGCCATTAACGGGCCATCGCGCAACCGCCGTTGCCGCGCACCGACCAGGCAAGGAGGCTAGCCATGAATCCGTCCCCGCTGATCAGACGCTTCTCCCGCAATCCTCTGGGGCGGGATCTCGCCGTCGGCGATATCCACGGCTACTTTTCGCGGCTGGAACAGACCCTGAACCAGGCGGGATTCGATCCCGCTCGGGATCGCCTCTTCTCCGTGGGGGATCTGACGGATCGCGGCCCCGACTGCACAGCCGTGCTCGAGTGGCTGGCCAGGCCCTGGTTTCACCCTGTCTGCGGCAATCACGACGACTACGTCTGCCGCTACGAGAGCTGCGATCGGGAGAACTGGATCCAGAACGGCGGCGGCTGGTTTCAGCAGCTGACCCCGGACGAGCAGGAGGCGTTCGCCGCCCACTACCGCACCCTGCCCCTTGCCATCGAGGTGGCCACCCCGGCCGGCCCGGTCGGGCTGCTCCACGCCGATTGCCCCTTCCCCTCCTGGCAGGGGCTGCTGGACCAACTGGATGCGGGGGTGAGCGGCGGCAGGCTGCGCGCCATCAAGAACGTCTGCCTCTGGTCAAGGCGCCGCATCGAGCGGCTGGACGAGAGCGGTGTCGAGGATCTCGTCGCCCTGGTGGTGGGCCACACCCCGGTGGGCCGCCCGGCCCGTCTTGGCAATGTGTACTACATAGACACCGGCGGCTGGTACCCCGACGAAGGCGGCTACTTCACCCTGCTCGACCTCCACACCCTGATGCCGCTGCCCCCGGGTATGGCCCGATAAGCCCCCATCCAGCCGCAATCCTGCACAGCCCCCTGAGCCGACGCCCTGAGCGTTCAATAAACCGGCAGCCAGGGCGCCCGGGCTTCGCTCTGCCTGCGCTATGGTTTACCATGCTGGCAACTGCGGTGCATGGCACCGCCCACCCAGGCGCCATGGCGCCGCCATCGGACACCTCACCTCGAGCAACATGAGCAAAACAGCACAGCCCGGCAGCGAGCCCACCTTCTACTTTCACGACTACGAGACCTTCGGCATCAGTCCCGCCAGGGACAGGCCGTCGCAGTTTGCGGGCATTCGCACCGACGCCGATTTCAACCTCATCGGCGAGCCGCTGGTGATCTATTGCAAGCCGCCCGCGGACTACCTGCCGGAGCCGGAAGCCTGCCTCATCACCGGCATCACGCCGCAGAAGGCGATGAAGGACGGGCTCTGCGAGGCGGACTTCATTCGCCAGATCCACGAGCAGTTCGCCACCCCGAACACCTGTGTGCTGGGCTACAACAGCATCCGCTTCGATGACGAGGTGACCCGCTACACCCTTTATCGCAACTTCTACGACCCCTATGCCTACGCCTGGCAGAACGGCAACTCCCGCTGGGACATCCTCGACATGCTGCGGGCCTGCTACGCCCTGCGGCCTGAGGGGATCACCTGGGCCTTCGACGAGGAGGGCAAGCCGAGCTTCCGACTGGAGAAACTGACGGTGGCCAACGGGGTGGCCCACGCCAACGCCCACGATGCGCTCTCGGACGTCTTGGCCACCATAGAGATGGCCAGGCTGGTGAAAAAGGCCCAGCCCAAGCTGTTTGACTACCTGTTTGCCCTGCGCAACAAGAACAAGGTGAAGGCCCTCATCGACGTGGTGACCATGAAGCCGCTGGTGCACGTCTCCGGCATGTTCTCCCCCTGGCAGGGGTGCGCAAGCTGGGTGTCACCGCTCGCCTGGCACCCCAGCAACCAGAACGCGGTGATCATGGTGGATCTGACCCGCGACCCCACCCCCCTCATCGAGCTCACCAGCGAGGAGATCCGCGAACGCCTCTACACCAGGAAGGATGATCTCGGGGATCTGGCGGCCATTCCGGTCAAACTGGTGCACATCAACAAGTGCCCGGTGCTGGCGCCAGCCGCCACCCTGACCCCGGAGCGGGCCGACCAGCTTGGCATCGACCGGGAGCAGTGTCGCAAGAGCCTGGATCTGCTGCGGGCCCACCCCGAGGTGCGGGAAAAACTGGTGGAGGTGTTCAATCAGGAGTTTGCCGGCAGCAACGACAGCGATCCCGATACCCAGCTCTACGCCGGTTTCTTCGGCCACGGCGACAAGGCCACCATGGATCTGGTGCGCGCCACCCCGGCGGAGCTGCTGGGTGAGCGGGAGTTTGCCTTCAGCGACCCGCGCCTGCCCCAGATGCTGTTCCGCTACCGCGCCCGCAACTGGCCCCACACCCTGAGCGAAGCGGAGCAGAAGCGCTGGCGCCTGCACTGCAGCGACTACTTCAGCCGCCGCCTGCCGGACTATGTGCCCCGTCTCGAGGCGCTGGCGGAGCAGAATCAGGGTAACGAACGGAACTTTGCGATTCTGAAGAGTCTCTATCGCTACCTGGAAGATCTATGAGATGTGAGGCGTTTCACACATAAAACCCTGTCGGCTCCCCGCGCTCGCGACATAATGAGCAGGGGAGCCAAGCTCCTGATAGTTTGATAATTACATGCGCTGCCGGCATGGATGCCGCGCCTCGACTGTTGGGGATCTCACGTTTTATGCGCTCAGCACTGCCTGCTCTCACCCTTGTCGCCTGTGCCTTGCTGCCCCAGAGCACCCTGGCCGGGGTACGTTTCGAAGTGCCAGACTATCTGCTGCGTCTGCCGGAGCAGACCTATAGGCTCATCGAGCGCAACTTCAGCACCCTCTACCGGCAGACCGACTTCACCCCCCAGATCACCAACAGCTATTTCAACCACTCGGATCTCTATCGCTTCGCCGGCATTCCCCTGGCCATCACGCCCCAGAACGGCTTCCAGATGGAGATCTTCGGCCAGCTCTACAACAAGTCGTCCCAGATCTATGCCCAGATGAGCCAGGATCTCTCCCTCTACCGCACCCTGCGGGTGGACATGATGGGGGATCAGAGCGACGAGGTCGCCATCGGCATGGGGCTCGGCATTCCCCTCAGCGCCCGCCTGACCCTCAAGGCGCTCGCCTCCAGCAACGAGATCCCGGGCTATGGCTCCGCCAACTACGCCATCGGGATGGAGTGGCATTTCTAGGGGTCAACCCCACCCGATAAAAAGGCTCCCAAGGGAGCCTTTTTGCTGAGTGCAACATTCAGGAGTAGCGGATCACCGCCCCCTGGCCCCCCGCCAGTTCCAGCGTCTCTCCCAGGGGGGTGTCGTCCCAGAAATCCCTGCCCCCCGCGGGCAGCGCCATCTTTGTGGCTTGCTCGCCCCAGTTGAACAGGCAGAGCAGCTCGCCGCCCCCGGGCAGCGCCACCCGCCCGCGCTCAAATGTCATCCCCTCGAAGCGAGCCGCCGGGGTGCGCGCCGCGCACAGGGCCAGCAGCTTGCCAAGGTGCGCCCCCTGCCCCTCGTCCAGATCCTGCAATCGGTCCCCCGCCAGCACCATGCCACCGCTCGCCACCAGGGCAGCCAGGTGGAAGTCGTACTCGGCGCGGCTGGCGTGCTGGCCCGGGATATCCCGCAGGCAGACGCAGTCGGGATCCAGCGCCCAGAGCCTGTCGTTTTGCCAGGCGCGACAGAAGGCTTCCCGCGCTATCTGGCGAAAACGCCGGCCCTGGCGCTCCACGTCATCGCTCACCCGCATGCCGTGCACCAGGCCAAGGCTTGGCCAGATGGGGGCGTTGCAACCGAGCAGGAAGGCGCCCTCCCCCGCCCCGCGCAGGATGGCGGCCATGCCGCGTCTATAGGCCTCGACCCGGGTGGCGGCGGGGTCGTGGAAGCGCCCGCCGTGGATGGCGCCCCAGAAGTTCGCATCGAGCTTGAAGTAGTGGATGCCCCACTGCTCGCGCAGGGTGCGAAACACCTGCTCGAGGTGGGCCTGCACCTCGGGATGGGTGCCGTCCAGCACATACCAGGGGGTGCAGCGCCAGCCGCCGTAGGTGACCCGCTCCGAGGGGAGCGGCAGGCCATCCTCCCCCTTCACGAACCACTCCGGATGCTGCTGGAATACCTGGGAGCCGGGCTCGGCGATAAAGGGGGCGACCCAGAGCGCGGGCTCGCAGCCGGCGGCGCGGATCTCCCCGGCCAGGGTTGCCACCCCCTGCTCGAACTTGGGGGAAGGGGTGAGCCAGTCCCCCATTTTCGCCTGATAGCCGTCGTCTATCTGCACGTAGCGCAGGGCCGGGAAGCGCACCGCCCGCACCGCCAGGTTCTCGCGAATGTCGGCGGCGCTCACGTCCGCATAGTAGTGATACCAGGAGCACCAGCCACTCGGGCGCGCGGGCACCTCGTTCACCAGCGAAGGGTGTTCGGCCTCGATATAGTCCGCCAGCGCCCCCAGCAGGGCCTCCCTGTCCGGCCCCTCCAGGCAGATCAGCGCCTCGCTCTGCCAGTGCTGGCCGGGTGCGAGGGTGCGCCCTTCGGCGTTCATCACTATCTCGAGGCGCCCGTCCGGAAAGAGGCGAAACTCCCCGCCAAAGCGCTGGCAGCTCGCGAACGCCAGCAGCAGCCAGCCCCCCTCGCAGGCCACCAGCAGCAGGTTGTGCACCGTGTGATAGCCGTCGTCGTCGGTGATGCGATAGACGCCGGCGTCGGGGCAGCGGCCCACCGGCTCGGGGGCCTGCCAGCTGCCCATGGTCTGGGCCAGCATCTGGAACCCCTCTCCGTAGATGGCCGCCTCGGGAGAGAGGCCGAGCTTCCCCTCAAACAGCCGCCAGTGACGAACGGCCTCGGGGCTGGCCCCCCTGTTGTCCAGCCTCACCCGGCACAGGGGGCCCTCCCACTGACGGGTTTGCAGCAGCTGGGGAGGCAGGGCGGGATCGGCGGGCAACTGGCGCAACCTGGCCAGGAGAGAGGGGTACGACATGGGAACTCCTTCTGGTGAATGGGGATGATGCCGGGGCCATTGTATCCCCTGCGGGTCAGTTGACCCTGTTCCATGCCCCCCGTGCCTGTTAAACTGCGACCTCGCTCACAGTTGCCAAGATGAGGCCCCCGTGTTGTTGCAACGCGCCTTGCGCTACCTCCGTGATTTTCTGGTCATCATCGCCTGCCTGCTGGCGGGCAAGGCCCTGGCCGCCCTGCTGCCCTTCGTCTTCCCCGGCAGCATCCTCGGCATGCTGCTGCTGTTCGTGCTGCTCTCCCTGCAGCTGATCCGCTTCTCCTGGGTCGAGCAGGGGGGCGGCCTGCTGCTGCGTCACATGGGGGTCCTGTTCGTGCCGGTCGCCGTCGGTCTGGTGGCCTGGCTCGAGCCCCTGCGCCAGTCGTTTGGCCTCATCATGCTCTGCGTCGTGCTCGGCATAGTGCTGATCCTGGGGGCGGTCGGCCACCTCTACCAGAGGATGAACAGAGAATGATGTTCTGGTTCGCCCTGCCCCTGACCCTGGCCCTCTATTTCATGACCCGGGCCCTCTATCGCCGCCTGCCCTGGCCCGTCATCAATCCGGTGCTGATCCCCACCGCCGCCATCATAGGCCTGCTGCTCTGGCTGGATCTGCCGCTGGATCAGTACCAGCGCGGCACCGCCCCCATCACGGCCCTGCTGGAGCCCGCCGTGGTGGCGCTGGCGCTGCCCCTCTACCAGCAGGCGCGCCAGATCCGGGACAAGCTCAAGCCCATCGTCCTCTGCACCCTCACCTCTGTGCTCATCTCGGTCTGCACCACCTTAGGCATTGGCCACCTGATGGGGGCGGATCCGGCACTGCTCGCCTCCATCGCCACCAAGTCCATCACCACGCCGCTCGCCATGAGCGTCAGCCAGTCCCTCGGCGGTATTCCCGCCATCGCCGCCGCCGTGGTGGTGGTGGTGGGGATACTGGGGGCCCTGATAGGCTATCCCCTGCTCAGGCTGATGCGAGTGACCGACCCCGAGGCCCAGGGGCTCGCCATGGGGGCCTGCGCCCACGCCATCGGCACCGCCGCCTCCGCCGAGCAGGGGGTCACCCAGGGGGCCTTCTCGTCGCTCGCCATGGTGGTGTGCGGCGTGCTGACCGCCGCCGTCGCCCCCCTGCTGTTTGCCCTCTATCACTGGCTGACCTGAGCCCGGCCCCCCTCTGCCATGGTCGCCCCTGCGGCCATGGCCTCCTTGCCCTGCAATCACAGCCATAGGGCACAGCCACTCCCCTGATGCTGCGAGCAAGCGCACAGATTGCGAAAGACAAACGTTTCCTTTACCATCCCCGCCCCTTTGCCCATCAAGGCGTGAGCGCGCTCACACATTTCGCCGCGCTTGCTCCCTACAATGGCCCCCCAATTGGCCTTTGAGGACACAGTATGCATCCCCGCTTTGCCAAGCCATTCGAGACCCTTTCCGCCCCGCTCCAGGCCGCCCTGCTGCCCATGCTGGGGGACGATTTCCAGGCCCGTTTCACCCCTGAGCAGGTGGCGACCCTGAAAGCCGCCACCGGGCTCGACGATCGGGCCCTGCGCCTGGCCCTGCTGCCGCTGGCGGCCGCCTGCTCGGTGGCCCCCATCTCCAGGTTCTTCGTCGGCGCCATCGCCTGCGGCCTGAGCGGCGCCTGGTATTTTGGCGCCAACATGGAGTTTGCGGGCCAGGGGCTGTTCCACTCGGTGCACGCCGAGCAGTCCGCCATCTCCAACGCCTGGCTCGGCGGCGAGACCGGGATCAGTGAGATCACCGTCAACTACACCCCCTGCGGTCACTGCCGCCAGTTCATGAACGAGCTGAGCACCGCCAAGACCCTCAAAGTCTCCCTGCCGGATGACTTGAGCGAGCTGCAATCCTTCCTGCCCCACTCCTTCGGCCCCGCCGATCTTGACATCACCGATGCCCTGATGAGCCCCCAGGCTCACGACGAGCTCAAGCTCGAGAGCGACGACCCCCTGTGGCAGGCCGCGCTGGCCGCCGCCCGCCAGAGCTATGCCCCCTACAGCCAGGGCTATGCCGCGGTGGCGCTGCAGTTCGAGGACGGGCGTATCTTCTGCGGCCGCTACGCCGAGAACGCCGCCTTCAACCCAAGCCTCCCCCCCATGCAGATGGCCTGCGCCCACGCGGTACTGAATGGCGAGGAGCTCACCACAGTGCGCCGCGCCGTGCTGCTGGAGAGCAAGGATGGCCAGATCAGCCAGCGGGATTCGGCCCAGTCGACCCTCAAGGCGCTGGGACTGGTGGAGCTGGAGTACCAGGCCGTCTAGACCGATTCGTTGAGTGCAAAAAGGGGAGCCACTGGCTCCCCTTTGTCATTTGATTTTTTAATGGTGTGGCGCTTTGCATTGATTTGCCAAATGCCCAGAGGGGCCCGGGAGGCCCCTCGTCGGCCCTGTCAGGACTCCCAGATGATGGTCCTGACACCGGACCAGCGTTCCCCGATGTCCGCGTATTGTTGCTCCAGCAGGTGGCGGCGGATCTTCATGGTGGGGGTCAGCACCCCGTTCTCGATATTCCAGGGATGCTTGACCACCAGGATGCCGCGCAGGCGGGCATGGGATTCGAGCTGGCCGTTGACCCGGGTCAGGGCGGCCTCCAGCTGGGCGTCGACCACTCCCCTGTCCCCCTTCATGGCGCTCTCGGCCAGCTGCACCAGGGCGACCGGCTGCGGCATGCCGTAACCGATGACGCACAGCTGCTCTATGATGGGCTCCTGCCCCAGCAGCCCCTCGATGGGCACGGGGGCCACGTACTTGCCCTTGGCGGTCTTGAACACGTCCTTCATCCGGCCCGTGATGGTGAGGTAGCCCTCCCGGTCCAGCTTGCCCATGTCGCCGGTGTGGAGCCAGCCGTCGTCATCGATGGCCTCGCGGCTGTGCTCGGGATCCTTGTAGTAGCCCAGCATCATGCCGTCGCAGCGGCAGAGGATCTCCCCCTCGTCGGAGATCTTGATGGTCACCCCGGGCCCGGCCTTGCCGACGGTGCCTATCTTGTCGGCCCGGAACGGGAAGTTGAGGGTGGAGTAGGCGTGGTTCTCGGTCATGCCCCAGGCCTCGGTGATCTCGAGGCCTATGCTGTGATACCACTCCAGCAGGGCCGGGGCCACCGGGGCAGAGCCGCAGCCCAGCACCCGCGCCTGATCCAGCCCCAACCCCTTCTGCAGCTTGCTCTTGATGAGGCCCGAGACGAGGGGGATCTTGAGCAGCAGCGCCAGCTTTTTCTGGGGCAGCTTCTCGTGGATCTTGATGCGGAACATGGCCCACAGCCGCGGCACCGAGATGAAGACGGTGGGACGGCAGCGCTTGACGTCCTCGATGAAGGTGTCGAGGGATTCGGGGAAGGCGATGGTGGCGCCGCTGAACAGGCTGCCGCCGTAGATGTAGACCCGCTCCGTGATGTGGGCGAGCGGCAGGTAGGAGAAGCCGCGATCCGCCGCCGTCAGGGAGACCGCTTCCACCAGCTTCTCGCAGGACCAGGCGTAGCGCTCCACGCTCAGCATGGCGCCCTTGGGCTTGCCGGTGCTGCCGGAGGTGTAGACCAGGCTCAGCAGGGCGTCCGGCGCCTGCACCGGGCTGTCCGGGATGGGCTCATGGGCATCGAGCAGCGCGTCCCACTGGTGGGGAGCCGGCATGGTGTCGTACGGCAGGGCGATACGCAGCAGATCCGCGGGCACCCCCGCCTCCTGGCTCTTCCAGTCGTCCAGCTTGCCGACGAAGATCGCCTTGGCCTCGCTGTGGCGCAGCACGTATTCGATGGTGTCGACGTTGGCGGTCGGGTAGATGGGCACGCTCACGTAGCCCCCCATCTGCATCGCCAGATCGGCGATGAACCACTGGGCACAATTCTTGGAGAGCAGGGCCACCTTGTCCCCCGGCACCAGCCCCAGATGACGCAGTGCCGTCACCATGCGGCGCGCCTCGTCGGCGACCTCACCCCAGGTGAAGTCGACGTATTCGCGGTGGATGGTCTGGCGAAGATAGATCCGGTCGGGACACTGCCGCTCCCAGTGATAGAGCATCTCGAGCGGCAGTTTGGTGGCAATGCGTGAGGTGGAGGCCATAGTTTAATCCCTGAAACAAAAGGCGAGCCTCATTATTAACCTTTTGATAACACTCAGGGAAGCAGATTACTTAAACTTCTGTTTGAATTGCGAATGGGATCAAGCTTCCGCCTGCTGCTGCAGCCGCTTCCACATCTCCTGCACCAGCACCTCGTCCTGCTCGGAGAGCTCCCCCTGCAAGATGGCCTCGTTCAGGCTGCGCAGCACATAGCTCTTTACGTCCCGCACCAGCGTCTTGCCCTCCAGCTCGGCGCGTGCGACCGCGAGGGAGATATGACCCCGCAGGTAGCCGCCCGCAAACAGCTCGTCCTCGCTGGCCGTGGCGACCATGGCGTCGATCAGTCCCAACAACTTGTGTTCAAAATCGTGAATCGTCATTTAACGCAGCCTCATTTCCGGGATTGCCGGCAAAAAATTCGGGGGAGTGGAACCGCGATCCGGTTGATCGCGGCTCTCTGGCGCCAGGCCAGCCGCATCCTTGATGTCCTATTCCGGGTTGGCCACCGGGTAGATGACCTGATCCTTGTATCCCGTGGTGATGCGCAGATAACCACGTAACGACCGGTTCAGTGCCGGATCGTCGGTATCCACCAGCAGCGGACGGCCCTCGAGAGCCGCCAGCTTGGACTTGGTGGCGAGCACCTGGATATGGTCTCGCCCGACGGCCCGGATCACGTCTGGACTCAATTGCTGATTTCCGCGCCCGAACAGATGTCCCTGGCCACCGATCAGGGTGATGATCAGGCGGCAGCGACGGCCGCGGATCCGGGTCAGGATCTCGGCGGCGGAGAGATCCTGCCCGATAAGCCGGCCATTTTCCACCAGATCCACACCGAGCAAGGTATTTTCGAGACCGAGCTCGGCCATGCAGGCGGCCACCGTGCTCCCCGACCCCATCAGGTAGAGGGTATCGGGCTCCATCTGCTCCACCACACCGGCGGCGAGATCGGCGAGCACCAGCTCCTCGGACTCCTTTCCGCCCTGCTTGACCGCCTGGACGTAGCGCAGATCCCCGGGCACCAGCAGCTGGCCGTAATGGCGGGCACGCACCTTGCCGGCGCGAAACGCCTCCTCGTCGATGTCCATCACCTCCGCATCCACCAGGCTCAGGAGCTCCCCTGCGATCATTCTGGCCGCCACCCGGCCACTCGCCGCCGGCGTCACCCCGTAGACCCCGGAGTGGATCTTGCACCCCGCCGGGATGCCGAGCACATGGCAGGACTCCCCCACAGCCGCGCAGATGTCCCGGGCTGTGCCGTCGCCACCGGCGAAGAGCAGCAGATCCACCCCCGCTTCCCGCAGGGCCAGGGCGGCGGCCCGGGTGTCCTCGGCGCAGGTCTGGGCCCCGGCTGGCTGGTAGACGATGCGGTGCGGCAGATGCAGCTCGGCGGCGAGCGTCTCCCCCATCTCCCCCGCCACCGTCAGCAGCTCGAACGGCGTGGACAGCTCGCACAGGGGCAGCAGGGCATGGCGGGCCCGCTCCCGGGCCTTGGGGACGGCGCCCCGCGCCAGCGCCTCGGCCACCATGCCGTCACTGCCCTTGAGACCGACGGCCCCGCCGATGCCGGCGATGGGGTTGATGATGAGCCCTAATCGAAACATGTTTTCCTCCCGTTGGATGGCTGCCATTTTTATCTTTTCCCGCCACTGGGACAAGCCATAACCCCCTGCTAGAATGCGCGACTTCACCCCTCAATCAAAGTTCAACCAAGGTTCTATCATGCTGGAATGGATTGCTGACCCCTCCGCCTGGGTCGCGCTCGCCACCCTGACCCTGCTCGAGATCGTGCTGGGCATCGACAACATCATCTTCATCTCCATCCTGGTGGGGCGCCTGCCGGAAGCCCAGCGCCAGAAGGCGCGCATTCTGGGACTCGGACTCGCCATGGGCACCCGCATCCTGCTGCTGCTCTCCCTCGCCTGGGTGATGCGCCTCACCGAGCCGCTGTTCAGCGTGCTGAATGAAGCCATCTCCGGCCGGGATCTGATCCTGCTGGTGGGGGGCCTGTTCCTCATCGCCAAGAGCACCCACGAGATCCACCAGAGCCTGGAGGGCGCCGCCGAGGAGCCCGGCATGGTGAGCAAGACCGCCGGTTTCATGTCGACACTGGTGCAGATCGCCATCCTCGACATCATCTTCAGCCTGGACTCCGTCATCACAGCCGTCGGCATGGCGGACCACGTGCCTGTCATGGTGCTGGCCATCGTCATCGCCGTCGGCGTCATGATGTTTGCCGCCAAGGCCATCGGCGACTTCGTCGACACCCACCCCACCATCAAGATGCTGGCCCTCTCCTTCCTGATCCTGGTCGGGGTCGCCCTGATGGCCGAAGGGCTGGATCTGCACATTCCGAAGGGTTACATCTACTTCGCCATGGCCTTCTCGCTGGTGGTGGAGATGATCAACATCCGCCTGCGTGGCCACCAGGAGCGGGCCAAGTAGGCCCTCTTCCCGAGCCAACAAAAAGCGCGACCGAAGTCGCGCTTTTTTATTGCCGTGAGCGGGGCATCCCGCCCCGGTTTCAGAGTGCGTTGCGGGTGGCGACCGCATCGGCCAGATTGCGCAGCAGCACCTCGGTATCGGCCCAGCCGATGCAGGCATCGGTGATGCTCTGGCCGAAGGTGAGCTCGCACCCTTCCACCAGATCCTGACGCCCCTCCACCAGGTGGCTCTCCACCATGACACCGAACACCGCCTTGCTGCCGGCGCGCAGCTGACCGGCCACGTCCTCGGCCACCAGCATCTGGTTCTTGAACTGCTTGCTGCTGTTGGCGTGGCTGAAGTCGATCATCACCTTCTGCGGCAGACCCGCCTTGTCCAGCCCCTTCACCACCTCATCCACGTGGGCGGCGCTGTAGTTCGGCTCGCGGCCGCCGCGCAATATGATGTGACAATCCGGGTTGCCGGCGGTCGAGACGATGGCGGAGTGGCCGTACTTGGTCACCGACAGGAAGTGGTGCGGGGCGCTGGCGGCGCCGATGGCATCGATGGCCACCTTGATGGTGCCGTCGGTGCCGTTCTTGAAGCCCACCGGGCAGGAGAGACCGGAGGCCAGCTCGCGGTGCACCTGGGATTCGGTGGTACGGGCACCGATGGCGCCCCAGCTCATCAGATCCGCCACGTATTGCGGGGTGATCATGTCGAGGAACTCGGAGGCGGTCGGCAGCCCCATGTCGTTGAGATCCAGCAAGAGCTTGCGACCTAGGCGCAGGCCGTCATTGATCTGGCAGCTGTTGTCGAGGTAGGGGTCGTTGATCAGCCCCTTCCAGCCGACCGTGGTGCGCGGCTTCTCGAAGTAGACCCGCATCACGATCTCCAGCTGATCTTTCAGCTCGTCGCGCAGGGTCTTGAGGCGCTTGCCGTATTCCAGGGCGGCCACCGGATCGTGGATGGAGCAGGGACCTATCACCACCAGCAGGCGCTGATCGTCACCGGCCAGGATGTTGTGGATGGCCTGACGGGATTCAAACACGGTGGACGAGGCGGTCTCGGTCGCCGGAAACTTCTCAAGCACCGCAACCGGGGGCAATAACTCTTTGATTTCACTGATACGAACGTCGTCGGTTTGATGCTGCATGACCAAGTTTCCTGCTAAATGACTGCGATGAAGAAACTTCAATCTAGCCCGCGACCGGGACGGTGTAAATAGAAAATTACATTCTTGGACAAGGAATTTTATCTGCACACCTTGCAAGTTTGGATAATGCTGCTAAAGGGCGTTGGCAAACCGGGGAGAAGACGGGAGGCAGAAACGAACGGGCCCGCACAAGGCGGGCCCGACGGACTCAGGCCTGGCTGATGCTGGCCAGCTTGGTGAAGTAGTCCGGGAAGGTCTTGGAGGTACAACCCGGATCATTGATGGTGACCGCGGTATCGGAGAGCGCCACCAGGGAGAAGCACATGGCGATGCGGTGATCGTTGTAGGTATCGATCTCGGCGTGCTTGAGCTGTTCCGGCGGCGTCACTGTGATGAAGTCGTGCCCCTCCTCCACTTCCACGCCCAGCTTGCGCAGCTCGGTCGCCATGGCGTGCAGGCGATCCGTCTCCTTCACCCGCCAGTTGTAAATGTTGCGAATGGCGGTGGGCCCCTTCGCAAACAGCGCCGCCACGGCGATGGTCATGGCCGCATCGGGGATGTGGTTCATGTCCATGTCGACGCCGTGCAGGGGGGCCTGCTCGGCCTCGATGAAGTCGTCACCCCAGGTGATGCGGGCGCCCATCTTCTCCAGCACGTCGGCGAAGTGGATGTCCCCCTGGATGCTGTGCTTGCCGATGCCGGTGACCCGCACCTTGCCCTTGATGGCGCCTGCCGCGAGGAAGTAGGAGGCGCTGGAGGCATCCCCTTCCACCAGGAAGTCACCGGGGCTGACATAGGTCTGGTTGCCCTTGATGTAGAACACCTTGTAGTCGTCATGCTCGATGACCACCCCGAACTGCTTCATGATGTGCAGGGTGATGTCGATGTAGGGCTTGGAGACCAGCTCCCCCTTGATGTGGATGCGGGTGTCGCCCGCCGCCATGGGGGCCGCCATCAGGAAGGCGGTCAGGAACTGGCTGGAGACGGAGCCGTCGACGTGCACGTCGCCGCCCCACAGACCCTTGGCGTCTACCACCAGGGGCGGATAGCCATCTTTTTTCAGGTACTGGATATGGGCACCCGCTTCGCGCAGGGCATCCACCAGATGACCGATGGGACGCTCCTCCATGCGCGGCTCGCCCCCCAGCATGTACTCACCGGAGCCCAGACAGAGCGCCGCACAGAGTGGGCGCATGGCGGTGCCGGCGTTGCCGAGGAAGAGGTTGACCGGTGCCGATACCGCAAAGCTGCGACCCAGGCCATGCACGGTGCACTCCGTCTTGTCGGCGGAGAGCTTGTACTTGACCCCGAGCTGGGTCAGCGCCGCCAGCATGTGGCGGATGTCATCGCTGTCGAGCAGGTTGGTCAGCCGGGTAGTGCCTCGTGCCAGGGCTGCCAGCAGCAGGGCACGGTTAGAGACACTTTTGGAGCCAGGTAGATTGACCACCCCGGCCACGCTAGAAATGGGTTCCAAACGCAACGAATTCATAGACTTCCTGTACAATCTCAAGTAAATCACCTGACCGGACGTTAACAGCCCGCGCCCCGCGCGGCAAGACCGTCTGTGGCACAAAACCGGGGCAACCGGGCTGGCGGTCAGGATCTTCTGGAAAAACAGACGCCGGGGAGTCCCCGGCGCCTTGCTATCGGGGGAACAGGCCTCAGCCGTGGCGCTTGGCAAAGCCATCCATGAAGCTGACCAGGGCCTTGACCCCTTCCAGCGGCATGGCGTTGTAGAGGCTGGCGCGCATGCCGCCGACGATGCGGTGCCCCTTGAGCGCCAGCAGACCGGCCGCTTCCGACTCCGCCAGGAACTGCTTGTCCAGGGCCTCGTTTTTCAGCTGGAAGGGCACGTTCATGCGGGAGCGGCAGGCCACGTCCACCTTGTTGCCGTAGAAGCTGGAGTCGTCGAGGTAGCCGTAGAGGAAATCGGCCTTCGCCTTGTTGCGCGCCTCCATCGCCTCCAGTCCGCCCTGTTCTTTCAGCCACTCGAACACCAGACCGGCCAGATACCAGGCGTAGGTGGGGGGAGTGTTGAACATGGAGTCGTTCTTGGCGGTGAGCTGGTAGTCGAAGATAGAGGGCACGTCGGCACGGGCCTGGTTCAGCAGGTCGTCCCGTACTATGGCGATGGCCAGCCCAGAGGGGCCTATGTTCTTCTGGGCACCGGCGTAGAGGATGCCGAAGCGGCTCACGTCGATGGGACGGGAGAGGATGGTGGAGGAGAGATCCGCCACCAGGGGGACATCGCCGGTGGCCGGGATATCGAACATCTCGATGCCATCTATGGTTTCGTTCGGGCAGTAGTGCACATAGGCCGCGTCGGCACGAAACGCCGGGGTCGGCAACAGGTGGCTTATCCCCTGTTCGTTCTTGGCGACCCCCTGGAAGGTCTGGATCTCCCCGTATTTCTGGGCCTCATCCACGGCGCTCTGGGCCCAGACGCCGGTCACCAGGTAATCCGCCTTCTTGTTGGCGCCACCCAGCAGGTTCATGGGCACGGCAGAGAACTGGCCGCGACCGCCGCCGTGCATGAACAACACCTTGTAGTTGTCCGGCACCGCCAGCAGATCCCGCAGATCCGCTTCGGCCTTCTCGGCGACCGCCATATAGGGCTTGCCGCGATGGGACAGCTCCATGACCGAGGCTCCCAGCCCCTGGAAATTACAAAATTCGCGCTGGGCGCGCTCCATGACTTCAACCGGCAACATGGCGGGGCCGGCGCAGAAGTTGTAAATCTGTTTGCTCATGACGCTTTCCGTGAATGGATGAGTGTGATCGGTGACTTGAATGTTTTTACACGACAGGCCCCCGTCGGGGCAAAGGCTTTTTGGGATCCAGCGCAACCTTTTACCTCACATGGCCGACGCCGCCGCCATGGAAAAAGCCCTGAACGGGCCAGGGCTTGCAGAGAACATGCATGGAAACGGGGGCGAGACAGCACAGACGGCTTTCTGCGCCCCCTTTTGGCACATTTACAGCTTGGCGGTGAGCTCAGGCAGCAGGGTGAAGAGATCCCCCACCAGGCCGTAGTCCGCAACCTGGAAGATGGGGGCCTCGGCATCCTTGTTGATGGCGACGATCACCTTGGACTCCTTCATCCCCGCCAGATGCTGGATGGCCCCGGAGATGCCGATGGCGATGTAGAGCTCGGGGGCCACCACCTTGCCGGTCTGTCCCACCTGTAGATCGTTGGCCACAAAGCCTGCATCCACCGCGGCCCGCGAGGCCCCCACAGCCCCGCCGAGCTTGTCGGCCAGGGCTTCAATCAGGGCAAACTGCGCCTTGGAGCCGAGCGCCCGCCCGCCCGAGACCACCACCCGGGCCGCGCCGAGCTCGGGCCGTGCGGAGCGCACCGCACGCCGCTCGATGAGCCGGGTCCGGCACGCCAGCTCGGGGACGGGAAGGTGCTCGACCCTGGCCCCAGCCCCCCCGCTCTCGACGCCAGGGAAGGCCGATGCCCGTATGCCGAGCACCTTGACGGGCGCCGTGCTCGCCACCCGGGCAATGGCGTTGCCCGCATAGAGGGGACGCAGGAAGGTATCCGGCCCCTCTATGCCCGTCACCTCGGAGATCATCTCCACCCCCAGCCTGGCCGCCACCCTCGGCAGCAGATCCTTGCCGTGACTGCTCGCCGCCATCAGGCAGTGCTGATAGTCCCGCACCACGGGGGCCAGCAGTCGGTCGAGCCCGTCATTGAGCCCTTCCGCCAGCATGGGGTGCTCGGCCAGCAGCACCCGGTTGACCCCCTGCAAGGAGGCCGCCTGCTCCCCCGCCTCCGCCAGCCCCTGACCCAGCAGCAGCAGGTGGACCTCGGCGCCGAGCAGGCTCGCCGCCGTGACCAGACGGGCGGCGCTGTCCGCCAGCTGGCCCTGATGATGTTCGGCAATGATGAGTACGCTCATGGCAGCACCTTGATGTCGTCCGTTGATCTTCCTGTCCCTTCGCCAACGCGCCCGCTGGCGGCAATCGGCCGGCCCGCGGGATAGGCCTTGACCCTCAATGCGCTCATGGGATCACCTTGGCTTCGTTCTTGAGCTTGTCCAGCAGCTCGTCCACCGAGCCCACCCTGACACCGGCGCGTCGGGGGGCTGGCGCCATCACCCCGAGCAACCGGGTCTGACCGGCTGGCTCGACCCCCAGGGCCGCAAAGGGGGCGCTCTCGAGCGGTTTGCGCTTGGCCTTCATGATGTTGGGCAGCGAGGCGAAGCGGGGTTCGTTGAGGCGCAGATCCACGGTCACCACGGCAGGCAGCCCCATGCCGAGGGTCTCGAGACCGCCGTCTATCTCGCGGGTCACCTGCAGCTCCCCCTCCACCAGACTGACGGCGGAGGCGAAGGTGGCGAGCGGCCAGTCGCACAGGGCCGAGAGCATCTGGCCCACCTGGTTGTTGTCAGAGTCGATGGACTGCTTGCCGAGCAGCACCAGACTGGGCTGCTCCTGCTCGCACACCTGTTGCAGGGCACGGGCCACGGTGAGTGGAGTGAGCGTCTCATCGGTCACATAATGGCGGGCCCGATCCGCCCCCAGCGCCAGGGCATGGCGCAGCTGTTCGGCCGCCGCCTCCGGGCCAAAGGTCACCACCACCAGCTCGGTGGCCACCCCGGCTTCGCGCAGCCTCACCCCCTCCTCCACCGCGATCTCACAAAACGGGTTGATGCCCATCTTCACATTGGCGAGCTCCACATCGGAGCCATCGCTCTTGACCCGGATCCTGACGTTGAAATCAACGACCCGTTTGACAGCGACCAGCAGCTTCATGGCGGTCATCCCTCGTATCGGTTGAGTGAATCCATTTTGCACTCTCACACTTTTATGCTGACAAAATGGTTTACGTTTACGTAAACTACCAGCACTACCCTAGGCCAAGTCGAGCGCAGAGGCAAGATGGAACGCGAAGCAATGGAATTTGATGTCGTCATCGTCGGTGGCGGCCCGGCGGGCCTCAGCGCCGCCATCGCATTGAAGCAGCAGGCCCCGGATCTCTCGGTCTGCCTGCTGGAGAAGGGGGCAGAAGTGGGCGCCCATCTGCTCTCCGGCGCCCTGCTCGATCCCGTCGCCCTCAAGGAGCTGCTGCCGGCGCGCTGGCAAGAGGCCCCCCTCGGCGTACCGGTCACGGATGACCAGGTCCATCTGCTGCAAAGCGCGTCCAGCGCCCTGCAACTGCCCCGCTGGGCGGTACCGCCGCGCATGCACAACGACGGCTGCCACATCATCAGCCTCGGCAACCTCTGCCGCTGGCTCGCCCGGGAGGCCGAGGCGCTCGGGGTCGAGATCTACCCCGGCTTCGCGGCGAGCGAGCTCATAGTGGAAGAGAACAGGATAAGAGGGGTGCTGACGGGGGATCTGGGTCTCGACAAAGAGGGCAATCCCAAGGCGGATCACGTGCCCGGCATGGCACTCTATGGCCGCTATACCCTGTTCGCCGAAGGAGCCCGCGGCCACCTTGGCAAGCAGCTTGGCGCCCTGTTCACGCTGGAAAAAACCGCCCAGCCCCGGCACCAACCGCAGCACTATGCCATCGGCTTCAAGGAGCTGTGGCAGGTGCCCGCCGGTCAGTCCCATCCCGGCCGCGTGCTGCACGGCAGCGGCTGGCCGCTCGGGGAGCAGCGGGGCAGCAAGAGTCAGGGGGGCTTCTATCTCTATCATCTGGCAGATAACCAGGTGGCGGTCGGCCTTATCGTCGATCTCAACTACCAGAATCCCTGGCTCAGTCCGTTCGACGAGTTCCAGCGCCTCAAGCACCACCCTCTTATCGCCCAGACCCTGCAGGGGGGGGAGCGCATCAGCTACGGCGCCAGGGCCATCACCAAGGGGGGCTGGCACTCCCTGCCCCGCATGCACTTTCCCGGTGGCCTGCTCATCGGCTGCGATGCGGGCACCCTGGATTTTTCCCGCATCAAGGGTATTCACACTGCCATGAAGTCCGGCATGCTGGCGGCCGCCACTGTCGCCATGAGCCTGCGCGGCGGCGATGAGGGCGGGCGGGACCTCGCCGAGTATAGCGATGCGCTGCAACAGAGCTGGCTGGCCCGGGAGTTGATCGCGGCCCGCAACTTTGGCGCCGCCCTGCACCGTTTCGGCCCCTGGCTCGGCGGCGCCTTCAACTGGCTGGAGCAGCGGCTGTTCCCCCGCGCCTCTCCTTTTACCCTGCTGGACAAGGAGCCGGACTATCGCCAACTGCGCCTGGCCGGCCGCTGCCAGCCCATCGACTACCCCAAGCCGGACGGGTGGCTCAGCTTTGACAAGCTCTCCTCTGTGTACCTGGCCAACACCAGCCACGACGAGGATCAGCCCTGCCACCTGAGGCTCCAGGACGAGCGCATCCCGGTGGCGGTCAACCTGCCCACCTGGGCCGAACCCGCCCAGCGTTACTGCCCGGCCGGGGTGTTCGAGATCCTGGATGGGGATACCAGGCCAAGGCTGCAGATCAACGCCGCCAACTGCATTCACTGCAAGACCTGTGACATCAAGGATCCCAGCCAGAACATCGTCTGGACGCCGCCCCAGGGAGGGTCGGGGCCAAACTATCCCAATATGTGACCGGCGCAGTTCGGGCTGAGGCCTGACATCAAGGATGCGCAGCCCCAGAACATCGTCTGGACACCGCCCCAGGGAGGCTCGGGGCCGAACTATCCCAATATGTGAGATAGGCAAACCGGCTGGTGACATCAAGGATGCGCAGCCCCAGAACATCGTCTGGACACCGCCTCAGGGAGGATCCGGCCCGAACTATCCCAATATGTGATCCCTGGGATGCAGGGATCCTGGTCAATTTATCCCCCGGCACTCCCCCGCCTGGGCCAGGTTATGCCAGCCCAGGCAGCTGCTCCGACCTCGCCGTTTTTTTGAGCAAACAGGCTGAAGCCCCGATGAATAGCCCCTGACAAGCGGGGCCCGCCCCTGTATAGTTCGCCGCATTCAGGTTGTCCATCGGCCTCGTTATGCTATTTCATGGGATCGCTTTCTGTGCGATCTAAGGCCGCATGAACCTGTGCAACCATCCCTGATTACCCATGACTTCTTAAGGGGGGACAGATGATCACCGCCTACATTCTCAACAACAAGGTGCTGGACATAGTCACGCTCGGGCCGGACGACATAGTCCCCGACAACACCGTCTGGCTGGATGCCTACAAGCCGGATACAGCGGAGCGAGAATGGTTGACGGGCCTGTTTCTGGAAGAGGTCCCCGACAAGGAAGAGCTGGACGACATAGAGGCGTCCGCCCGTTTCTACTGGGACACAGATGGTCTGCACATCCACTCCCTGTTCCCCCAGCGCATCGGCCGCGACACCAAGGGTGTCCACGTCTCCTTTACCCTGCGCAACAACCTGCTGATCAGCATTCGCGAGGATGACATCGGCCTGGTGCGCCTGCTGCGCCACTACATGCGTCAGGACCGGCTGGAGGTGGAGAACGCCCTCGACATCCTGCTGGAGGTGCAGAACCTCAAGGTGGAGTACCTCTCGGATCTCATCGAGGATGGCTACAAGACCCTGGAAAACACCGCCGATCAGATCTTCGAGCCGGATCAGATCAACTCCATGCTCAAGGAGCTGATGGCCCAGGAAGAGGCCAACGGCCAGATCCGTCTCTCCCTGCACGATACCCGCCGTGCCCTGCGCTTCCTCAAACGCAGCCTGCGCCAACGGATGACCGGCGAGCAGAACAAGTGGATCGACGAGATGCTGCACGACGTGGAGTCCCTCTTGCCCCACACCCAGTTCCTGTTCGACAAGATCAACTTCCAGCTGGAGGCCTCCATGGGGGTGACCAATCTGGAGCAGAACAAGGTGATCAAGATCTTCTCGGTGGCCGCGGTCATCTTCCTGCCGCCGACGCTTATCGCCAGCATCTACGGCATGAACTTCGGCCGCATGCCGGAGCTCGCCTGGGAGTACGGCTATCAGATGTCGCTGGTGCTGATGGTAATGTCGTCGCTCGGCACCGGCCTCTTCTTCAAGCGCAAGGGCTGGCTGTAACGTCACCTAGCGTCAGACAAGCCGAACTGAGATTGGGGGGCGTGGCCCCCCGATTCATTGCCCTGCCTTGCAAAGGGCCGCCCCCCGCCCCATATCCCCTGCATCAATAGTTCAACCCCGGAGCGGGCCTTATGACCCTCTACCCCGAACATCGCTACGACGATCATGGCCAGCTGCGCCCGCCGCTCTGGTTCTGGCCCATCGCCCTCTTGCTGACTCGCTCGGTCTGGCTGTTTCTGATGGCCGGCGTCACCCGGGAGAGCGGCAGCGCCATCCTGACCCTCTTCTACCCGGACAAGATGAGCCTCTATCTCGGCCTGCTGACGGACGTGCCCGCCATGCTGGCGCTGCTCGCCTGCGGCGGCACCTATCAGCAGACCCAGGGCATTCGCGCCAGACTCAGGCGCCACAGCCGGGGCCTGCTGCTCTGCTCCACAGCGAGCGGTCTGCTGATGCAGCTGCACAGCCTCAATCTGCAGGCATGGTCGTTCAGCTGGCCCACCGCCCTGGTGCTGGTCGCCAGCCTCTGGGCGCTCTGGTATCTGCTCAAGAGCCGCCAGCTGCGGGATTACACCCGGGATCAACCCCATTAACAGGCGCCGTCGGCCGCCTCATTGACGGGTGACCCGGATCTGCAGGGTCTGGCGTTCGCTGCCGCTCGCCACCCCGACCCGTGACGGATTGGATAGCGCGGCCCCCTGATCCTCCTGGCTGGTGGAGAGCTCCCCCACCGTCAGCCACTGACCCGGGGCGCCGCTCACCTCGGTGGCGCTCTGGCCGGTCTTGATGTCGCCCCGCTCAAGCCTGGCCTGCTCGCTGCTGAGCGCTATCTGTACCCTGTCCCCTATCAGGGTGGCGGTGGCGTAGAGACCGCTTATCAGCGGCATCATGGCCACTACCCGGCCTCCCTGCCAGCGGTAGAAGGTGACCGGCTGATAGGAGCCCATCTGCAGCAGCACGGGCCGCCCAGACAGGCCGCGCACCTGCCAGTTGTCCTGCTGGGTGCGCTGGTAATCCTCGGCGCCCCCCTCCACCAGCCAGCGCCGTCTGGCGTTGTCATTGCCGACGCCTATTCCCACCTGCCGGTTGCCGGACTCCCCCGCCACCCGCCACTCGATGAGCAGGCTCTGGGGCGGTTGATTGAGCTTATCCAGCACCTTCTCGGCCTCCTGCAACTGGGCGGGCGTCCCGCTCAGCACCAGCTGGTTGCCCATGGCACTGACCCCAAGCTCGGGGTAGAGCTCCTTGAGGGTCTGCACCGCCCCCTCTGCCTCAAACACCGGGATGACCTTCACCTCGGCCTGCAGGGGCAAGGCCCAGAGTCCGCAACACCCGAGCACCCAGCACCAAGCTCTCATCCTCGTCTCCCTCTTGCCGTCTCTCTCTTGCCGTCCCTTTTATCGTCCCTTTTGCCGTCTCTCATGGCGTCTCTCTCATCACTCCTTGCGATCATGGGCCATGGCGCCCCGATTGCAATGGCAAGGGGCAAGCGGCCTGGCCCAGGACGATATCATGAAGGTCCTTTTCCGGCTCGCTTTAGAGCCCAAAGAAAAGACTCATTGAGAGACCACTCAATACAAATAAAAATGGTTATCATTTGTTGTCACGACAATATCCCTCGGATACAATTCGGACTCATTTTTTCGAGTCAGCCTCTGATGAAGCCAGAACCTGTCGTCTCCTCCCCTGCTGCCATCCATCTGGCCCTGCTGATCAACATGCTCTCCATGGGTAGCATGATGATGGTGATGCCGCTCGGGCCCGATCTGGTGACCAGCCTCGGCATGGCACCGGAGCAGACAGGCTACTTCAGCGGCGGCGCCACCCTGGGAGCCGCCCTGACGGGGCTCCTTGCCGCCCCCTGGCTCGATCGGGTCAATCGCAAACCCGCCCTGCTGGTGCTGCTCACCTTGCGTTTTCTGCTGCTGATGGCCTGTGCCCTGGTGCAAGACAGCCAGCAACTGCTGTTGCTCTTCATCCTGTCCGGCTGCGTGGCCGGGCCCCTGGCCGCCATCCTGATGGCCGCCGTGCTGGATCTGGTGCCACCGGCCGAGCGTGGACGCCGCCTCGCCTACGTGGGTATGGCGTTTTCACTTGCCGCCATTCTGGTGGTGCCCGTCGCCCTGGTGCTGGCCCAGTGGCTCGGCTGGCAGAGCCCCTTCCTGCTGTTTGGTGCGAGCGGCCTGCTGCTGGCCCTGATCTGCGCCCGCCTGCTGCCTTCGCTACCGGTCAGCCGCGCCCCGCAGGGCCAGGGGCTGCGCCAGTTGCTGGGCTCGCCGCTCTGTCAGGGAGCCCTGTGCATCCTCTGTCTGCAGATGTTCGGCCACTTCTTGCTGATCCCGCACTTTGCGAACTACTTCCAGTTCAACCTCGGTTTCCCGCGCCAGCAGATAGCCGCCCTCTATCTGTGCGGCGGCCTCGCCAGCATGGCCACCATGCGCCTGTGCGGCGGCTGGATAGACCAGGGCCGCGCCCAGGGCGCCATCTTGCTCACCAGCCTGCTGCTGGCCCTGGTCACCCTGCTCGGCTTCGCCCTGCCGGTCGGCCTGCCCGTCTACCTGCTGTTCACCCTCTTCATGGCCCTGAGCTCGGCCCGCGCCAGCACCACCCTCGCGGTCACCGCCGCCATTCCGGCCCCCCATCAGCGCGCCGCCTTCATGTCCTTCCAGGGCACGGTCACCAATGTGGCGGCGGGCCTCGGCAGCCTGATCTCCGCCAGATACCTGGTCTCCGACGAAGGAGGCGCATTGCACGGTTTCTCCACCCTGGCCTGGATCAACATCGGCTGCGGCCTCCTGGCCTGCACCGGCGTCTGGTTCCTCATCCGGGGACTGGAGCGGACAAGAGATAACAATAATCCTGCCTCTGGTACTGCCAGACAAGGAAGTCAGTGAGCATTTGGGCCCACCGCGCCCTACCCCATAACCTCTGTTTATTCATGGAGTTTTGACAATGCAGTTGCAGCATGGCGTATTTCGTTTGAACCCGATTTTGCTCTCCCTCGGCCTGCTGGCCGTACCTGGCCTGGCCCAGGCAGAGTCGGTCAAGGCCAACGAGACCATGGTGGTCACCGCCACCCAGACCAAGCACACCGAGCTGTCCGCCCCGGCCAGCGTCTCGGTAGTGACCCGTGCCGATCTGGACAAGATGAACGTCAACAACATCGGCGATGCCCTCAAGCACGTGCCGGGCGTCAACATCGTCTCCACCAACCCCACCGGCCGCAACGAGATCAAGATCCGCGGCATGGGGGGTGACTACACCCTGCTGCTGATCAACGGCAAGCGGGTCAACGCCCGCGAGACCCTGGGCAGCGCCTACGGCAACGACTTCGACTTGAGCTCCATCCCCATGGCCGCCATCGAGCGCATCGAGGTGATCCGTGGTCCCGTCTCCTCCCTGTACGGGGCCGATGCCCTGGGGGGCGTGGTCAACGTGATCCTGCGCCAGGCCAAGGAAAAGACAGAGGCTGCCGTCGGTTACACCCACAGCATGCCCACCGAGGGTGATGGCGGCGATGCCAACCAGGCCAGCGCCTATGTTTCCGGCGCCCTGATCGACAACAAGCTGCTGGGCAGCGTGGTGGTGGAAGGCTATCAGCGCGACAACTGGAAGAGCGATCAGTCCAACAACCCGGACGCCGATGCCCTGGAGAAGCGTGAAGTGGTCAACGTGCTGACCAGCCTGAAGTGGCTGGTGGCGGACAACCAGGACATCGACTTCGATCTGGGTTACAACCAGAACGACATGGACAGCTACTTCAACAACGTGCCCCGCGCCCCGACCGCACCGGCCACCCCCCACAACGTGCAGAACCTGGATCGCCTGAGCCTGGGGCTGACCCACAACGGCCGTTGGGAGCACTTCGACAGCCGCGCTCGTTACTACTTCGAGCAGATCGATCTGATGGATGACTCCCAGCTCAATGGCGGCGCCGCCGACATCACCCAGACCAACAACACGGTGGACGGTCAGGTCAGCGGTTACCTGGGTGATCACCTGCTCACCTCAGGCGCCGAGCTGCGCAAGACCGAGCTGGAGCACAGCCGCAACATCGCCAATGGCAGCGTGGATGCGACCCAGAGCGCCGTCTACCTGCAAGACGAGTTCGGCTTCGGCGATCTGGCCCTGACCCTCTCCGGTCGTCTGGATCACCACGAGACCTATGGCACCGAGTTCAGCCCGCGCGCCTACGCCCTCTACACCCTGACCGACGAGTGGGTGATCAAGGGTGGCGCCGGCAAGGCGTTCAAGGCCCCGACCCTGGCCCAGTCCAGCGAAGGCTTCTCCACCACCGCCTGCCGCGGCGCCTGCCAGGTCATCGGCAACCCGAACCTGAAGCCGGAAACCGCCGTCAGCTACGAGCTGGGGACCGCCTACGAGGCCGCGCGCTTCGGCGCCGGGGTGACCGGCTTCCACAACGAGATCGAGGATCTGATCCAGAGCGATCAGTGGGGCCCGGGCTACCGTCCGACCGTGATGACCTACCTCAACGTCAAGGAGGCCCGCATCAAGGGTCTGGAGCTGACCGGCTGGGTCGACGTGCTGGACAACGTCAAGCTGACCGGCAACTTCACCCTGCTGGACTCCGAGGACAGGAGCACAGGGGATGATCTGGCCAAGACCCCGGATCACACCGGCAACCTCGGCCTGGACTGGCAGGCGAGCGAGCTCGTCAGCGCCAACCTGGCCTGGCAATATGTCGGCAGCCAGGTGATCAAGGTGCCGGCCCGCAACTCCCAGGCGTTCACCTCCAAGCACTACCAGACTCTGGACGTGAACACCAACTGGACCGTCACCCCGGCGCTGGACTTCAAGCTCGGCATCACCAACCTCACCAACACCAAGCGTGACGAGGTGGCCACCGACGCCGACTTCATCCTGGAAGGACGCACCGTCTACGCTGGTGTCGATTACAAGCTGTAAGCTCTCCCTGCGGGAGCCCCGAGATCGGGGCTCCCTTTTTGCGTTTCTACTGCCCCGTATCAAAGGAGTTGTTGCGTGCTCAGATACCAAGCACAGCTGTTCTGGCTCGGAGTGCTGCTCCTCTTACTGCTGATTTCTCTGTCACTGGCCACAGGCGCCGGTGTCTATGGTGGCCGCGAGGTCGCCGGTTTCCTGATGGGCGATCCCGCCTTCCTGGCCGATGAAAAACTCGCCATGATAGTCAATACCCTGCGCCTGCCCCGCACCCTGGCGGCCCTGGTGGTGGGGGTCTGTCTCGCGCTCGCCGCCTCCATGCTGCAAAGCGCCACCCGCAATCCCCTGGCCGAGCCCGGCCTGCTCGGGGTCAACGCCGGCGCCGTCTTCGCCCTAGTGATCGGCCTCACCTGGTTTGGCGTCGAATCCGCCTACGGTTACCTGCTCTGGTCCGGTATGGGGGCCCTGCTTGGCAACCTCATCGTGCTCGGCCTCGGCCTCATGGTGGGGCGATCCAACCCCCTCAAGCTCATCCTGGTGGGGGTCGCCCTCTCCGCCACCTTCGGCGGCCTCTCCAACTTCCTGCTGCTCTCCAACCGGGTGGTGCTGGAGCAGTTCCGCTTCTGGAACTTAGGATCCCTTGCCGCCTCCAGCCTGGAGTCCGTGCTGACGGTCACCCCCTTCGCGCTGGCAGCCCTGCTGCTGACTCTGGCGCTCTGCCGCCAGCTCACCCTGATGCAGATGGGGGACAACCAGGCCCAGGCCCTCGGCATCCGGCCGACCCGGGTGCGCATCGGCGTGCTGCTCGCCGCCACCCTGTTCACCGCCTGCGCCATCGCCATCGCCGGGCCCATCGGCTTCGTCGGCTTCCTGGCCGCCTACTGCGCCCGCCTGGTGGAGCCGGTGCGCCTCGCCATCCAGGTGCGCTTCTCCGCCCTGTTCGGGGTGCTGTTCCTGCTCGGTGCCGACATACTGGCGCGCTGGCTGCTGCAGCCGTTCGAGCTGCCCAACGGCGTCATTCTGGCGCTGATCGGCGCCCCCGTGCTCATCCTGGTGGTGCGCAGCGGCGGCTTCCGCTCCCTGCTGGCCGTCAAATAAGGTGCCCTCCCATGAACAACCCCATGAATGACACCCTGACGGGCTCCCTGCCCGGGACCTCACTCCCCACCGGCACCCTGCGCCTGCGCCTCGGCCGCCGCACCCTGCTGCTGGAGCGCCGCGCCTGGCTTATTACCCTCGGGCTGGTGCTCGCCCTCACCCTGCTCTCCCTGCTGGCCCTGACCCTGGGCTCAGGCAAGATCACCATGCCGGGAGTGATCCAGACACTGCTTGGAGAGGGGAGCCGGCTCGACCAGGTGACGGTGTTCAAGATCCGGCTGCCGCGCATCGTCGCCGTGCTGGTGGCCGGCGCCGCCATGGGCCTCTCCGGCTGCCTGGTGCAGACCCTGGTCCGCAACCGCCTCGCCACCCCGGACATGATAGGGGTCAACGAGGGGGCGTCCCTTGCCATCATCATCTTCTCCCTCTACCTGACCCTCGGCAGCTGGCCCTGGTGGGCCGCCCCCTTTGGCGCCCTGTTTGCCGCCGCCGTGCTCTACGCCCTGTGCAACAAGCCGGGGGAGCAGGGCTACCTGTTCGTGGTGATCGGCATCGGCGTCTCCGAGCTGATGAACGCCATCGGCCAGTTCGCCATGTCCACCCAGTCCCTGGTGCACCTCACCAGCCTTTATCTCTGGAACATGGGCAACTTCGTCGGCCAGGGCTACGGCACGGTGCTGCCGGTGGGTATACTCATCCTGCTCATCTGCCCCTGGATCGTCTATCTCTCCCGCGCCCTCGGCGTGCTGCGTCTCGGCCCCGTCACCGCCAAAACCCTGGGGGTGAACGTGAACCGGGTGCAGCTCGGGGTGCTGGCCCAGGCCATCATAGTTGCGGCCCTTGGCACCGCCATCGGCGGCCCCGTGGTCTTTATCGCCATGGCGGCCCCCATACTCGCCTCCTGGCTCTCCCGGGATCGCATAGTGCCGCTCTGGATTGCGGCCCTGTGCGGCGCCCTGATGCTGCTCGCCAGCGACACCCTGGTGCGGGTGCTGGCCAGCCCCCATGAGGTGGCCACCGGCATCATGACCCGCATTCTCGGCGGCCTGCTGCTGCTGTTCATCCTGATCAAAGACAGACAACGGGCGGACTGACCATGCCATTCATCCATTTCCAAGACAGACCGAGGGCCGCCTGATGACGCTCACCGTGAATCGACTCCATTTCGGCTATCAGCACAAGGCCATCTTCAAGGAGATCTCCCTCTCCATCCCCCAGGGCAAGCTGGTGGGCATCGTCGGCCCCAACGGGGGCGGCAAGTCCACCCTGCTCAAACTGCTGGCGGGCCAGGAGCAGCCCCAGTCCGGGGAGATACTGCTCAAGGGCAAGCCCCTGGGGAGCTATGGCATGAAGGCCCTTGCCCGGGAGCTGGCCTACCTGCCCCAGCGCCCCCTGGTGCCGCCCGGCATCCGGGTCGAGCAGCTGGTGCAGTATGGCCGCCATCCCCATCAGGGCTGGTTCACCCAGTGGAGCGAGGAGGACGCCCGCATGGTGAGCTGGGCCAGGGAGCGGATGCAGCTCGATGCCATCTGGCAGCAGAGCGCCAGCTCCCTCTCCGGCGGCCAGGCCCAGCGGGTCTGGCTCGCCATGGTGCTGGCCCAGGATGCGGATCTCATCTTGCTGGACGAGCCCACCAGCGCCCTGGACATAGGCCACCAGACCGAGGTGATGGAGGCCATCCACAGGGTCGCCGCCGAGGGCAAGACTGTGCTCATCGTCATCCATGATCTCGCCACCGCCGCCCGCTACTGCGACGAGCTGATTGCCCTGGGAGACGGCGGCATCCAGGCCATGGGCCCGGCCCGGGAGGTGGTGACCAAGTCCCTCATCGATCGGCTCTACCAGACCGACGTGGACATATTGCACGCCCCCGGCGACGGTGCCCCCGTCATAGTGCCCCGTCGGCGTGTCGACCATGCGCAGTCGGCCTGAGCCGGATAGCAAGAAACCGCCTGATGGCGGTTTCTTTGTCTGGGTCAAAGCCTCACTCTCATAGCAACAATGCGGTGAGCACGCCCCCCGGCAGCGGCTGCCAGCGCAGGGTGCAGCGCCAGCCGGCCGGCAGGGTCGGCGTCAGCGGGACCTTCAGCTCGAGGGTGAGGCTCTGGGCCGTCATCCCCAGCCAGCGGGCATCGAGAAAGTCGAAGTAGCGCCCCACCCTGGGATGGAGCGCCTTGAACAGGCTCTCCTTGGCGGAAAACACCAGAGTCAGCCCTCTGGCCCTGTCCAGCCCGAGCGCGCGGGCCCCGCCCTCCAGTCGCCCCCACTCATCCTCATCGACTATGCCGGGCCAGAGCTGACTCCCCTGCTCCGGCCCCAGCCAGGCCTCCAGATCCAGCCCCATGCCCCCCTGTGCGGGGCGCACCCCGCACAGCGCCACCCCCTGCCCCGCCAGCTGGCTGTGGCTGATGCTCCCCTCCATTCCCGCAGGCCAGAGGGGCTCCCGGGCGCTCCCGATGGCCACGCTGCATCCCGCAAGGCCAAAGGGGCGCAGGGCCTCGCGGGCCGCGAGGCGCCCGGCCAGAAACTCCCCCAGCCGCTTGGGGGCCGCACGCTGCAGGCTGGCGGGCAGCGCCATGTCGTGGGCCGCGAAGCAGGCGGGGGTAAAGGCGGCGACATCGAAGCAGATGCGATGCAGGGTCAAGGGGGGCGTACCCGGCAGCAGCAGGTGATCCCGTTGCAAAAGGAAGGCGGTGAGAGGGGATAAGGGGGGCATCTGGGCTCCTCGCAATGGCGCCTCATGGTATCAAACCCCCCAGGGCAGACACCACAAATACAAATGACAATGTTTCTCACTTGCGCTTCTGTGATAGCATGTCCCCGCCCATTTGGACCCCGGTTTTAGGCTGACTGGCAGGCACGACCAACAGGGGCCGCCCTGCATGGGCCAAGCGTGCCGCCGATTTCACCCATTAAGGATGTAACCATGAAGATCTCCTCCCCCCTGGCCGCCGCGCTCATGCTGGCCAGTCTGGTCGGCTTTCAGGCCCAGGCAGGCACCCGCCAGGTGCTCGATGCCAACGGCCAGACCCACACTGTCCCCGATGCGCCCCGGCGGGTCGTGGTGCTGAGCGAGCTCGATCTCGACAGCGCCCTGACCCTGGGGGTGCAACCGGTCGGCACAGTCAACGGCCGCGGCCAGTCCACCCTGCCCCGCTATCTGCTGGACATGGCGGGCAAGGAGATCCAGGTGGTCGGGGATCTGGACAACCCCAATCTGGAGAAACTCATCGATCTGGAGCCCGACCTCATCCTCACCGGCCAGACCAAGCCCGAACTCCTGGCCCTGCTCAAGGAGATAGCCCCCACAGTCGTCACCGGCAACTGGGGCGAGCCCTGGAAAACCGTGTTCAACCGCAGCGCCAATGTGATGAACAAGGAGGCCGAGGCCAAGGCCTTCCTCGCCCGGTATGACGCCCGCCTGACAGAGGCCCGCAGCAAGCTCGCCAAGCACCAGGGGGAGCAAGTGAGCATAGTGCGCTGGAACCCCAAGGGGCCTAGCTACATGCATGGCGGCACCTTCGCCAGCAGCGTGGTCACCGAGATGGGGCTGGCTCGCCCTGCCCACCAGATCGGCGACAAGAGCCCCCACTCCCCGGCGCTGAGCCTCGAATCCCTCAACCTGCTGGACGGTGACTGGCTGGTGGTCGGCACCCTGAGCACCAGCGGCGATGCGGTGGATGCCATGAAGCAGGCCGAGCAGACCCCGGCCTTCCAGCAACTTGGCGCCATCAAGGGCAAGCGCTTCGGCGCCGTGGACGGGTCGCTCTGGACCTCCACCGGCGGCCCCCAGGCGGCCCTCAAGGTGATCGACGACGTCGAGCAGCTGCTCACCAAGCCGGACGCGGCTCCCATCGCGCACTGATCCCCATCTCGGTTGACTGCCAACAAGAAGCCCGCTTGATGCGGGCTTCTTTGTTTATCAACGCTTGCGAGCAACGGGCAATGCTACTCCGGCAGGGGCAGCGCCTTTCTGTCCAGTTTTCCGCTGCCGGTCTTGGGCAGGGCATCCAGCAGGATAAGTCGCGCCGGCACCATGTAGTGAGGGAGCGTTGCCTGCAGCCCCTTGCGCAGGGCCAGGCGATGGAGGGTCACCCCGCTTTTCGCCTCCACATAGCCCACCAGCATGGCCTCGTCCCCCTCGCCCACCAGGCGCACCGCCGCCTCCTGCACCCCGGGTTGACGGCGCAGCCCCGCCTCCACCTCCCCGAGTTCGATGCGAAAGCCCCGCAGCTTGACTTGATCGTCCCGCCGCCCCAGATAGAGGAAGCTGTCCGCCCCAAGCAGTCGCACCCTATCGCCGGTGCGATAGAGACGATGGCTCCCCAGGCGCAGGAAGGCGGTCGCCGTCAGAGCGGGCTTGCGCCAGTACCCCTCGCACAGGGCCGGGCTCTCGATGCAGAGCTCACCGACCTCCCCTTCCAGCACCTGCTGCCCCGCCTCGTCCAGCACCCAGTGGCGATAGCCGGGCAGGCTGTGGCTGATGGTGATCTGCCCCCCAGCCGGTGGCCAGCGCACCTCGCTCACCAGGGACCAGACGGTGGCCTCGGTGGGCCCGTAGCAGTTCCACAACCGCCGGGTGCGAGCGCAAAGCTGCTCGGCCAGCCCCATATCCAGCGCCTCGCCGCCGCACAGGGCGGTGAGGGTATCGCCCCCCTGCCAACCGGCCTTGAGCAGCATGCGCCAGCAGGCCGGGGTGGCCTGCAGGACGTTGATGGAAGGATCTGCCGCCAGCAGGGCCAGCATCCCCAGGGGATCCTTGTTGTGCTCGCCCCCCGCCACCGTCAGCCTGCCACCGCCCCAGAGCGGCCCCAGCATCTCCAACAAGGAGATGTCGAAGGCAGGGGTGGTGATAAAGAGCCAGTGGCAACTCGGGGGGAGTCCTAGCCGCTCGCGGATCCCGTCGAGGAAACAGAGCAGGGCCCGGCGGCTGATGACCACCCCCTTGGGCTCGCCGGTGGAGCCCGAGGTGAACATCATGTAGGCCGCCAGGGCGTCGTCCACCCTGGGCCAGGAGAGAGCCCCGCCGGGGGCCGGCCCCTTGAGGGGGCGCAGGGGGCAACCGAAATCCGGGGTCCCCGCCTCCTCATCGCAGATCACCGCCGAGAGCCTGGCCTGGCGGGCTATCCCCTGCAGCCGCTCCAGGGGAAAGTCAGGTTCGAGCGGCACGAAGCAGAGGCCGAGCCGCAGGCAAGCCAGCAGGCTGGCCACCAGATCCGGGCTGCGGGAGAGATAGAGGCCGACCCGCTCTCCCACCGCCAGCCCCTGCAGGCGGGCGGCGACGTGCTCGACCCGCCCATTGAGCGCCCCGTAGCTGAGCCACTGCCCTGCGTTTTCACCATCACGGGTCTCTGCCATTTCCACACTCATGCCCACGCCCAGGCGAAGGGCGGGGGCCAGCGGGGTGGCGGCGAGGCAAGCCGCCAGCCGAGAGCCGAGGGAGTGCTCCCTGGCCCCGGCGCCCACCCCCTTGCCTGAGCCTATCGCCATCGTCATAGCACCTCCTCGGGCTGGCGCACCAGCCAATGGTTGAACAGCCGGCTGGGGGAGCCATATCTCTTGAGATCCCCCAGGGTGAGGGGGACCCGCCCATCGGCAAAGGCCTCATTGAGGGCCGCCAGCAGGGCAAGCTGCTGCACCGAGTCCACCCCAAGATCCTGCAGGCTCTGCTGCCAGACCCCTGGCACACCGCAATGACGCTGCCACAGTTCCACCAGGGAGCGGGCCGCCACAGGAATGTCAGCCGGGCAGGGCTCAGCCCCTGCGGCGCGCGCGGCCACCTCTGTCGTCAGACTCGGCACCTCGGATCTGGCCGATTGCGCCAGACTCGCCTGCGCCAGCCATTCCAGCTCTCTTATCCAGTCGGCCAGCACGGCCTCGGCCTGCACCATGGGGATCTGATCCCCGTCGAACTCGAGGCGCAGGTTGAGCTGGCCGCCACGGGCATTGACCACCAGGGAGAGCGGCAGCTCCACCTTCTCCACCACCGCGCCAAACTGCGGCACCAGCTGGTGGGGCTCGGGGGCGGCAGGGGCCGCCGGCATGGGGTAGTTCTCGAACACGAACAGGCTCTGGAACAGGCGCGCCCGGCCTTTGGTCAGCGCCGCCAGGGACTGGGTGCCGTGCTCGTTGAGGGCCACCAGATCCATCTGCAGCCTGGCGATATGCTCGGCCAGGGTCAGCTCGGTGCGCCACGCCAGGGCCAGGGGCAGGCTGTTGATATAGAGCCCGACGCTCTGGGTGATCCCCTCGATGGGGTAGTCCCGGCCCGGGGTCACGTTCCCCACCAGGGTGACGGCATCGCCCGAGCGGCGTGCCAGCAGGCGATGCCAGGCATATTGGGCCAGCAAGCCCGCAGTCACGCCAAGATCGCGGGCACGGCTCTCCAGCTGGCGCGACAGCGCCGGTGCCAGAGGCTGGCCGCACACCGCAGGCCGATGCTGGGTATGGCGCCGGGTCAGCTGGGGATCCAGCGCCACCCCGAACAGGCAGGCGAGATCGTTAGGCTTTGTTAGCAGCTCGCCACGCCCCTGCCAGTAGGCGTCGGCGCTGCGGGTCTGGCTCGCGATATGGCGGCCAAATTCGAGCCAGGCGGTATCCGGATCGCGCTGCGGCAACAGGCCGTTCATCAACGCCTGATAGCCGCGATGCAGCGCCCCCAGCAACACGGGTCCGCTCCAGCCATCCAGCACACAGTGATGGGCGCTGAAGACAACCTTGTGGTGATCGGGGGCCAGTTTGAAGCAGGCAAGGCGCAGCAGAGGGGCCTGCTCGAGCGGGATCGGGCGGGCCAGATCCTGCTGCCGATAGGCCTGGATCCGTGCCTCTGCCTCTCCCACCGCATCTCCCACCTCAGACAAGTCCTCATAGTGGAACGGCAGCTCGGCGCGCTTCATGATGCGCTGCAGCGCGACCCCGTCCGCCAGCACCAGTTCGCTGCGAAGGGCCGGCCAGCGGGCGATCTGCCCCTGCCAGGCCTGACGGTAGACCGCAACGTCCAGCGGCTGGTGATAGTCGATCTCGGTCTGCAGGTGATAGGCCGTGTCACCGGGCACCAGCGCCCTGTGATGGAACATGCTCTGCTGCAAGGAGGTCATGGGCAGCAGGGTCTCCACCTCGCGCCCGGCCAGCACCTGGTCCAGCGCAGCTTGGGAGAGTCCCAGCCCCGGGAAGTCGCTCGGGGTGTGGCGCGGAGCCGCCCGGGTGCAGCAGTGTTCCACCAGCGCCGTCAGGTTGTCCGCCAGCCGCGCCATCAGGGCGTCGCTCCCTTGCTGGTTGAGGGCGCCGACCTGGCGCAGGGTGAGGCGGCCATCAAACACGCCCCCGTGCAGGCTGATGAGCTCCCGCGGCAGGTTGTCCGGGGACGTGGGTGCCCCCGGTGCCACGGGCAGGGGCTGCCAGGGCTGAGCGGCCTCGCCCTGATGGCTGACCCCCAGATAGTTGAAGACGACCAGCGCCTGGGGCAGTTCCTGCCCGCGAGGGTGGTGCAGACGCAGGGCGTTGAAGCCCACCCCCTTGTCCGGCACGGCGCGCAGCCGCTCCTTGGTGGCGCAGACCAGCCCATCCCAGGCCCCGGCATCCTCCAGCGCCAGCGGATAGGTGCTGGTGAACCAGCCCAGGGTACGGCTCACATCGAGTTCGGCATCGATGGCCTCACGGCCGTGCCCTTCCAGCATCACGCAGTGACGGCTGCCGTAACCCTGTTCGCTCAGGGTACGAGTCAGTGCCGCCAGCAGCAGGTCGGGCACCCGGGTGAAGTAGGCCTGGTTGGCGGTGTCGATGAGGCGGGCCGTGGTCTCCTGACTCAGTTGCAGCAGGCTGGCGGCGGCGCGGCCATCGGCGGCACGTTGCGCCGAGAGCAAGCCTGACTCGCAGCCCGCCCCCTGAGCCAGCCAGAAGCCCATCTGATCCTCTTCCCGTTTGGCGTAGGCCGCCAGCCCCTCGCCCCACTGGCGATAGCTGCTGCCCTTGGCGGGCAGCGGCTCGCCCCTGCTCACCCGAGCGAGATCCTCGGCCAGAATGCGCCAGGAGACCGCATCGATCACCAGATGATGGAAGGCGAGGAAGAGCCCCTCCACCGTCTCACCCTCGAGGGAGAGATTGCGCAGGCGGGCCCAGGCCAGGGTATGGCCGCTGGCAGGGTCGAAATCTCCCTGCAGCTCGCTCAGGCGGGCCTGCAGCCCGGCCTCATCCAGGCTGCCGGCCTCCAGGGTCGGCAGCGGCGGCAATGGCAGTTCGGCCAGATAGCGCTGGCCGGCCGGGGTCACCGCCAGGCGCAGGGCATCGTGGTGCTGGCGCAAGGCATCCAGCCAGCCGCGCAGGGCCTCGTCTTCCACCCCGGCCGGCAGGCGCAGTATCACCCCCTGGTTCCAGTGACCGGACTTGGCAAAGCCCTGCTCGAAGAACCAGTGCTGAATGGGGTGGAGCGGGAACTCGCCGGTCAGGCTGCCCTGCTCGCTCCTGTGGCTGACCGCCTGCTGCTGGCCGAGCTGGCGGCAGAGGCGGCGCACCGTCTTGGCTTCGAACACGTCCTTCACGCTGCAGTGCAGCCCCGCATCCCGCAACCGGGTGGTGAGCTGGATGCTGAGGATGGAGTCACCGCCTAAGCGGAAGAAGTCATCCTCCACCCCGAGGGGCTGCTTGAGCACCCCTTGCCAGATGGCAAGCACGGTCTGCTCCAGTGCGTTTTGCGGCTCACCCTTGCTCTGCTGCCAGACGATGGCGGGCAGGCGGCGCAGGTCCAGCTTGCCGTTGGGGGTGAGCGGCATCTCGGGCAGCCAGCAGAGCCGCGCCGGCACCATGTATTCGGGCAGGCACTCGCCGGCCCGCTGCAGCAGGGCATCGCCGTCGGGCTCGTTTTCCCCGGCCTGCAGACAGGCGTAAGCGAGCAGGCGCCCCTCCTGCACCACCACCTTGATCTGGCGCATCGCCGGGCACAGCGAGGCAATCTGGGTCTCTATCTCCCCCGGCTCGATGCGATAGCCCCGCAGCTTGATCTGCTCGTCAATCCGGCCCAGATACTGGATGTTGCCGTCGCGGCGCAGTAGGGCCCGATCGCCGGTGCGATAGAGGCGATGGGTACGATCAGCCAGCGCCAGCTCGATAAAGGCCTCCTGGGTGCGCTCCGGCAGATTGAGGTAGCCGCGGGCCAGCCCCAGCCCCGCCAGGCAGAGCTCGCCGGGCACCCCCACCGGGCAGAGGTTGCCCGCCTCGTCCAGGATCAGCGCCTTCAGGTTGTTGACGGGTCGACCTATGGTGATGGGCGCCCCCGGGGTGAGCCGCGCGCAGAGCGCGGTGACGGTACACTCGGTCGGGCCGTACATGTTGAACAGTGCCACCCGCTCCCCCCAGCGCTCCACCAGGCTGCTCGGGCACGCCTCGCCGCCAAAGCCGATGGCCTTGAGGGAACCGAGATCCGCCGCTGGCAATAGATTCGCCAACAGCGCCGTGGGCAGGATCATATGGCTGGCACCGCAAGCGATGGCGGCGCCGATCACCCCCTCGCCCGGCTCGCCGAAGTGCAGGGCCGCGCCGCAGTAGAGCGGCAGCAAGCTGGTCATGTTGCCCGCATCGAACGAGAGGGACATGCAGTTGAACATGGCGCCATTCTGATCAAGGGCGATGCGCTCACCGTGATCCGCCATCAGATTGACCAGGCTGCCCTGCTCCACCATGACTCCCTTGGGCAGGCCGGTGCTGCCGGAGGTGTAGATGATCTGGGCCAGCATGGCAGCGTCTCGAGGCAGTGCGGGCGTGCTGGTTGGCATCTTGTCCAGCGCCAACTGGTGCAGGTCGTGATACGCGGCAGTCGTGCCCGCCAGCGCCTCGCCAAGCCGCGGGTCCGGCACGCCCCCCAGCACCAGGCTGATGCCAGCGTCGGTGAGGATATGGGCCAGCCGCTCGGCGGGATAGGCCGGGTCCAGCGGCACATAGGCCGCCCCCGCCTTCCAGCAGGCGAGCAGCGCGATGACGAAGGCGACATCGCGTCTGGCCTGGATGCCGATGGCGGCGCCCGGGGTGACCCCCTGAGCCTGCAGCCAGTGGGCCAGCCGGTTGGCACGCACCTCCAGCTCGCCATAGGTCAACGATTGCGCGCCGTCGCTCACCGCCAGCGCGTCCGGTAACTGAATAGCGCGCCGCTCGATATGACAGAGCAGGGTGTCGCGGCTCGGGTAGTCCGGCGGCAAGTCGGCAAGCTGTGCGGCCATCGCCGCCTGGTCGGTGCCCGCCTCCAGCGGCAGTTGCCAGATGTCGGTCTCGGGGGCCGCCACCACGGCGCGCATCAGGTGCAGCAGGCGATCGGCAAGCGCCTGGATGGTCTCTCGCTCGAACAGGGCGGTGGCGAACAGCCAGTCTACCCGGACGGAGTCCATCAGCTCGGTCACCTTGACCGAGATGTCGGTCTTGGCCGGCAGCACCGGCGAGGTCTCCTCCACCAGCTGGCAACCGGGGATGAGATCGTTGAAGTCCACCTTGGCCTGATAGACCAGCATGATCTGGAAGATGGGGTTGATGGCGGTGGTACGATCGGCGCCGATGGCCTCGGCCAGCGCCTCGAAGCGGTAGAGCTGGTGATCGAAGGCCGCCAGATCCTCCTCCCGGCACTGCTGCAGATAGTCGACAAAGCTGGGCCGCCCTGCCAGCTGGGTTCTCAGCACCAGGGTATTGACGAAAAAGCCCACCAGGGACTCGATCTCGTGGCGCTCGCGATAGGCGAGCGGGGTGCCGATCACCACCTCCTTCTCGCCGCTCTGGCGCACCATCAGCAGGGCAAACAGGGCGTGCAGACCGATGAAATTGGAGGTGCTGTGGCGCTGGCACAGGCGCTTGAAGCTATCCCACAGCGCGTTGTCTATGGTGGAGAAGACCAGCTCGCCGCCACTGTCCTGATGGGCCGGGCGCGGCTTGTCGAGCGGCAGACCGTGCACCTCCGGGCTGCCACCGAGCCGGTCGACCCAGAACGGCTTGAACTCGGCGTGATAATCGAGAAAGCGCGGCGAGTTGAACCAGCGGGCATAGTCGATGTAGGTGAGCGGCAGCTCGCTCACCTGCAGGGGTTCGCGGTTCTGGTGGGCAAGAAAGGCGCGCTTGAGATCCGCGAACATGTTCTTGACCGACCAGCCGTCGGAGATGATGTGGTGCTGGGTGATCAGCAGCACGTGCTCGCGGCTGCCGAGGCGGATCAGGTGCACCCGGCTGAGATCCCCCAGGGTCAGGGAGAAGGGACGCCCTATCTCCTCGCGCACCCGGCGGGCCACATAGGCCTCACGCTCGGCAATGGGCTCTGCGCTCACGTCCTCAATCTGCAACTTGAAGGGCGTGTGGGGCAGGATCTCCTGCGCCCCCCTGCCCGCCTCGTCCTTGATAAAGCGGGTACGCATGCTGGGGTGGCGGGCAAACAGGTGGTCGAAGGCAAACTCCAGCGCCGCCGTGTCCAGCTCTCCCTTCACGCGAAAATAGACCGGCATATTGTAGAGGTGGGAGGCCTCCTCGTACTGCTCGATAAACCAGAGCCCGCTCTGGGAGGACGAGAGCGGCCCCTGCAGGGCGCCCTCGGCATCACGTTGCGCAAGAATGGGCGCCTCGAAGGCGGCGCGGGCCGCCAGGCAGCGCACCAGCTCATCCTTGTGGGCCTTGATGGTGGCGCCGATGGCCGGCGTCACCGCCTCCTTGCTCGACTGGGAGATAAGCTGGCCCTTGTCGTTCAGCGCCAGCTTGACACCCTGCCGTTCCAGCTGTTTCAACAGCAAAATCATATTGTTCATCTGTTTCTCAAGCCTCAGGCACTCAGGGTGGCGCCGCCGTCGACGACCAGATCCTGCAGCGTGATGTGGCTGGCCAGATCCGAGGCCAGGAAGAGGACGGTATGGGCGATCTCCGCCGGGGTGGCCACCTTGCGCAGGGGGATGCCGAGCTTGAACTGCTCCGGCAGCCCGGCAATGGTACGGGCCATGGCCTCCTCGCTTGGCAGCATGCCGCGCAGCATGGGGGTATCCGTCGAGCCCGGCGACACCAGGTTGGCGCGCACGCCGAAGGGGGCCAGCTCCAGCCCCACCGTCTGGGTCAGGCTGGTGACCGCCGCCTTGGAGGCGCAATAGGCTGCCATCTGCATGCGCGGCACATGGGCGGCGTTGGAGCCGATGGTGACGATGGCACCGCGCCGCTGCCCCTTGAAGTGGGGCACCAGGGCCCGCAGCAGATAGAAGACGCCGCTGGCGTTGACCGTCATGCAGTCGTGCCAGTCGTCATCGCTCAGGACTTCGGTAGAACCGAGGCGCAAGACCCCGGCCCCGTTCACCAGCACATCCAGCCCGCCGTCCGCCAGCAGCGCTGTGCAGCAGGCGTTGACCGCCTTCGAGTCGCCGATATCGAGCAGCCGGGTGGCATAGGGGTAGTCCGCTTCGGGAAACGCCAGATCCAGCCCCACCACGATTGCGCCGGCCGCCACGAACTGCGTCGCCACCTCGCGGCCGATGCCGCGCCCGGCCCCGGTTACCCAGACCCGCTTGCCAGTGAAATCAAAGGCCATTGCTTGTTGCTCCTTGCTCATCACCACACCATCTCCACGCTCTCTTCGTCCTCGGAAAGCAGGCCGTCGAGGAAACGGCAGAAGTCATCGAGGCGCGGGTGATCGAACACGTCGGAGACCTTGACCTGCACCCCGAACTCGGCGCCGAGCCGGTTGACGATCTGGATGGTCTGCAGGGACTGGCCCCCCAGCTCGAAGAAGTTGTCGGCGGGCGCCATGGTGGCCAGCCCCAGGATCTGCTGCCAGATGGCGCCCACCCGGTTCTCGGTCTCGCTGCCAAGGGTCAACGCTTCGCCCCCCGCTTGGTAGGCGGCCAGCAGGCCCTTGCGATCCAGCTTGTTGGAGCCGGTGCGGGGCAGCTGGTCATAGTGGCGATAGTCGGTGGGGATCATGGCGGCAGGCAGCACCCTAGCCAGCTGCGCCTTGATGACCCGGCTGTCGCGCTCCAGCCCCGCCACGAAGGCCACCAGCCGGCGTACGCTGCCGATGCTCACCCCCTGCACGCAGGCCTCGTCCACCCCCGGCAGGGCCAGCAGCTGGGCCTCCACCTCGCCGGGCTGGATGCGATAGCCGCTTATCTTGAATTCGTTGTCGCGCCGACCGAGGTAGACCAGCCGGCCAGCCACCAGGCGCACCCGATCGCCGGTGCGATAGACGGGCACATCCTCCTCACCGATCCGCAGGGTGCCAAAGCTCCCTTGTACGCCCCCCACATAGCCGTTGGCCAGCTGCGGGCCGAGCAGCACCAGTTCACCCTCGCTGGCGGGTTGATCCCCCGCCCCCAGGATGAGCGCCTTCATGCCGGGCAGCGGCAGGCCGATGGGCAACTGGGCCTGGCTCGGGTCTTCCTGCTGCAGCTCCTGGGTGGTCACCACTACTGTGGTTTCGGTGGGGCCGTAGGTGTTGAACAGGCGCACATCGGCGCGGCCCTGGCGCTGCCACTGGGCCAGCTGCTCGGGGTAGACCGCCTCGCCGCCAATGATCACGGTGGCAAGGGATGCCGGAATGTGGGCCTGACCCGCCGTCAGCGCCACCACCCACTCGTTCCAGAACGCGGTGGGCAGGTCGAGGTGGGTGATCCCCATCTGCTCCACCCCGGCCGCAAAGGCGGGCATGGATTCGAGCAGGGCGTCGGTGCGCAGCACCAGGGTGGCACCTGCACTCAGGGTGGCGAACACCTCCTCGATGCTGGCGTCGAAGTTGAAGGGGGCGAATTGCAGCATCCGCGCCCCCTCTCCCAAGTGGTAGCGGCAGCGGGCGGCGGCGGCGAAGTGATCCAGCGCGCCGTGGCTGACCGCCACCCCCTTGGGCAGACCGGTGGAGCCCGAGGTGAACATCAGGTAGGCGACGGCGCGGCCGGCGGCCGGCTGGTTGAGCCGATCGCCGCTCACCAGATCCCCCGCCAGGAGGGTGCGCCCCTCGAACAGGCTGGCCAGCTTGTGACGGTACTCGGCCTGGGTGATCAGGGTCTTGACCTCCCCCAGCCGCAGGATATGGCCCTGACGCTCCAGCGGCTGCTCGGGATCGAGCGGCACGTAGACGGCGCCCGCCAGCAGCACCGCCAGCTGGGCGAAGATGGCCTGGGGGGTGCGGGCCAGCATGACTCCCACCTTGTCGCCGGGGACGACGCCTTCGGCCTGCAGGGCGGCCGCCATCTGTTCGGATCGGGCCAGCAGCGCCTCGTAACTGAAGCGGGCCTCTCCCTGCTCCAGCGCGATCTTGTCCGGGGTCTGGGCGGCGAAGTGGCAGAGCGCCTCCAGCACCGGCCGCACCTGGAGAGCTTCATGGGCGAGGCCAGCGATCAGGGCGCTGGCTCGCTGCTCGGCCAGCCAGTCGGCCTTGAGCGCACCCAGGGTCTGGGCGGGCTCGGCCAGCCAGCGGCCCAGCAGGGCAAACAGGGTATCGGCGATGGCTGCCAGATCCGCCTGACAGTAGCAGCCGGGGTTGGCGTCCAGATCCAGGCGTGGCTGGCCATCGACGCCGACCTGCACCTCTATGGTGAGATCCTCCACCGGGCCGGCGCTGATGTTGAGAATATGGGCAGATAGCGGCCCGAAGCGGCGAGCGTGATCGAACGGCATGATGTTGACCAGGGGGCCGAACAGGCGCTTGTCGCCCCCCACCAGGCCAAGGTCGCGGCGCAGCAGCTCGTAGCGGTAGTGCTGGTGTTTGCGCACCCCGCGCTTGGCCTTGGCCACGGCGCCGGCGGCTCCCGCCAGATCCAGTTCTTCACCCAGTGTCAGCGCCAGCGGGGTAATGTTCATCTGCATGCAGGGCACGGTCAGCGACGCCGAGCCGATGCGGTTCATCATCATCAGGCCGAGCAGGGTCTGGCCCTGGCCGCTCGACAGCGACAGCTGGGCCGAGAGGCCGGCCAGCAGCAGATCGGGCCAGCCCAGCTTGTGCTCGTCGGCAAAGCCGGTCAGGGATTGCCACAGTGCCGCCGGCAGCGGACGGCTCTCGCGGATAAATTCGGCCGCGATGGGGGCTCGGGATTCGCTGAAGGAGCGCACCTCGGGCCAGCCTTGCAGCTGCTCCTGCCAGAAGGCGCGAGCGGCGGAGTTCTTGCCACTCTGCTCACGGCTCGCCTCTTCCGCCAGCACCTCCGCCAACGAACCGAAGGGGGATGGGGAGTTCATCTCACCGGCCAGCCCCTCTGCATACAGCTCGGCGATGCGCTGGAACAGCAAGGTGGTGCCAAAGCCATCGAGGGCGATGTGGTGAACGCAGCTGTAGAGGTAATCGCGGCCGGGGCCGCGCAGCAGGGCGAAACGGCAGGGCGCTTCTTGGGTCAACTCGAACGGGCGGCGCAGATCGGCCCAGGCCCAGGCGCGGGCCAGCGTCTCGTCATCGCGCTCGAGGGAGACCTCGTCATAGGCCAGGGGCAGATCGGCCGGGACGAAGCAGACCGCCTTCTTATCGTCTTCGAAGTGGCCCTTGAGTGCCTCGCACTCCCCCACCGCCTTGGCAAGGGCTGCGGCCAGCACGGCCGCCTCGACCTTGCCGTCGAAGGCAATGCACTCGGCGGTGTTGAACATCGCCTTGTCGTCATTGAGCAGATGTCCGGACCAGAGCCCCTGCTGGGGGATGGTCAAGGGGAAGCGGTTCATGGGGTCACCTCCAGCGCCTGGGCTGCCAGCTTGGCCTCAATGAGGCGCCACCAGCCGTTGAGGGTCGGCAGCTTGGCGAGATCCACGAAGCCGAGCTCCACCCCGGCGGCGCGCCACTCGGTGAGCAGGGCCATGATCCGCACCGAATCCAGACCGTAGTCGATGAGATTCTCGTCAGGGTCAAACTCATCTTCGTCCTCGTCGATATGGCTCAGCAGCCGCGCCTTGAGCCCCTCATACGTCAGCAACGGATTGGTCTGGACGGCAGAAGCGGCAACCGGCGCAAGGGCCAGCACCTCCTCGCAGCGGATCACCTTGCCGCAGCGGGTCGCCACGTAGTCGAGCGCCATCTGGTGGTCGGCCAGGGAGAAGTCCGCCACCCCGTCCGCCAGGAAGAAGGGCTGGATATCGCGCATGAAGGCGTCGCAGGCGGTCATCATGCAACCGATATGGCCGTAGATGCCGCCGATGATCAGCTGATCCCGCCCCAGCTCTTTGAGCATCTGCTCGAGCTCGGAGCGCTGGAAGGCACTGTAACGCCACTTGACCAGCACGGTGTCGTCCCGCTCCGGGCGCAGCGCGGCCACCACCTGCTGTTGCTCGGGCCGTTTGTTGAGCCCCGGGCCCCACATGTCGTTGAGCAGGGCGCGATCTTCGGGGGATTGATCCTTGGGCTGGGCGGTGTAGAAGACCGGAATGCCGAGGGCCTTGCACTGCTTGCGCACGGCGGCCAGGTGCTCGGTCAGGGCCGCGATCAGCGGGCTGTTTTCGCCGTAGAAGGCGGTGAAGTACTCCTGCATGTCGTGGATCAGCAGGGCGGCGCGTTTGGGGCTCAGAGACCAGTCGACCTTGTTGGCCTTCCACTGGCTGGGCATGGCGTAATTGTTCAGGGTTGGGATAGCCATAACGTCATGATTCCTTTTTAGTTTTATGCTGTTGTCAGGGACTGGTTGGCGGCGATGGCGTGCGCAATGCGCGCCCGCAGCCCCTGCTTGTCAATCTTGCCCACCGCCGTCATGGGCAGGGCGTCCAGGGTTTCGAAACGGTCGGGCAGCTTGAAGTCCGCCACCCCGCGCTCGCGCAGAAACTTGCGCAAGGCCAGCGCCTTGAGACCCGGCTCTGTGGTGACGATAAAGGCGCAGCTCTTCTCCCCCATGGCGCTGTCGGGCATGGAGACCAGGGCCGCATGGGTGATGGCCGGGTGGTGCAGCAGCTGGTTTTCCACCTCCTCCGCCGCGATCTTCTCGCCGCCCCGGTTGATCTGATCCTTCTGTCGCCCTACCACGGTGAGGTAGCCATCGGCATCCTGTACCACCAGATCGCCGGAGCAGTAGAAGCCCTCGGCATCGAACACCCGGGCGTTGTGGGCCGGGCTCTGGAAGTAACCGCGGAAGGTATAGGGGCCGCGGGTGTGCAGGGCGCCAGGCTGGCCGGGGGCGACCGGGTTGCCCGCCTCATCGAGGATGCGCACCTCGTCGTCCGGGCTCATGGGGCGACCCTGGGTGTGAATGACCTTCTCGTCGGGGTCGTCCAGCCGGGTGTAGTTGACCAGCCCCTCCGCCATGCCGAACACCTGCTGCAGCCGGCAGCCGAGCAGCGGCTCTATCTTGCTGGCCACCGCCTCCCCCAGCTTGGCGCCGCCCACTTGCAGCAAGTCGAGGCTCTCGAGTTGGGTGCGCGCAGTGGGATCCGCTTCCGCGGCCTGCAGCCAGAGGGAGACCGCCGGCGGCACCAGCGAGGTGAGGTTGACCCGGTGGCGGGCGATCAGCGGGAAACAGCTGATGGGGCTGGGATCGGGTGCGAGCACCACGGTGCCGCCCGCCTCGAACACCCCCAGGGCACCCGGGGAGCTCAGGGGGAAGTTGTGGGGGGCCGGCAGGGCGCACAGATAGCGGGTATGGGGCCCCAATTCACAGATTTCGTTGCTGCGGCGCACGCTGTACAGGTAGTCGTCGTGGGTGCGCGGGATGAGCTTGGGAGTGCCTGTGCTGCCGCCGGAGAGCTGGAAGAAGGCCACCTCGTCCGCCGGGGTCGGGCCAAAGGCGGGAGATGCTGCGCCATCGGTATCCAGTTCCCCTAGCCAATGGGCCAGGCTCAGCTCACCCGCCTCCCCATCCAGCAGCACCAGTTCGGCGCCCATCGTCTGCAGCAATTCGCTCTGACGGGGGTTCTCGGCAAAGAGCGGATGCCCGGTGGAGCCGATAAAGAGGCGCGGTGTGATCTGCTCTGCGTAGGCGGCAAGCTCCAGCCTATTGTGGCTAAAGAGCGCGTTGACCGGCGCTATGCCGGCCTTGAGCAGGGCGAAGAACACCAGATAGAACTCGGCCACGTTGGGGAGCTGCACCAGGGCGGTATCCCCTATCCCCAGGCCGTGGCGGGCCAGATTTGCGGCCAGCCGACTCGAGGCGGCATCCAGCTCGCCATAGCTGAAGCGGCGCTCGCCGCAGAGGATCGCCTCGGCGTCGGGGGCCAGCCCGCACTGACGCGCCAGCATGGCGGTCAGCGGCTCGCCGCGCCAGTAACCCTTGGCGCGGTACTGCTGGGCCAGCTCTTCAGGCCAGCGGGTATAGGGCAGGAAGCGGTTAGACCGAGTCATGGCGCCACCTCCGGACCCAGGCCCAGGGCTTTCAGATTCGGCTGCCCGCTCGGCCAGCCCAGATATTGAAGCTGGCTCATTGCGCCACCTCCAAATCCAGGCCCAGGGCCTTGAGCATGGTGCCCAGCTTGGTGCCGGTCTCGGCCCACTCCATGGCGGGATCCGAGCCCGCGACTATGCCGGCGCCGGCAAACAGCTCGACCTGATGGCCATCGAGCACGCCGCAGCGGATCACCACGGCCCACTCGCCGTTGCCCTGGCTGTCGCACCAGCCGACGATGCCGCTGAACAGGGCGCGCCGGAAGGGCTCCTGCTCGCGGATAAACTCGCGGGCCAGATCCGTGGGGTAACCGCACAGGGCCGGGGTGGGATGGAGCTGGCAGGCAAGCGACAACACCGAAGCATCGCTGCCGTGCAGCCGGCCCGCTATGGGGGTGCCCAGATGCCAGAGGGTGTCCGTGCTCATCAAGGAAGGGTGGGAGGGGATCGCCAGCTCGCGGCAGTGAGGCGTCAGCACCCGGCGGATCTCGTCGATCACCAACTTGTGTTCATGCTGATCCTTGCGAGAGGCCAGCAGCTCCCGGGCCACCGCCTCGTCCTGCGCCGGTTCGCTCGCCCGTCTGGCGGAGCCCGCCAGCGGGTGGGTGAACACCTCTCCCCCGCTGACCCGCAGCAGCAGCTCCGGGCTGGCGCCAAGCAGGCGGCGGCCCTGGCCGAGCGGCAGGGAGAAGTGGAAGGCGTGGGGATTCTGGGCCATCAGACGGGCCAGCACCCGCTTAGGGTCGGCGGGCTGATGCAGGGTAAGGGTGAGCTTGCGTGACAGCACCACCTTGGCGAGCTTGCCTTGGGCGAACGCATCCAGCGCAGCACTCACCGAGGCCTGGAATTCGCCAGACGCCGGGGTGCTCTGCACCGAGATGACACTGTTGGTCTCGGCGGCCTGCTCTGCCGCCTGTGCCAACGGGACAGGACGATCGCCCCGCTCATAGCGGCCGGGCACATAGAGACAGGAGGCTTCCGCCGGGTCGAAGGCGAAGGCGCCGATCAGCAAGGGATTGGCCTGGCCGGCGGCCCTGGCGGCAGCCAGCGCGTCGGCAATCTGCTGTTCTAGCAAAGGCCATTCACAGGCGGGGGTGGTGATGGGCTGGCCCAGGTCAGTGGCACTGATCGTGCCCTGACCCGAGGTAAACAAGAAATCAGGCGACATCTTCGCCTCGGCAGGTGCGCCATTTTCCATTACTCGAGTATTCACGTTACACCCTCAAAGAAGATTCAAAATGATAATGATTATCAGTTTGACTTTGTGCGGCGGTAAAATACTCGCTTTGAAATCACGGGGTCAATGGGATTTTGAGTCGATAAAACAGGGGCTTTTCTGTGGATATTAGTGCCATGGCGCCGTGGCGGGCCTGCTGGCGCAGGGGATGACAACGCTACTCGAATGAACACGAATTGCCATCCCCATATGGGGGATGCGACAGAAACGGGACGAGGGAGCCCCCACTGGCGGCCGACCCGCTTTGCCCCTAAGATGGCGCCATCCGTTGTTGCCACCCATTTGATGGAACCTTCCCATGTTAAAGCACCTGCTTCTGCTCCCCTTCGCCCTGCTGCTGGCGGCCTGCTCCCTCACCCAGTACAGCGTCAGCGAGGGCGAGATCAACCAGTACCTCAAGGAGCGAGTCGCCTTCGAGAAACAGCTGGGGATCCCCGGCATCATGTCGAGCAAGATCCGCCTGGACGACATGGAGAGTCGCATCGGTCGCAACCAGACCGACAGGGTCGAGCTGGATGCCGCCGGCGATCTGCAGGTCGCGAGCCCCCTTGGCAGCCAGCAGATGAAGATCCGCCTCTCCCTCAGTGCCCGCCCGGACTATGTGGCGGAGCAGGGCGCCATCTACCTGCGTGACCTCGAACTCATCTCGGTCAAGACAGAGCCGGCCGACGTGGGCGCCGCCCTCACCCCGCTGCTGCCCACCTTCAACCAGTCGCTCTCACTCTTCCTCTCCCAGACCCCCGTCTATCGGCTCGATGGCAGCCGCAAGAACGAGGCGCGTATCAAGGAGAAGGTCGAGGCCCTCAAGGTGGAGCCGGGTCGCCTGGTGATCCCCTTCAAGCTGATGTAACCCCTGCCGCCGCGCCCCCCTATTCCCGGGACCCGGGGCGCGGTTTTTCGCTTCTAAAGTTCTCTCCCTTGCCTCATAATGCACACCATTCTCATTTAGATTCATGAGAAGCGTCATAATAAAATCAAACATATGGGTGAAAAGGACATGAGAAAGACCGTACTGGTGCAGGCGATCGCCTGTGCACTGCTCAGCAGCGCCGCGCACGCTGCCGTCAAGGTGGAAGACAAGACCTTCAACACCGCCGCCAGCATGCTGGCCTATACCGAATTCGAACTCTCCGGCGAGCCGCTGGCCGAGGCCCTGGGGCTGGATCTGGACGTACTGGACGCCAACCGCGCCGATGAGCCGACCCCCTTCGACTTCGCCGCCGGCATCGAATCCTACGAGTATTCCGAAGAGGCGATGTACGCCCTCAACTACCAGTCCGGCATGGGCCCGCACCTGGTGAACGGGCCGCAGAACCTGGCCCGTGGCGGCACCCTGGCCGACCTTGGCAAGCGGGTGCTGGCCATGGCCGACGCCGTCGGCTTCCCGGCCGATGAAGTGCCCCAGGGCATGTATCCCCTCTCCCTGCCCTACGCCTCCGCCAATCCGGAGTTCGCCCAGGCGGTGAACGCCGCCCCGGTCAACGGCGATCAGCTCACCATCAAGACCGCCAAGGGCACGGAAAAATCGGTCAAGACCCAGGTTCCGGCCTACTTCCGCGACTACGCCACCCTGCGCTGGAGCGGCAGTGACAACCTGCTGGTGCCGGCGGCCGTCGGCGGCATCCTGCTCAAGGAAGTGATGTGGTCCCAGGACTTCCTCGGCGGCATGCACGTGGCCGAGAGCGATGAAGAGGTGGAAGCCGCGTCCGCCACCATGGATCAGGATGGCAAGCACAAGCTCGGCGTCTCCGCCGCCGACGGTTTCAACGGCATGATGCTGACCGAACAGTCCATCGACAAGCTGGCCATCATGCAGAACCAGCTCGGCTTCGACGGCAAGCAGCTCGGCGCCAAGATCAGCCCCCAGTACGATCCGGCCAAGGGGGTCGTCTACTTCCCCCATCAGGTGAAAGTGACCGAGACCAGCAAGAATGAGGTCGGCGCCATCGGCAAGCTGGAAGTGGTGGACGGCTCCGCCCAGCTGCGCGACGCCTGGATGCTGCTGTGGCCGCTCTCCGAGTTCTACGCCTTCAGCGATCAGCGCACGGCCAACACCAACCAGAACCCGGCCTTCCACGCCGTGTTTGACGGCGCCCCCTTCGCCGCGGCCCCGGCCGCCAACAAGGCCAATGATCTGGGCAAGGCGGTGGCGGGCAGCGATGCCTTCTCCCTGGCGCTGAATCTCTCCAACCTGACCTTCAAGAACCTGGCCGCCCTGCACTTCGAGCCCAAGGCCGGTACCCTGGTGGACAGCTGGCAAGGGGGCAAGCAAGGCACTCACGTCACCACCTTCGACGCCGCCTACGCCCTGGTCGCCCTGCAGATCTTCCAGCGCGCCCAGGATGCCCTGCCGGTCGGCTACGCCGCCGGTGACAACGGCGAGCTGAACCTCAAGACCCGGCAGGGTCAACAGGCGCTCGAGCTGGTACGCAAGCAGGCTGACTTCATCCTCGGCAAGCTGGTGGGCAAGAACGGTCTGGTCCACGACGGCCTGACCCTGGGCGGGGCGCTGGACGCCGGTCAATCCATGGAGGCGCAATTTGCCGCCATCCGTGGCCTGACCGCCGCCTTCCTGGCCACCTCGGATGCCAAGTACCGCACCGCCGCACGGGATCTCTTCATCGCCACCGACAAGGCCTACTTCAATGCCAAGGCGGGCACCTGGCTGGCGGGCAAGCAGGGTGAATACACCCCCTGGACCCAGGCCGCCATCTCCGGCGCCCTGCGCTCCGCCATGCTGAACCTGCGCAACGAAGGGGCCGAGAAGGCGCCCGAGCTGGAGCTGGCCAAGCTGACCGGCCAGTACGTCAGCTGGTTCCGTGGCACCGTCAACGGCGGCATGCAGATGGCCGAGTGGGTGGGCGACTCCGGCGAGAACGTCATCGACGGCGCCGGTGGTGACACCGACGAAGACGGCGTCCCCCAGGTGACCGCCGCCGGTGGCAAGCACGGCACCGCCATGGTGATGGCCGGCAAGGCCATCGTCAGCGAATAAGTCGGCGATGACCGCATGAAAAAGGGAGCCGCTGCGGCTCCCTTTGTATTTTCAGCACTTGTACTCACCCCAGCTTGGCCAGCATCTCCTTGGTCACCAGCACTATGCCCTGCTCGGAGCGGTAGAAGCGACGGGCATCCTCGTCCGCGTTCTCCCCCACCACCAGGCCATCGGGCAGCTTGCAGCCCTTGTCCACCACCACCCGGCGCAGGCGGCAGCCCGCCCCCACTTCGACCCCGGGGAAGATCACCGCCTGATCCAGGGTGCAGAAGGAGTGCACCCGCACATTGGTGAAGAGCACCGAGTTCAGCACGAAGGAGCCGCTGACGATGGAGCCGCCCGCGAACATGGAGTTGATGGTCATGCCGTGCTGACCGTTTCTGTCCTGAACGAACTTGGCGGGGGGCGACATGTTCTGGCTGGTCCAGATGGGCCAGTTCTCGTCATAAATGTCGAGCTCGGGCACCACGGAGGCGAGATCCATGTTCGCCTCCCAGAAGGAGTCCAGGGTCCCCACGTCGCGCCAGTAGGGCTTTTGCCCCTCCTTGGCTCCGACGCAGGAGATTGTGAAGGGGTGGGCAAAGGCCTTGCCCTCTCCCACGATGCGCGGGATCACGTCCATGCCGAAGTCGTGCTTGGACTCCTGGTTGTGGATGTCCTCCTCCAGCAGCTGATAGAGGTATTCCGCATCGAAGATGTAGATCCCCATGGAGGCCAGGGAAACCTGGTCATTACCCGGCATGGCGGGCGGATTGGCCGGTTTCTCCACGAAGGCGCGGATCTTGCGCTGCTCGTCGATGTCCATGACCCCGAAGGCGGACGCCTCCGCGCGCGGTACCTCGATGCAGGCCACCGTCACCTTGGCGCCGAGGCGCACGTGATCGAGCAGCATGGCGGCGTAGTCCATCTTGTAGATGTGATCCCCCGCCAGCACCACTATGTATTTGGGGCCGTAGTCACGAATGATGTCGACGTTCTGGTAGATGGCATCGGCGGTGCCGCGATACCAGTGCACCTCGTCCACCCGCTGCTGGGCGGGCAGCAGATCGATGAACTCGTTCATCTGATAGCGCAGGAAGGACCAGCCGGATTGCAGGTGGCGCAGCAGGCTGTGGGACTTGTACTGGGTGACCACACCCACCCGGCGAATGCCGGAGTTGATGCAGTTGGAAAGCACGAAATCGATGATGCGGAACTTGCCGCCGAAATGGACGGCAGGCTTGGCGCGATTGTCGGTCAACTGCTTCAGGCGACTACCGCGTCCCCCTGCGAGCACCAAGGCCATACTCTGATTCAATAGTTGCCGTGCTTTGGCTGTGTCTACGGGTTCTAGCAACATATCTACCTCTGCTCTGTTGGGGCTGTTTTCAACCCATCTTCGCTTTTTTTGCGAACTGTGAAAGTGTTTTCACTCACATTTAGTCGCTTTCCGACGACCCTTTTCATGGAGTTGCGTGAGTACTCAAGCGTTGTGCCGGCGGCTTGGTTAGAATTTCTACATCACGAGCATCATCAAGGATGAAACGATGTTGAATAAACACGAGGGAAATCTGCTGCTGGTCAGTGCCCTGGTCTGCATTCCCATGCTGTTGCTGCAGGGGCTCTGGCTTGCGCCTCCGGCCTCCCCCCTCACCCTGCTGCTGGTCCTGATGACCACCCTCATCGGTTTTGCCCTGCTGCTCTTTCTCACCCACAGCGTGCGCAAGGGGGAGCGGGAGAGGCAGGAGCAGCGCTGGCTGCTGGCGCTGCAACAACGAGATCCCGCCATGCTGGATAGTCCGCAGGCACAAACGGCGCTACGCCAGCTGCTTGCCTCCTTCAGTGAAGCCGAACTCGATGCACATCGCCAGATAAGCGAGCTGCAGCAGCAGGCGACCCAGGACGAGATGACGGGCCTGCGCAACCGTCACGCGTTCAGGCGCGATCTCACCGAGCTGCTGCTGCAGGAGACGACCCAGACCGCCATCCTGGTGCTGATCCGCGCCACCGAGCTTGCCCGCCTCAACACCCAGCGTGGCTTCCAGTCCGGGGATGCCTACATCAGGGATATTTCCAACCTCATCAATCTGGTGGTCAACCGCTTTCCCGGGCACCAGGTCTATCGCATCTCGGGCTCTGATTTTGCGGTGCTGCTCCCCTCTGACATCAACATTCCGCCCCATTTGCTGGGGCAGGAGTTCAAGCGGGCCTTCGATCACTATCATCGGGAGCGGGAACTGGAAAATGTGGCCTACACAGGGCTGACCCAGCTCTCCCGCGCGCAGAATATCGAGGCTATCCTGGCCCGAGCCGATCTCGCCCTGGCACGGGCCCAGACTGAAACCATCAACGGCTGGGCCATCCAGCAGCATGATCACTCCAGCAACCTCCATGGCCAGCAGCACTGGAAGAGAGTGCTGGAGGATCTGCTGTCCCAGCCGGATTGCATCACGCTCTACAGCCAGCCGGTGCAGTCGTTCAATCGGGACATGGTGCCCTACCAGGACATCTCTGCCCGCTTCAGCAATCGAGAGGGGATACAGCTCCCCACAGACACGCTCTTTGCCATGGCACAGCGCCTGGAAATGCTGATGCGGCTGGAGCAGATGCTGATCACCCATGTCATGCGCCAGTATCGCGCCTTCGACCAGCAGCCCCACCGCTGGGGGATCAACCTCTCCATCTGCCTGTTGCAGAACAGCGCCTTTTTGATCTGGTTTGATCACCAGCTGCAAAAGGATGCGAACATCAGTGCCAATCTGGTCTTCGCCCTGGATGAAGAGCACCTGAAACACAACATGGTCGGTGGAAAGCGGCTGTTTGAACTGCTCAGGCGCCATGGCAGTCGCTCCACCATTCGCAACTTTGGCAAGGGGATGGACTCCTTCACCCTGCTTCATGAGCTGAGGCCGGATTATGTGAAGCTGGATCCGCTGCTGCTTGGCACCCTGGAACGGGACATCGCCAACCAGCAGTTCGTGCGGATGATAGTCGACGTCTCCCATCGCATGGGCTGTCTGGTGATAGCGGAAGGGGTGGAGGAGCTCGGTCAGAAGCAGTTGTTGGAAGGCATGTATGTGGACGGATTGCAGGGGTATCTGATCGCACGGCCCCAGGAGCTGGGGCCCGACATTCCCCATCCGGGGATCTTCACTGGGGACGTTTCAACTTCAGCAAGGTCAGAATGATGTCATTGAGCTGGCGATAGCGCTCCAGCTCCTTCTGATCGTAACGGGTCGCCAGCATGGTCGGGTTATGGCGGTTCTTGAGGTAACGGTTGATCTGCAGGCGATTGAAGCCGGCCACCTTGTAGACCTGTCCCAGCAAGGCATTGAGCTCTTCGTCATCCAGCCCAGCCCGGGCCAGATAGTCCTCCTGGGACGGGCTCTCCAGCTGGCAGCTCTGCTTGTCGAGATGGCCACTCTCCTGCAGGTAGGCGAGCCACTGCTCCACATAGAGCGGCTTGCAACCGGCCAGCAGATCGAAATAGCCCACCGCATCGCAGCGGCAGCCGGTCAGCAGCACCAGGGCCAGGGCGTCGCTGTCGCACTGGAAGGTCACGGGACCGCTCTGGCCCCAGTCCAGCGCCTGCACCCGGATCCGGGCCCGCGCGCCCGCCGCTGTGGTCACGTCAAAGACAAACATGGCACCTCCCGATCGGCAAAGGGTTGATGATGACCCATCTCGGCGACGGGTGCAAAGCCAAATCGCCCGCTCACGCTGGCGACCAGCCGGGAACAAAAAAACCGACGGCCTCGCAGCCGTCGGTTCTGGTCTCGGCGATGACCCGCGTCGGGGCCATCAGTGCAGCACGGTTCAGGCGTCCAGCTCAACCAGCGCCTTGGCCAGCTCGATGGGCTCGAGCTCCTGGCCTTCCAGATCGGCGTTCCAGTTCGGCCCGACCAGCACATCGTCTTCGTCCAGATCGTTGATCCAGATGTCGAGGAACTCTTCCAGCTCGATCACCTCCGGCTCGTAGTCCGCCCACTCGTCCACGCAGTGCAGACGGGCATCGCCCTCGGCAGACCAGAGCGGCATGACGTCGGCATCTTCGAACTCGGCGGAGCGGCACACCACCCAGTCTTCACCGTAACGCAGACCCCACACCTGACCCGACTCGCGGACTTCTTCGATGAACAGCTGGAAATTGGCGTCAAGATTGTCAGTTAGTTTGCTCATGGGAGTCTCTCTCTTGCAGGCGGTCGGCCAACGCTGGCCAATAATGGGGCTGATGGTGTCCCAAAAGCCCCCCAGACTCAAGCCTTATCCCCAAAAAGGCGGGGATAAGCGCCATCAGGTACGATATTGGGCGACCAGGGCCCCCAACTCATCGCAGGAGAGCGCCAGCTGGCTTGCCGCCTGCTCGGTCAACCGGTTCTGGGCCAGGGCATCCGCCGCCAGCTCGGTGATGGCCACCAGCCGCTGGTTGATCTCCTCGGCCGCCCGGCTCTGCTCGGCGGCGGCGGTGGCGATCTGGCTATTCATCGCATTGATGGTGTGCACAGATCCATCGATGGCATGAATGGCGCCGTCGGCGTCACCGGCCCGGTCTGCGGTCGAGCGGGAGAGTTGCTGCAACTGGGTGATGCCGCTGACCACCCGGCCCGCCCCCTCCTGCAGCCGCTGGATCATCTGCCGGATCTCGTCGGTGGAGCTGTGGGTGCGGGTCGCCAGGGTGCGCACCTCGTCGGCCACCACCGCAAAGCCGCGCCCCTGCTCCCCGGCCCGGGCCGCCTCGATGGCGGCGTTGAGGGCCAGCAGGTTGGTCTGCTCCGCCACTCCCCGGATCACGTCGAGCACCGAGCCAATCTGCTGGGTCTCCTGCTCGAGCCGGCTCACCGCCTGCACCGTCTCCACCATCTCGTCCGCCAGCTGGCTGATGGTCTCCCGGGTCTGGGCCACCACCTGGCGCCCGTGCCGGGCGAGGTTGAGCGCGGAGTCCGCCGCCTCGGCGGCCTGGGCCGCGTGCTGGCCCACCTCCCGGCTGCTCACCGTCATCTGCTCCATGGCGCTGGCCACCCGCAGGGTGTCCTGCTCCTGGCCGGTGACGATGGCGCCTGTCCGATCGACGACCTGGGCCAGCTGGTGCGCCTGCTCCCGGTTCTGGGCCGTGATCTGCTGGCTGCGCCCCACCAGCTGCGCCATCTGGCCGGCGAAGAGGTTGAAGTTGACCGAGAGCTGGCTCAGCTCGTCCCGGCCCGACTCCGGCAGCCGAAAACGCAGATCCCCCTCCCCCCTGGCGATGTTGCTGAGGGCCGATACCGACTGGGAGAGGGGCACCACTATGCTGCGCACTATGAGTCCGACCACGGCAAACAGCAGGAGGGCCAGCACCAGGCCGACCCCGAGCAGGGTCCGCAGTACCTCCTGATACTGGGCTTCGACGTCGTCCACGTAGACGCCGGTGCCGATGATCCAGTCCCAGGGGGCGAAGCGCTTGATGTAGGAGATCTTGCGCACCGGCTCCTCCACCCCGGGCTTGGGCCAGTAGTAGGCCACCTCCCCGGCCCCCTGCGCCCGCGCCAGATCGGCGAAGGCCACGAACAGCCTGAGCCCCTGCTTGTCCTCCACCCCGGAGAGATCCTTGCCGTCCAGCTCGGGTTTCATGGGGTGCATCACCATGGTGGGGTGGCTGTCGTTGATCCAGAAGTAGTCATCGGCGCCATAGCGCAGCCCCTTGATCAGCGCGAGAGCCTCGGCCTTGGCGCTCGCCTCGCCCAGCTCTCCCTTGCGCACCCTGGCCTCCAGCCCCGCCACCAGGCTGTAGGCGGTGTCCACCTGGGCCTGGGTCTGGCGGCTCTTCTCCCCCATCAGCCCCTGATGATAGATCTGCAGGCAGAAGAACAGCAGCAGTCCCAGCAGCGCCAGCACCATCAGGGTCACCAGCGACAGGCGCCGACCGATACTCCATTGTCTCAACATACCCCAGCCCCGCAGCAGCTACATATCCTTAACACAAGGTATGCCGCCACGGCGCGCCCTGTCCACGATGTCAGCAAAAGCAGTGCCAAAAACATGATCCAGCCCCAAAAACAAGAAAGGGTGCCACTGGGCACCCTTTCTTGTTGTCGACCGGATGACGGGATCACCGCTCCCAGTACACCTCTTCCAGGCTGTCTTCCTTCTCCGGCAGGCCGCGGGAGAGACGCGGGCTGCTCTGGGCCAGCACCTCGTAGCTCACCCGGTTGGCGTACTTGCACACCTGGGCCAGGGAGGAGTAGGTGAGGAACTCGGAGAGGTGCTTGGCGGAGTTCGGCACATTCATGCGGTGATAGGCGTTGGCCACCATGTCGTGCAGCACGGCGGACAGGGCACCGTCCCCGGCGCCATTGGTGTTCTTGATCTTCTCCGGGCCGCCCATGTAGGGGGAGATATGGGAGTAGATCCGCGCCGGCTTGCGGCACTTCTCGCGGGCCATGGGGCGGCTGAACTCATACATGTTGAACTCGGGGATGACCCCGGGCAGCAGGGTATGGGTGGTCTCGCGCTTGTAATCCTCGTCGGTGTAGCTCGCCATGTAGAGGCCGATGGGACCGGCGGTGCAGAGCACCATGTCGGCCCAGTCCAGCGCCTTGTCGGCTGCGCCGAGCGGGTCTTTGATCCCGGTCAGGGCCTCGGCTTCGTCCTCGTTCATGGCGAGCACGGTCACGTTCTCGCTGATGAAGTCACGCCACCACTGGGGGTTCTCGTCGATGACGAAACGGGTGCCCAGGGTCAGCACCACGGGCACACCGGCCTCGCGGGCATAACGGACGGCAGCCATGGCGGCCTCCTTCATGGGGGTGCCGTCGGCGCCGCGCACCAGGTAGGCGGTGATCACCAGGGCGGAGGAGTCCTTGATGATGGCCTCCGGGATGTGCGCCACGTCCAGGTGGTCCATCTTGCCGGCGTTGATGCCGAAGCTGCGCTCGCCCCCTTCGGTGATGAAGGTGAAGCAGCGACCGACCGGGCCGTCCACCGGCTGCAGGTAGTCGAGGTTGACCCGGGAGGAGGTGTTGCACAGATAGCGGTAGGCGTAGCTGCCGATGCGGATGTCCTGGCTCATCACCCCGAGCAGGATGGAGTGGGAGTCCGCCAGCACAGAGTAGTTGTGCATGGTGTTGCCTATGGTGCCGCCGGCAAATTCGCTCACCACCATGTTGTTGGCCTTGAGCTCTTCATAGACCCGCTCGGCCACGTCGTCGGAGATGAGCATGGAGTGGCCCTTGCTCAGGCCGTACCGGTTCAGAAAGTCCTCGTCCACATGGGCTTCGATATCCACCAGAGTCTGATCTATACCCACCACATAGGCCTTGCCCAGTTCGGTGAGCTGGGGATTTTGCGGGATCAGGGGATCACGCCTGTCGACCGGGAAGTAGTGTTTGGACTTGCGCTGACCGGGAAATTTCATGGCAATCTTCTGTGCTCTGGGGGAAAGAGGGGCGGGATTTTAACACAATCCACCCCGCCGAAAAGTCGCACGATTAAATTTTGAGGTCAGTATAGGCAAGGGTTTGCGAGGAAAACGTTTGATCTTTCCCCATCAAAAAACCACCTCGCGGTGAGGTGGTTTTTCGCACTCAAGTAGCCCGGGCCTCAGCCGAATGACAGCCCCTGCACCAGCGCCAGCACCGAGAAGAGGCCGAGGGCCAGCCAGAAGAACAGGGTGCCAAACAGCCGCGGCTTGTTCGGTGCCTCTGGCAACTGGATGCCGATGGCGTGCAGGACGCGTCCCACCAGCAGCAGCGCGCCGCCGAGGTGCAGCCAGAACACGCCGACCCCGGCCAGCTCGCACAGGGCCATCAGCAGCAGGGTGAGGGGCACATACTCGGCGAAGTTGCCGTGGGCACGGATGGCGGAGAGCATCTCGGGCGCGTCCCCCGCACCTATCTTCACCCTGAACTGGCGCCGGCGCTTGACCACCCAGAACGAGAGCAGCAGGAACAAGAGCCCCAAGAGGCCTGCGTAGATCAGCGTGATATGCATCATCAAGACACTCCTTTATCGTTGAACCCGAACACCCGGCGCGCATAGTCGCGGCCGAGAAGACCCCTCACGCCAGCTCGCGGCAGATCAGCGACACCATCATGCGGATGTGGGCCTGATCGCTGTTGAGGGCCGGTATGTAGTGGAACTGCTCTCCCCCCGCGTCCATGAAGACGGCGCGGTTCTCGACCTGGATCTCCTCCAGGGTCTCGAGGCAATCCGCCGAGAAGGCCGGGCAGATCACATCGAGCCGCTTGACCCCTTGTTCCGCCAGCTGGGCTATGGTGACGTCGGTATAGGGCTTGAGCCACTCCTGCTTGCCAAAGCGGGACTGGAAGCTGGCACTCCACTGCTCGGGGGACAGACCCAGCGCCTCCGCCAGCAGGGCGGCGGTGCGGCGACACTGGTGACCGTAAGGATCCCCCTCGTCCTCGCTGCGCTGGGGAATGCCGTGGAAGGACATCAGCAGGTGCTCACCCTGGCCCTGCTGCTCCCACTGGCGACGCACGCTCATGGCCAGCGCCTGAATGTACTCGGGGTGGTTGTGATAGTCGCGGATCAGGCGCATCACCGGCAGGTGGCGCTCCTTTTTCATCACCCGGGCCCAGCCGTCGAACACGGCAGCCGTGGTGCTGGCGGCATACTGCGGATAGAGCGGCAGCAGTATCACCCGGTTGACCCCCTGGGCCTTGAGCGCCTGCCAGCCCTCGTCGAGGGAGGGCGAGCCATAGGTCATGGCCAGCACCACGGGCACATCGACCCCTTCCCGCTTGAGCTCCTGCTCCAGCGCCGCCCGCTGCCGCTGGCTGATGGCCATCAGGGGCGAGCCCTGCTCGGTCCAGACCTGTTGATAGAGCTTGGCGACCCTGGGGGCCCGAAACGGCAGTATGGCGAAGGTCAGCAGCGGGGCCCACAGCAGGCGAGGTATCTCGACCACCCTGGGGTCCTGCAGGAACTGACTGAGAAAGGCCTTGACGGCCGCCGAGGTTGGCGCCGCTGGGGTCCCAAGATTGACGAGCAAGATCCCGGTTTTCGTGGTCACGTTAGCGTCCTGTCGTGGGGTGTTTGTCGTGCTTGTGATAATGCAAGAAAGGGCCCTGTATGGACCCTTGTCTCAATGTCGTTGCCCCTCGATTGCCCCCTGGCGTGGCAAGAGGATTGCCAGCACGCCGGGCAATGCCGGTGGCAAGACCAGATTTAGCCGAGGATCGCCGCCAGCTGCTGGCTGACCTGATCCACCGGCTGGGTGCCGTCGATCTTGACGTAACGGGTGTTGCCCGCTTCCGCTTCCTTGCCGTAGAAGCCGATGAGCGGCGCAGTCTGCTGATGGTAGACATCCAGACGCTTGCGCACCGTGGTCTCTTCGTCGTCGGCACGGATCACCAGATCCTCGCCGGTCACGTCATCCTTGCCTTCCACTTTCGGCGGGTTGAACACCACGTGGTAGGTACGGCCGGAGCCGGAGTGCACGCGGCGGCCGCTCATGCGCTTGACGATCTCTTCGTCCGGCACGTCGAACTCCAGCACGAAGTCCACCACCACACCGGCATCCTTCATGGCTTGCGCCTGGGGAATGGTGCGGGGGAAGCCGTCCAGCAGGAAGCCGTTGGCGCAATCCGGTTGCGCAATACGTTCTTTGACCAGGCCGATGATGATGTCGTCGGAGACGAGCTGACCTGCGTCCATCACGGCCTTGGCCTTGAGGCCCAGCTCGGTGCCCGCCTTGATCGCCGCACGCAGCATGTCGCCGGTGGAGATCTGCGGAATACCGTGTTTTTCCATGATGAACTGAGCCTGGGTACCCTTGCCGGCACCCGGTGCTCCCAACAGAACAATGCGCATACACGCTCCTAATTGATTGGTTATTCAATTCTTGAGAAGGCAAAAAACTACACGTTTTCGCCCGTATTAACAAGCTCGCCCCGTGTGAGTGGCCAGATTATCACCACTCCCTGGCGCCGTCTCTGCGACCAAAGACGCAGGCCCCTGCCACCAAAAATGATTGAAAATGCAGCAGTCACCAGGGCGACCGACGCCGCCCCGGGGGCGGCGTCGGTCAAAAAAAAGCCCACTGCCTTGCAGTGGGCCAATCACATCACGCCTGGAGTAGCAGACGGTTGATACGGGAGACGAAGCTCGCCGGATCATTGAGCCCGCCCTGCTCCGCCAGCTGGGCCTGCTCGTGCAAGAGGGCGACCCACTCGCCGAACAGCGCCTCGTCTTCGATGGCGCCCAACTTCTTCACCAGGGCGTGGTCGGGGTTGAGCTCCAGGATATACTTCTGCTCCGGCACCGGCTGGCCGGCGGCGCGCATCAGCTTGATCATCTGAGTGCTCATGCCGTGGTCGTCGGTGACGATGCAGGAGGGGGAATCGGTCAGGCGGTGGGTGACACGCACCTCTTTCACCGCATCGGCCAGGCTCTGCTTGACCCGCGCCACCAGACCGGCGTTGGCTTTTTCAGCCTCCTCCTGGGCCTGCTTGGACGCCTCGTCCTCCAGCTCGCCGAGATCCAGTTCGCCACGGGTGACGGAGACCAGCTGCTTGCCGTCGAACTCGGTGAGGTGGCTCATCAGCCACTCGTCCACCCGCTCCCACATCAGCAGCACTTCGACCCCCTTCTTGCGGAAGATCTCCAGATGCGGGCTGTTCTTGGCCGCGGCATAGGAGTCGGCGGTGATGTAGTAAATCTTCTGCTGGCCTTCCTTCATGCGGCCAACGTAGTCCTCGAGCGACACTGTCTGGGCCTCGCCCTCGCCGGCGGTGCTGGCAAAGCGCAAGAGCTTGGCGATCTCTTCGCGGTTCGCGTAATCCTCAGCCGGGCCCTCTTTGAGCACATTGCCGAACTCGCTCCAGAACTTGGCGTACTTCTCGCCGTCCTCTTTCGCCAGCTTGTTCAGCATGGTCAGCACCCGCTTGGAGCAGGCCTTGCGCAGGGAGGCGGTCACCTTGTTGTCCTGCAAAATTTCACGGCTGACGTTGAGCGGCAGATCGTTGGAGTCCAGCACCCCTTTCACAAACCGCAGGTAGGTCGGCATAAACTGCTCGGCGTCATCCATGATGAAGACACGCTGCACGTAGAGCTTGAGGCCGTGCTTCTGCTCGCGGTTGTAGAGATCGAACGGCGCGCGGGCCGGGATGTAGAGCAGGCTGGTGTACTCCTGAGCCCCTTCCACCCGGTTGTGGCCCCACAGCAGGGGATCTTCGAAGTCGTGGGCGACGTGCTTGTAGAACTCCTGATACTCCTCGTCCTTGATGTCTTTGGGGTTGCGGGTCCAGAGCGCGGTGGCGCGGTTGACCTGCTCCCACTCGCCCGGGGTCCCGACTATGGTTTCACCGTCTTCTTCGCGATCCGGAGTACCCTCTTTGAACATCTCCACCGGCACGCTGATGTGGTCGGAGTATTTAGCAACCACGGAGCGCAGGCGCCAGTCGTCCAGGAACTCCTCTTCATCGCTGCGCAGGTGCAGGATGACGTCGGTGCCGCGACCCTCTTTGGTCACGTCAGCCACGGTGAAGGAGCCTTCCCCTTCCGATTCCCACTGCACGCCCTGGCCCGGCTCTGTGCCGGCGGCGCGGGAGATGACGGTCACCTTGTCGGCGACGATGAAGGCGGAGTAGAAGCCCACCCCGAACTGACCGATCAGCTGGGAGTCCTTGCCCTGATCACCGGAGAGGTGCTTGAAAAACTCGGCGGTGCCGGACTTGGCTATGGTGCCCAGATGCTCGATCACCTGGTCCCGGGTCATGCCGATGCCGTTGTCCGAGATGGTCAGGGTCTTGTTCTCTTTGTCCACCACCAGGCGCACGCGCAGCTGGCCGTCGTTTTCGAACAAAGAGGCATCGGAAAGCGCCTTGAAGCGCAGCTTGTCCGCCGCATCGGATGCGTTGGAGATCAGCTCGCGCAGGAATACTTCTTTGTTGGAGTAGAGGCTGTGAGCCATCAGGCTCAGCAGTTGTTTGACTTCAGTCTGAAAGCCGTGGGTTTCGGCGTGAACACTTTGGGTCATCGACCAGTCCTCAAAACGTCGGGTTGAACAGATTCCCAACCTAGATGGGGCTGGCCCACCAAATATCAAGGGGCCAGAGTGCAAACTTGAGTGCAAACTTGCACACAGACCCCTTGTTGCGGGCTCGGATGGCCATTTCTTGTACCATCCAGCCAAACCTGTTTATGAGCCGTCGCGAGAAGCCGTCAGCAAGGTGAAGAGCAGCGCAGGAACCGAAGTTTATAGGCATAAATGAGGATTCCGAGCAGCACATGAGCCTTGATCACGGTTTCGCAGCAGGCACATAAGCAGGTTTAGATGCGCTGGCGCCCCATCAGGGAGTGGGACAGGGTAGTGCCATCCACCAGCTCCAGCTCGCCCCCCACCGGCACCCCGTGGGCGATGCGGCTCACCTCCACCCCGGCGGCGCGGGCCATGTCGGCGATATACCAGGCGGTGGCATCCCCCTCTATGGTGGGGTTGGTGGCGAGGATCAGCTCCTTGATGTGCTCATCCTTCAGCCGCCGCTCCAGGATCTCCAGCCCCAGCTCCTCCGGGCCTATGCCGTCCAGCGGCGACAGATGGCCCATCAGCACGAAGTAGCGGCCGGAGAACTGGCCGGTCTGCTCGATGGCCGCCACGTCCGCCGGGCTCTCCACCACGCAGAGCAGACCGTTCTCCTCGCGCTTGGGATTGGCGCAGATCTCGCAGCGATCGTTCTCGGTAAAGGTGCGGCAGTGGCTGCAGTGACCGATCTCGGTCAGCGCCCGATTGAGCAGGGAGGCCAGACGCAGGCCGCCGCTGCGTTCGCGCTCCAGCAGGGTGAACGCCATGCGCTGGGCCGACTTGGGGCCCACGCCGGGCAAGACCTGCAGCGCCTTCATCATCTCATCGAGCAGGGGACTGAATTTCATGGGGATATCCTTTAAAGCCGCGCCGAAGGGAAGCGTCGGCCCGCTTGCCTGACGCGGCGCCGACTCCTCCATCCGAACCTATCTTGTTGGCGCAGGACTATACCCGAGCCGGCCCCGAGCGCCAATGATCGGTGCCCCACCGAGTGGCTACTCAAGGCAGCCTCAACTCTGAACGCAGAGCCCGGACAGGCGTGAAACGGCGCACGCCACCTCACAGGTTTACAGAGACTGGGACCTGCAATCACGAAGCTGTTTATAGAGAGGGATCCTAAATGGTTCGTTACACCCGACCGCCCTCACCCACCTGGCAGGCGACAACGCGGTCTGTCCCACGAGGCATTTATCAGACCAACACGGAAAAATGGCCCACCAAAAAATCACAAGCCTATGAAAATAAAGGTAATGTTGATGATCAAGGGGGTATTTACCGCAACTGACGAGCGTGACGAAGGGGCCAGCCCCTGATCGACATGACAAAAGTGACGAGGTCGACACTAGAATCGTGCCCCCTTCCTCAGGCATCACTATTAATAAATTTGTTGAACTAGAGCTACTTTTCAGCATTACCTACTTCATTTTTTTACCATGCTAGTTAGTATCATTCCCATTGATAACAAGCATCAATATTTCTAAATTAGAACTTCAATCAATTTCATAAAAATAAGTAACGACCCACTTATTACATTTAAATAATCAGCATAGGATAAGCTCATGTTAGATAAGGCTATTACTAATCCTGGATTTCACAAACAATTTGTGCTTGATCGGTTTAACGCAGAAGAGAGAAAAATTCTCGTTTCTCTTTCTCGTGAATGGTATTTAACCAGTTCAGGAAAAGAGTTACAAATAGCACAGTCAACATATAATTATTTTCTGATGAAGCCAACACATAAGACATCAGAAATGTTCAATATAGAGCGAGAGGTTGTATGCGTACTAAGTGGATATGAAAATTTCGAACCGAGATCATTAGATTTCTTTGAGCAAGTATATCGACGACTACCGAAGATGCGAGCAGAAACGGTCTGTGGGATTCTTATTAGTCGTGCAGAAGATGTTGAAGAGAAAGTTGAAGGATTATTAAAAGCAGATCCTGAACATCAAATAATAATCCCTGTAACCTATAAAGAAATGAGTGATCAAAATGCTACCAGAGTCTTAGAAAATAGATTTAGAAAGCATTTTTATTCAAGAGATCTTTTCTCATTCTTATCTCCGCTCAAAAAAGACACCTATTTTTTCGGACGTTCAAACTTGATAAGTGAAATTGTCAGTAGATATCAATCCGGAGAGCATACCAGTCTATTTGGGCTCAGGAAAAGTGGAAAAACCTCTATTGTTTATGCAATACAAAGACGTTTAGAATCAAATAATGACTGTGTAGTATCATTAGATTGTGAAAGTCCGTCAATTCATGGTTTGCGGTGGAACGAATTACTTGAACGATTAGTGCGACTCTACCACAAGACAAAAGGTTCCAAGATAAAAATTGATACCATAGGAAGATATTGTACTAAGTTTGCAGCAGATAGCTTTGAAGAGGATATACAAAAAATATATCGATCGAAAAAGCCATCAAGTACTTTATTTATATTTGATGAGATTGAACGAGTTTCACCAAAAACTGGTTCATCCAGTCATTGGCGTGAAGATAATGACTTCATTTTCTTTTGGCAAACAATGAGGGGGTTTTACCAGAAGCATCCTCATGTTTTATGCTATATGCTTGTTGGAACAAACCCAAGTTGCATTGAATCTCCCACTCTGCTAGGTCATGACAACCCAATATATGCATCAATACCAAGCCAATATGTCCCACCATTTACACCAGAACAAGTCTTTCAGATGGTCACCCGTCTTGGGGACTACATGGGATTAAAGTTTGACTCGTTAATGGCCGCAAAGCTCACCGAAGATTATGGCGGCCACCCATTTCTTATTCGACAAGCATGTAGTCAAATAAATAAACTCTCCAAGTCTGAAAGGCCTACGACCATTGACAAAGCCATATATAGCCAGGCAAAAAATGAATTCAGAAAAATATCCAGAGATTACTTGGAGATGATGATTCAGGTCCTCTCTGAATGGTATCCTGACGAGTATGAGATGCTATGTTTTTTAGCTCAGGATGACCTGGAAACCTTTAATGAATTCGCTAATGAAAATATCAGTCAGACCTTACATCTAGAAGGGTATGGCCTGATTCAAAAGGGAGCGTCAGGGTACTTTTTTAACTTGGAAGAAGTTTCTGAATTACTTAAGAATAAGCATAAGCATGAAAAAATACATCTATCAGATGAAGAAAAAGTTCAGGAAGTTTCCTTGCGTAGGAATAGATTGGAAAAAGGTCTGCGTGTATTGGTTAGAAATTCATTAAAAATCTCTATGGGTGCTAAAAAAGCCAAAGATGCTATTATAGCTTCGATACCAGAAGGACGAAGAGTCCACCTACAAAACTATAGTCTTTCAGAACTACTGGAAAAAGACTCATCTCCTATGTTCTTCCTCGAGTTGATAAATATAATTAAAAGGGAATGGGATAGCTTCAGCAATGTTTTTGAAATAGAGAAGAATAAATTGATAATGATGCTTGAGGAAATAAATTTGACTGGGAGACCTGATGCTCACGCTAAAACAATTTCACCTGATGATTTTCAACAACTAAGACTTTATTTCAAAAAGCTAGAAAATGTTATAGAAGATTGGTCATAATCCAAAAATTAAAATCCCAATTATAGAATGCAATTATATTTTTAAATAAATGGCCCGTTTGAAGGGCCATTTACTTAATGTTTACAAATACCTTAATAGAAGCATCTACAGATACCAAGTCAAGAATACTTATCAAACTTTATTCCATTTATTGGCCATTACAATTCACTTCCTTGACAGCCCATATCTTCTAAAAAAAGACTCCATCGCAGCCTTACCCCCTCTTTTTTACTGCCAAAGCCCCTCTTTATTAGCCAGCATTTTATCGTTTATTTTTCGACCAGCTTGATGCAAAACGCTGGCAAAAATGGATAGCCAGCTAAAACAATCAATTGCCAAGGTCTGGACGAGGTATTTCAATCGGCGGCCAATTAATAATTTCGTTACCCACCTCTTTTTGATTATTTATACCTGAGCATACTCCCACGGGCTCTGTGTCATCATAAGCTGAATCGCAGATAAACAGACTGTGTCCATGATGAGCTTCCTATTTATATCCAGCTAACGCCCTTTCCCATTGCAATCCTTGAATACCCTCCCGAATAACGATCCCGGTTTTCCGATCGCTCGGGCCCCCTGTGTTGGCGACTACGCCACCGGCAATCTGACAAGATAATTTCATGAACTGTACTAACAAACCCGCCCTCTCCGGCGTCATGCTGGCAGCGATCGGCGTGGTCTATGGCGATATCGGCACAAGCCCGCTCTATACCCTGCGCGAGTGCCTGTCAGGTCAATTCGGGTTCGGCGTCGAGCCGGCCTCCATTCTCGGCTTTCTCTCGCTGATCTTCTGGCTGCTGATCCTGGTGGTGTCAGTCAAGTACCTTTCCTTTGTGATGCGGGCGGACAACGCCGGCGAGGGGGGCATACTCACCCTGATGTCGCTCGCAACCCGCAACACCCCGCAGAGATGGACGCCGGTGCTGATCATTCTGGGGCTCGTGGGCAGCAGCTTCTTCTACGGCGAGGTGGTGATCACCCCGGCCATGTCGGTGATGTCGGCCATCGAGGGCTTGAAGATAGCGGCCCCCTCCCTGGATCCCTATATAGTGCCGCTCTCGGTGCTGGTGCTGACCCTGCTGTTCGCCATCCAGAAACACGGCACCGCCACCGTGGGCAAGCTGTTTGCCCCCATCATGCTGATCTGGTTCCTGACCCTGGCGGTGCTGGGCTTGAACAGCATCCTCCAGCACCCCGAGGTGCTGGGGGCGCTCAACCCTGTCTGGGCGCTGCGCTTCTTCATGGCCTACCAGAGCGCCTCCTTCTTTGCCCTGGGCGCCGTGGTGCTGGCCATCACGGGGGTGGAGGCGCTCTATGCGGACATGGGCCATTTTGGCAAGAGCCCCATTCGCCGCGCCTGGTTCATGGTGGTGCTGCCATCGCTAGTGCTCAACTACTTCGGCCAGGGGGCCCTGCTGCTCGGCAACCCCGAAGCCATCGCCAACCCCTTCTTCCTGCTCGCGCCAAACTGGGCCCTGCTGCCCCTGCTGCTGCTGGCGACGCTCGCGACTGTGATCGCCTCCCAGGCGGTGATCTCCGGGGTCTTCTCCCTCACCCGACAGGCGGTGCGGCTCGGTTATCTCTCCCCCATCCGCATCGTGCACACCTCGGAGCAGGAGTCCGGCCAGATCTATATTCCGGTCATCAACTGGCTGCTCTATGTCTCCGTGGTGATCGTCATCATGAGCTTCGAGCACTCCAGCAACCTGGCGGCGGCCTATGGCATCGCCGTGACCGGCACCATGGTGCTCACCTCCATCCTCTCCTGCTCGGTGGCGATGAACAGCTGGCACTGGAACAAGTATCTGGTGGCGACCCTGCTCGCCCTGCTGCTCGCCATCGACGTGCCGCTCTTTGCCGCGAACCTCGCCAAGATCTTCTCCGGCGGCTGGTTGCCGCTGACCCTGGGCGCCGTCATGTTCACCCTGATGACCAGCTGGAAGAGCGAGCGTTTCCAGCTCATTCGCCGCCTGAACGAGCACGGCAACTCCCTAGATCCCATGATCGCCTCGCTGGAAAAATCCCCGCCGACCCGGGTGGCGGGCACCGCCGTCTATCTGTCGCGGGTGGTCAATGTGATCCCCCATGCGCTGTTGCACAACCTCAAGCACAACAAGGTGCTGCACGAGCGGATCATCCTGCTCACCCTGAAGGTGGAGGATGTGCCCTATGTCCACAACGTGCGCCGGGTCTGCATCGAGCAGCTCTCCCCCACCTTCTGGCGGGTGGTGGCGAGCTACGGCTGGCGCGAGACCCCGAACGTGGAGGAGATCTTCCACCGCTGCAACGCCGAGGGCTTAAGCTGCCGGATGATGGAGACATCCTTCTTCATGGCCCACGAGTCGCTGATCATGAAGGAGCGCCCCTGGTACCTCTATCTGCGCGGCAAGCTCTTTATGCTGCTGCAACGCAACGCCCTGCGGGCGCCGGATCAGTTCGAGATCCCGCCCAACCGGGTGATAGAGCTGGGCTCTCAGGTGGATATCTGATGGCATAGGGGCATCATGCTCGCGGCCATGACACACAAAAGGGAGGCTTCGCCTCCCTTCTTCATTTCCCCTAACGGGTGACTTCTCCCGTCAACGGGCGTGGCCACCCTCACAGGATCGCAAAGAAGCGCCGCATCTGGCACTCAAACCGGTGCGAGATCAAGGTAATGGGGGCCACTGACCCGATAAACTTGGCCTCCGCGGCAGGGGCCACTCTCCTCCTTTCCCTGCCAAACCAAGGCCCCTTCCCCCCACGGCGCCCATTGCAACCTGGTTCGTTGCACCCTGATCCCGTGCCGTGGCAGCAGGGCAGCAGACGGGAGTTCGATATCGCATGACATTCCCCAGGATGATCGCCGGATGGCCGGCCCTACCCTGCCCTCTTGTCGTCAGGGAAGGCCTTCTGCCCCCTTGTTATCAGGTTGGGACACCAGCCCCCCTCAGGATGGCGCCATGACGACCAGGACCCCAACGAGCACCCGACTGCGCCGCGAATTTCATCTGGACGGCATAGTGCAGGGGGTCGGCTTTCGCCCCTTCGTCTATGGATTGGCGCTGCGCCACGGCCTTGCCGGCTATGTGCTGAACGACGCGAGCGGCGTCACTATCGGCGCCGAGGGATCCCCCGAGCAACTGGCCAGCTTTGCCCGCGAACTGCGGGAATTGGCGCCTCCCTTAAGCCGCATCGATCATTTCAGCGAACGTGAACTGCCTCAAGACGCTGACTCCGAACATAATCCCGACTACGACGGCACCTTTCATATCAAGGCCAGCCAGCAGCAGAGCGCCGCCACGGTCGCCATCTCGCCGGATCAGGGGATGTGCGAGGCGTGCGCCACGGACGTGGCCAACCCCGCGGATCGCCACCATCGCTATCCCTTTACCAACTGCACCCACTGCGGCCCGCGCTACACCATCATCCGCCGCCTCCCCTACGACAGACCCCACACCGCCATGGCCGACTTTGCCATGTGCCCGCGCTGCGCGGCGGCCTATGAAAACCCGCTGGACAGGCGCTACCACGCCCAGCCGGTGAGCTGCCCCGAGTGCGGGCCCCACCTCAGCTGGCGCTCCGGCCACGGCGATGCGCTGGCCGAGCGGGAGGATGCCCTGCAAGCGGCCGCCCGCGCCCTGCAAACCGGGGCGCTGATTGCGGTCAAGGGGATGGGGGGCTATCACCTGATGTGTGATGCCCGCAATGAACAGAGTGTGGCCAGATTGCGAACGCTCAAGCGGCGCGCGCGCAAGCCGCTGGCGGTGATGATGGGCTCCCTTGCCGAGGCCAAACTGCATGTCACCGGCAGCGAAGACGAGTGGCAACTGCTCGCCTCTCAGGCCAGACCCATCACCTTGCTGCACAAGCGCAAAAATGATGATCGGCACTCAGAATCCCGACAATCAGCCGCACCGCTGGCCGAGGGGATCGCCCCCGGCATTCCCTATCTCGGCGTCATGCTGCCCTATACCCCGCTCCATCAGCTGTTGCTGGAGGCCTGCGCCATGCCGCTGGTGGCCACCAGCGCCAACAGCCGCGGCAGCCCGATCCTCATCGAGTGCGACGCTGTGGTCAGGGAACTCGGGGGCGAGATTGACGGCATCCTGGATCACAACCGCCCCATACTGCACCCCTGCGACGACAGTCTGGTGCAGTGGGCGGGCGGGCGACGCCAGACGTTGCGCCTCGCCCGGGGCTATGCCCCCTGCACTCCCAGCCTGCAAGAGGCGGTCAAGGTGCCGCTGCTGGCGGTCGGGGCGCAGCAGAAGAACCAGCTGGCGCTCGCCTTCGGTCGCCAGCGCATCTACAGCCCCTATATCGGCGATCTGCACAGCCTGCCGATGCAGGGTCACTTCGAGCAGACCCTGGCGACCTTTCGCGACCTCTACGATCTCAAACCCGAACTTCTGGTTTCGGATCGCCACCCCGGCTACCTCAGCCATCAGTGGGCCAAAAGCTATTGCCGCGATCATGGTGCAACCCAACTCGAGGTGCAGCACCATCACGCCCACCTGCTGGGGGTGATGGCCGAGCACAACATCACGGGCCCTGTGCTGGGGGTTGCCTTCGATGGCACAGGCCTTGGCGATGACGGCACCCTCTGGGGTGGCGAGCTGCTGATCGCAGACATTCAGGGATTCGAGCGGGTTGCCCACCTCCAGCCTTTCAAGCTGATCGGCGGCGAGGCGGCGATTCGCGAGCCGGTGCGCCAGCTGCTGGGGCTGCTGTTCGAATCCTATGGTGTGGAGCAGATCAGCGCCCTCGATATTCCGGCGATCAAGCAACTGCCCCTTAAGCGGATCAGCAATCTGCACCAGCTCTGGCATCTCGGTCGCAACGCCCCTTACACCAGCTCCATCGGTCGGCTGTTCGATGCGGTGGCGGCGCTCTTGGGAGTGATCGACACCCCGGATTACGAGGGCGAAGCGGGGCTATTGCTGGAGGCGGCTGCCTTGCAGCTGACCCCCGATGAATTGCCCTTCCCCCTCGCCTTTGGCCTGCACCAGAGCGCAGAGGGGCCGCTGCAGATCGAGTGGGCCGAGTTGCTCAGAACCCTTATCAACGAACAGCGCAAAGGCACCTCCAACGCCCGCCTGGCTGCCGGTTTTATCCGCGCCATCAGCAATCTGGTCATCGCCCTTGCCGAGCGCTTCCCCGGCTATCCGGCGGCGCTGGGGGGCGGCGTGTTTCAAAACCGGGTGCTGATGGACCAGCTTGTTCCCGGCCTTGAGGCTATCGGTCGGCAGGTATTGACCTCTGAAACCCTGCCACTCAATGACGGTGGCATAGCCGCCGGTCAGCTCTGGTTTGCCATCCACCATCTTGCCACGCACCAGCCTGCCACAACCGGTTGTGCCACCTTGTCGGAGTCCTGAAATCCATGTGTCTATCCATACCTTCTCAGGTGGTGCAGCTGCACCCAGAAGATAACTGCGTCACCGTCGATACCCTGGGGGTGCAACGGCGCGTCAGCTGCATGCTGCTCGAAGAGCCCCTCCAGGTGGGCGACTATGTGCTGCTCCATATCGGCTTTGTGATGAGCAAGATTGACCAGGAGGAGGCGCAGGCCAGCCTCGAGAGCTTCCGCCAGATGGTGGCCCTGATGCCTGCACAGGATATCTTGCCATGCTGACCCTCAATGATCTCTTTCAGGGCTTTCGTCAGCCCGAGGTGATCCGCGCCCTCGCCGCCCAGATCACTGAACTCGCCAACGATCTGCCCGAGCCGCTGCGTGTGATGGAGGTGTGCGGCGGCCATACCCACACCATCATGAAGTACGGCCTGCACCAGCTGCTGCCGGCCAGCATCGAGTTTGTCCACGGCCCCGGCTGCCCGGTCTGCATCATGCCCAAAGAGCGCATCGATCAGGCCATCGAGCTGGCTCGCCAGCCCAACGTCATTCTGGTCACCCTGGGGGACATGATCCGGGTGCCTGGCTCCAAGGGCTCGCTGGCCCAGCAGCGGGCCAAGGGGAGCGATATCCGCCCGGTCTATGACCCCCTCGATGCGCTGCGCATCGCCCACGAGAACCCGGAAAAAACCGTGGTCTTCTTCGCCATCGGTTTCGAGACCTCCACCCCCATGACCGCCGCCTTGCTGGCTGCCGCTGAAGCTGAGGGGATTGAGAACCTGCTGTTTCATATCAACCATGTGCTGGTGCCACCCGCCATTCATGCGGTGATGGCCGACGGGGTTGCCAAGGTGAACGCCTTTATCGGCCCCTCCCACGTCAGCGTCATCACAGGTGCCGATATCTACCTGCCCATCGTTGATCGCTATCAGGTGCCTGTGGTGGTGAGCGGCTTCGAGCCGGTGGATGTAATGGAGGCCCTGCTGATGATGGTGCGCCAGAAGGTGGAGGGGCGCTACGCGCTGGAGGTGCAGTACAGCCGCGCCGTCACCGCCAGCGGCAACCGGGCCGCCCAGCGGCTGGTCGACCAATATTTTGAGACCCGCGAGCACTTTCGCTGGCGAGGTCTCGGGGACATCAACGCCTCCGCCCTGCGCCTGCGGGATGCCTTCACTAGGCGCGATGCGGAGCGCCACTTTCAACTCAGTGAGACCCCCATCGATGACCACAAGGCATGCCAGTGCGCCGACATTCTGCGCGGCTTGGCCAAGCCGAACCAGTGCAAGGTCTTTGGCCGGGGCTGCACCCCGACCCAGCCCATGGGCAGCTGCATGGTCAGCTCCGAGGGGGCCTGCAATGCCTACTACCGCTATATGGGGATCCAGCAGCGATGAGAGAAATTCAGTTAAGCCACGGCGGCGGCGGTGTGGAAATGAATCAGCTGATCAACCAGCTCTTCTTTCGCCACTTTGGCAACGAGATCCTGCTGCGCGGTGAAGATGCCGCCCTGCTGCCGGTGAGCGGGCCCGTTGCCTTCACCACCGACAGCTTTACCGTCTCGCCACTGTTCTTCGAGGGGGGCGACATCGGCAAGCTGGCCATCGCTGGCACGGTCAATGATCTGGCCATGATGGGGGCCAAGCCCGAGTATCTGAGCGCCAGCTTTATCATCGAGGAGGGGTTCCCCTACGCGGATCTCGTCCGCATCGTCGAGTCGATGGCCGCAGAGCTGGCCAAAAGCGGCGCCCGCATCGTCTGCGGCGACACCAAGGTGGTGCCCAAGGGGGCAGCCGACAAGATCTTTATCAACACCAGCGGGGTCGGCACCTTCCCGCTGCCCGAACAGAGCCGGGGTATCTCGGTGCGCAACCTCAAAGCCGGTGACGCCATTCTGGTGTCGCGGGATATCGGCAGCCACGGCGCCTGCATCCTGATGGCCCGCGACGCCCTGCAACTGGGATCTGATCTGAAAAGCGACTGCACCACCCTCTGGCCGCAGGTAGAAGCGCTGCTGCAGGCAGGTATTACCCCTCACGCCCTGCGCGATGCCACCCGTGGTGGCCTCGCCGCCGTGCTCAACGAGTGGAGCAGCGCCTCCGGCGTTGCCATCGAGCTGGAGGAGTCCGCCATTCCGGTCTGCGATCCAGTGCGCGGCCTGTGCGAACTCTACGGTTTCGAGCCCCATGATCTCGCCAACGAGGGGACCATGGTGCTGGCCCTGCCTGCCGAACAGGCGCAGGACGCGCTGGGCATCTTGCGGCAATTCAACCCCGCTGCCAGCCAGATCGGCGTGGTGCAGACGAGCGATCGTCACAAGGTGATCCTCAATAACCCCTGGGGCAGCCGCCGTTATCTGGAGCTGCCGCAAGGGGAACTGCTCCCGCGGATCTGTTGAGCAGCCATGCCGTTCCGTCAATTACAGGGAGGAGTCACTGCTCCTCTCCATATCGGTTAAGGAGCCACCATGCACGAAATGTCTCTGGCCATGGCCGCCATCGATCTGGCCGCCGAGCAGGCCACCCAGCGGGGCTTTAACAAGGTGACCGCCCTCTGGCTCGAGGTCGGCAGCTTCTCCTGCGTCGACCCGGACACCATTGCCTTCTGTTTCGAGGCAGCCGCCAAGGGCACCGCCGTCGAAGGGGCCCAGCTTCACTTTCAGCACCAAGCGGCAGAGGCCTGGTGTTACGACTGCAACCAGACGGTCACCCTCACCGAGCGCGGGCAGGCCTGTCCCGAGTGTGGCGGATACAAATTACGAGTCGCGCAGGGTGATAGCCTGCGCATCACCGACATCGAGGTAAGTTGATATGTGTAGCGTATGCGGATGCGGCCAGGCGCGGATCGCCAGCCATAAAGATGATCACGAACATTCCCACCACCACGATCACGACCATGAACACGCTCATGAGCACCACCATGAACATGGCCATGAGCACGACCATCATGCTCATGACGCCCATCACCATCATGACCACGTGCAGAGCGCACCGCGCACCCTGATCATTCACCACCACTATCACCATCAGGGGGATGTCCATCACCACTACCACGGGGTACGGGCGCCAGTGGGAGCAGAGGGTCATGAGCACCATCACGATCACCCCCACGACCATCATCATGAGCATCCCCATGATCACAGCCATTCTCATGACCATGACCATGACCATGACCATGACCATGACCATGACCATGACCATGACCATGACCATGACCATGACCATGACCATGACCATGACCATCAGCAGGGTGATCTGCACTATGGCAAAGGGGAAGCGGGATTGTCGGTACCCGGCATGGGGCAACGCCAGCTGATCGCCATCGAGATGGATGTGCTGGCCAAGAACAACAAGCTGGCCGCCCACAACCGCGAACACTTCGACCAGGCGGCCCAGCTGGTGCTTAACCTAGTATCGAGCCCGGGTTCAGGCAAAACCACCCTGCTGTGCGAAACCCTGCGCCAGCTGGCCGACAAGCGCCCTTGCGCCGTGATTGAGGGGGATCAGCAGACCAGCGCCGATGCGGATCGCATTCGCGCCACCGGCGTCCCTGCCGTGCAGATCAACACCGGCAAGGGCTGTCATCTGGACGCCAAAATGGTCCACGACGCCTGCCACCAGCTGCCCGCCAATCAAGGGGGCATTCTCTTTATCGAGAACGTGGGCAATCTGGTCTGTCCCGCCAGCTTCGATCTCGGCGAGAAGTACAAGGTGGCGATCCTCTCCGTCACCGAGGGGGAAGAGAAGCCCCTCAAGTACCCGGACATGTTCGCCGCCGCCCAGCTGATGGTGATCAACAAGATCGATCTGTTGCCCTATGTCAGCTTTGACGTGGCCCGCTGCATCGAGAACGCCAAACGGGTCAACCCCTATATTCAGGTGATCCAGGTCAGCGCCACCACAGGCGAAGGGATGGATGCCTGGCTCAACTGGCTGGCGACTGCTTGAGTGCGGATAGATCACAACCGCTGATAACGGTGGATAACAAAAGAGGGAGGCTGATGCCTCCCTCTCTTTTATCTGCGAACCTTGCCAGCCGTTCTATCTGCCCAGAATGGGCAGCGTCGCACACTCGCGTCCCCTCACCCTGGCCCTCTCCCCAGGGAGAGGGAACCGGTTCGTGGATGCTGGCAATATGCTCGAAATATTCGCCCCCTGAGAGGGCCAGCCAGCATAACAACCCGCCCTGTCTTACAAACCCCTAGCCAGGCGAAAGGCACCTTCCGCGCCCTTCTCCCCTTGCGGGAGAAGGGCTGGGGATGAGGGGAACCAACTCTCAAGCCGCGCTTTCGGTCAGCGCCCCAGATTCGGGCTGTATCTCTCCAAAGCGCAGCACCCGATGACAGATCTGGCGCAATAATGCCTGCTGGTGACTGAAGACAAGCATGGCGAGCCCGCGCTGCTCGCACTCAAGCATCAACTCCCTCCAGAGCTGGCGCTGGATTTGCGGATCCAGCTGGGCGGTCACCTCATCGGCAATCAGCAATCGGGTGCGGGGATCGAGGGCGCGCAGCAACGCGATGCGGGCCAACTCGCCACCGGAGAGCTGACCGGGTTTACGACCAAGCCACGCAGGCTTGACCATAAAGCGGGCCAGCATGGCGTCATCGGGGCGCCACACATCCCACAGCGCCTGCCCGGTAGTGCGATAGGGATTGAAGGTGAGCTCCGGGCGCTGGGGCACCAGCTGGATGGGGTTATAACCTTTTATCCGTTCAGGCACAGGCTGCCCATCCAGCAGGAGCTGACCGCCAGCCCCAATCGGTTGCCAACCTGCCAATACCCGCCCCAGCGTGGTCTTGCCGTGGCCGCTTGGCGCAGAGATGCCGAGCCGCTCGCCCGCTTTCACCGTCAGCGACAACCCCTGCCAGAGGGGGCGTTTCCCCTGGGCGATGGTGAGATCCCGTACCTCAAACATCAGCGACCTCCGGTACAGAAAAGAGCGAATTGAACTCCGGCAGCGCCTGCCAGTGGGCGCGGAGCATCTCGCTCCCCTGCCCCTGCTGCAGATGGTGGCTGCTCAAGGTGTCACTCACCTGGCCCTGATGCAGCGCCACGATGCGATCGGCAAAGCGGGCCGCCAGCGCCAGATCGTGGGTGACCCAGAGGATGCCGCTGCCCTGATTGGCCAATTCACGCAACTGGCTGAGCAGCTGGCAGGCCAATCCCTCGTCAAGCCAGGCGGTGATCTCGTCTGCCAGAATGTAGCGGGCACCGCCAAGGGCCGCGGTGCAGGCCAGAATGCGCTTGGCCATGCCGCCGGAGAGCTGGCGCGGATAGCTGTCCAGGGTGGTGGTGGGCAGCTGGTAGCGCAGCAGTTGCTGGCCGAGCCGCTCGCGGGAGCCATTCTGGCCGCAGAGACGCGCCGCACGCCCCAGCTGGCGCTCCACCGTCAGCAGCGGATTGAGGGCGCTCACCCCCTGCGGCACATAGCAGAGGGTGTGGCCGCGCAAACGGGCCCGGCTCTTGTCGCACAGGGGCACGCCATCGAGCGAAATAGTGCCGCGCATCCGCAGGTTGTCTGGCAGCAGGGTCAAGGCGCTTTGCAGCAACAGGCTCTTGCCCTCGCCACTCCCCCCCACCAGTGCCACTATCTCCCCCGGCGCCAGTTGCAGGCTGATATCGGTCAGCAATGGCTGCCAGTTGCGCCGCCCCAGCCAGGAGTAGTGGGCCGCCTCTATGGTCACATGGTCGAAGCTCAGCATTGTTCACTCCCAAACCAGAGTTGTTGCAGGGCGCGGGTAGCTTGATCAAACAGTAAAACCAACGTCAGCAACATCAGCCCCGGGAAGAGGGCCAACCACCAGCCGCCACCGGCCAGATAACGCAACGCATCGGCCAGCAGCAGGCCAAGGGAGGCCTCGTGGGCCGCCAGCCCAAAGCCGAGAAAGCTCAAGGCGGCGCTGTGCAGCACCGCATGGGGAAACATCAGCAGGGTGCCGATAAACCACTGGGGCAACAACCCCGGCAGCAGGTGGGTGCGCCAGCGACGCAGCGCCCCCATCCCCTGACAGCGGGCCAGCACCACATAGTCGCTGCAGGCGATCCGCCGCGCCTCGGCGCAGAGAATGAGCGCCAGCTTGGGCCAGTGGGTGAGCGCCACCGCCAGGATCACCCCGTGCATGCCGCCCCCTGCGGTAAAGCAGATCAGGATCAACAGCAGCATATGGGGCAGCGCCAGCATGGCATCGATCACCAGCCGCACCGCCACATCGCATCTGGGATGAATAAGCGACACGCTTGCCGCCACCATGGCCAGCAGCCCGCTGCACAGGGCGGTGCCTAGCCCTAACTCCAGACTGGTGAGGGTGCCCTGAAAGGCCCGCAGCCAGAGATCCCGTCCCATCTGATCGGTACCGAACCAGTGAACCAGCGAGGGGGGCTGCTGGCGAGCCAGCAGATCCATGGGCACATCCTGATGAGAGAGGCTCCAGCCATAGCTGGCCAACAGCAGCAGGCAGATCAGGGCAAAACCCAGACGCAGCAAGGAGGGGAGCGGATTAAACAGCATGCTCACCCTCCCAACCCCGATTGATGCGGGCCAGCAGCAAACTGGCCACCGTATTGCCAATAAAGACCAGCAGGGTGCAGAAGAGCACTATGCCCATCAGCAAGGGGATATCTCCCCGCAGCCCCGCATCCACAGTGGCTTGCCCGAGCCCCGGGTAGGAGAAAACCTTCTCTGCCAAGAGCGACCCGCCAATCAACTCCCCCAGGGAGGCAAACTGCAGGCAAAGCGCCGGGGTCAGGGCGTGGCGAAGCACGTGAAAGCGCAGCATGGGCCAGCCGCCATCCCCCTGGGCGCGGGCGTAGCGGATAAAGTCACTCTCCAGCACCTCGGCCACCCGCCCCCGGGTATGCAGGGCAATGTTGCCCACCCCGAGCAGCGCCAGCGTGGTCACCGGCAGCAGCAGATGGCGCAATCGCATCAGCCAGTCCGCCTCATCGGCAGCGAGCCCCGGCGTCCAGGCGCAGCAGACCGGCAACAGCGGCCAGTACACCGCAAACAGCGCGAGCAGCAAGAGACCGACCCAGAAGGTGGGTAGGGAGGCAAGCAGATAGGCGAAGCGGCAGATAAGGCGATCGGGCCAGCGGTTGAGATAGCGACCGGCGCAGAGCCCCAGCAAAATGCCGAAAAAACCGGAGAGCAGCCAGGCCCCCGCCAGCAGCAGGAAGGAGGCGGCAAAGCGCTGCCCTATTACCTCACCCACAGGCGCGTTGTAGAGCATGGAGTAACCGAGATCCCCCCGCAGCACCTGGCTAAACCAGTGCCAGTAACGCAGCCAGAGCGGCTGATCCAGCCCCCAGCGGGCGGCGATGCGGGCATACTGCTCGGGTGGCACATGCAGCAGATCGTTGCCGATATAGGCCTTGATGGGATCGATGGGGGAGTAGCTGAGCAGCACAAAGGTGGCGACCGAGACCAGACAGAACAGCCCTGCCAAACGCAGCAGGGCTTTCAGAGTGGCAGTCATCATGGTGGACGAACTTAACGGCACGTCCACCGCCAGTCAGAGAGGTTGTTGAGGAGTGACCAGCTACCGTGAATTTCCGGCGCCCCCTTGCCAAGGTCGATGCAGCGGTTGGCGAGATAGGTGTGCTGCACGTTGAGCAGCCAGGCCCAGGCGGCACCTCCCTGTACCCCGGCACCTGTCTTGCCATCCCACTCCACCTGCTGCCAGAACGGCACGGCCGCCTGCCAGTCGGGGGCATCCAGCGCCTGCTTGAGGTGGCCATCCACCACAGGGTTGCTGTAGTAGCCAGGGTTGTAGAACTCCACGCCGCCGGAGCCGCTCTGGTAGTGGTGATAGAGCTCCATGGGATCCAGACTCCCCCACCCCATCAACACCGGATTGGCGTGCATCTCCCGCTCCACCTGCTCCCAGCTGCCGGACTTGAGGCTCACGTCGAGACCGATGGGTGTGAGCATGGCCCGCACCGCTTCCGCCAGATCCCGGCGGGTGCTGTCACCGCTGGTATACCAGAGGGTAAAGGCGGCGCGCAGGTCGCCCTTGTGGCGAATGCCGTCACTGCCCCTCTTCCAGCCCGCCTCGTCGAGCAGGGCGTTGGCATGGGCGGCATCACCATCCTTGAAGGCGGTGGCCTTGTTCAGCCAAGGCAGGCCTTCTACCGCGCTGTAGGCGGGGATGGCGTGACCTTCCAGCAGTTGATCGGCCAGCAGCTTGCGGTCGATGGCGTAGTTGATGGCGCGGCGCACCGCGACATCCGAGGTTACGTCGTTGCCGATGGGATAACCCTTGGCATCCTTGCCGCCCGCAGGCGGAATGGGGAAGACGATGCCACGGTTCTCCACGCTCGGTCGCACCCAGAGCTTGAGCGAGGCAGGCACTGTGGGGGCCAGCGACGGGGGGATGCGCACCAGATCGAGCTGGCTGCTCTGGGCAGCGGCATAGGCGCTCTCTTCATCGATAAAGACAAACACCAGCCGTTTGAAGTCGTTGTTGCCACCGGCGTAATAGGGGTTCGCCTCCACCACCAGTTGCTGGCCGGGCAGGAAGCTCACCAGCCGGTAGGGGCCGGCACCGACCGGCTTTTGGGCATACGCTTTTGCGTCGTAATCGCGCTTCGACACTATCCCCAAGGATCCCAGCACGTTGACGAAGGTGCTCTGGGGAGCACTCAGGGTGATGGCAACCTCGGTGGGCGAGACCACCTTGGCCGAGACAAAGTTGCCCATGTCGATCTTGCCGCCGCCCCTGGCCGCGCTGTTGTAGGTAAAGGCCACATCCTCGGCGGTGAGCGGTGCACCGTTGGAGAATTTCAGATCGGGCTTGAGGCGGATGAGCCACCCCTTGCCATCCTTGCTCGTGGTCACCGATTGGGTGAGCAGATCCTGCCAACTGAGGTCTGCGTTCTGCTTGAGCAGAGGGCTGTGCAGCAGCAGGTAGCTGCCGTGACTCCAGCCCAGCAAGGGGTCAAACCCTTCGGTAGGTTCGGCGCCGATGGCGAGCTTGAGTTCGGCAGGCACAGGTTGGGCAGCCTGCACCGAATGAGACATGCCCGAGAGCAGAGCCAGAAAGAGGGTGGCAACCTCAGGGGCGCCATAAGGGCGAACCTGGCTATGGACATGACGGGGGATGGTCATAAGACTCCTTATCCATCTGAGCCACCCGACGCAGGGCGCCGGGCGACTCATCGAACGAGGGGGCCGACAGGGGCCCCCGAACTATGGCGGATGATCCCTGAAACCTAGGACTCGGTGGCGCCTAGCCCCTGGCTGCGGCGGGCTCCAAACAGCCGGCGCCGACCCAGATCCACGTCACCGCCTTGCTGCAGCGGCAAGGAGTGCAGCATTTTGAGGGTGCTGCTCACCAGCGAGCGCCCCTGCTCGGCCCCGAGATGGGGATCGAGCGGCGACATCAGGGAGCAGGCCAGCAGCTGTCCCGTCTCGGGCAATTCCCCCACCATAAAGGTCATGTTGCCGCAGGGGAGCTGCAGGGCGAGCCGATCGCTGCTGCTGCGCACCGGCCACAGCTGATCCGGCCCCGGCAGCACCACCACGCTCAGCATCCAGGGGGTGAGCACACAGCCGAGCCACTGACCGTCAAACAGCACGCACTCGGCCACTATGGGCATGGTGGCGTGATAGAAGGGCAACGCCTGCATCTCTTCGCGAGCGATCCGTTCGTACTGGGCAGCCAGCAGGGGCGCGGGATTGCTGGCAAAACCCGAGAACTCCTGCACGGCATCAAGCTCGCTTAAATGGGACTGCGCCATAGGCCCTCCCGTGCTTGTTCGGCTTTTTCCTGCTCAGAGAGCGGGATGGCGGGGGCACCGACACTGGCCAGCAGGGTCAAAATCCGATCCGTCGCCTCCCCCATGGCAGCCGACACCACAGGGGTGAGGCCGATGCGCGGTTCGAGAGATTCAGGCTCTATGCCGATCAGAATGAGCCGCTTTGGCGACTCCCCCGTCATGTGCAGCGCCGAGAGCACATCTGCCAGCCCGAGCTGGTGCGGTGAGATCTTGCGGCCAAACAGGGTCGGGATCTCCTCGCCCTGCAGGGTCACCACGGTACCCGGCGGATTGCCGCTGCGCACCGCGTCCGCCAAGATGATGTGGTCGCGACTGGCCATCGCTTCGAGCAGCTCCATGCCAGCCGTGCCGCCATCGAGCAGCTCGATGCCGGGGGCGAAACGGTATTCGCGCCCCAGCGCCTCGACGATGCGCACACCGACGGCCTCGTCGCTCAGCAGCAGGTTGCCCACGCCCAGGATCAGGGTGTTCATCACAGCACCTTCACCTGGGTCGTTTCGCCATTCTGGGTATCCACCACGTGCACCGCGCAGGACATGCAGGGGTCGAACGAGTGGATGGTGCGCACCACTTCCAGCGGTTTGGCCGGATCCGCCACCGGGGTACCTACCAGCGCCTGCTCGTAGGGGCCAGGTTCGTCATTGAAGTTGCGCGGACCCGAGTTCCAGGTCGATGGCACCACCGCCTGATAGTTGGCGATCTTGCCGCCCTTGATGACGATCCAGTGGGAGAGCATGCCGCGCGGTGCCTCTTCAAAGCCCACCCCGCGAAACTCCTTGTCCGCCGGGATTTCCGCCTTGATGTAGGCGCTGACATCCCCCTTGCCGATGTTGTCGACCAGCGCCTTCCACTGGTGCGCTAGGGTGTCTTTGAGCACGCAGCAGCGCACCGCCCGGCCGATGATGCGGCCCAGGGTGGAGTGCAGTTGTTCGGTCTTGATGGCCGAGCCGGTGAGTGCCTTGTAGATGCCATTCAACTGGTCGAAGTGCGCCACCGTCTCCGGGTGTTTGGCGGCCAGTTTCACCAGCAAGTCTGCGAGCGGCCCCACCTCCACCACCTTGCCGTAGAAGGTGGGGGATTTGACCCAGGAGTATTTGCCGTCATCCTGCCAGCCGGTGTAGTCGGGCTCGGTCTTGCCCTCCCACGGCTTGAGCGGCTCGTCATCCTTGTACCAGGCGTGCTTGTTGCTCTCGGCGATACCGTCCATCAACCAGCCATCCTGATGGCTCTCGATGGGGCGATACCCCGCCAGATTGCCATTCTCGATATAGCCGCCCGGCATCAGGAAGCTGCCACCGTCGGCGTCGGTGGGGAGCTCCGGCACGCTCAGGTAGTGCTTGGCCCCCTGCCCCAGCGTCAGCCACTCGGGGTAGTGAGCGGCTATGATGGCGGCATCCACCTTGTAGACCTGCTCGATAAACTCGCCGAGCCGATCAATAAAGCTCTTCACATAGAGCAGCCGCTCCAGGTTGAGCACGCTCGGCGCATCCAGGTTGATGGGGTTGGCCACGCCGCCCACCGCCAGGTTCTGGATGTGGGGAGTCTTGCCGCCGAGGATGGCGACGATGCGGTTGGCATCGCGCTGGCACTCCAGTGCCTGCAGGTAGTGGGCCACGGCGATGAGGTTCACCTCCGGGCTCAGCTTCATCTCCTTGTGACCCCAGTAGCCGTTGGCAAAGATACCGAGCTGGCCGCTGGCCACCAGCGCGCGGATTTTATCCTGCACCTTGGTCAGCTCATCGGCACTGTTGAGGGACCAGGTCGATACCCCCTTGAGGATATCCGCCGCCTTCTGTGGATTGGCCTCGAGGGCCGCCGTGATGTCCACCCAGTCCAGCGCGGAGAGCTGGTAGAAGTGAACGATGTGATCGTGGATGTTGTGGGCCGCGATGATGAGGTTGCGGATGAACTGGGCATTGACCGGCACCTTGGCGCCGATGGCATTCTCCACCGCCCGCACCGAAGCGATTGCATGAATGGAGGTACATACCCCGCAGATCCGCTGCACAATCATCCAGGCATCGCGCGGGTCGTTGCCCTTGACGATCTCCTCCATCCCGCGCCACATGGTGCCGGACGACCAGGCTTTGGTCACTTTTCCGCCTTCGATTTCGCAGTCAATACGCAGGTGCCCCTCAATGCGGGTGATGGGGTCTATGGTGATACGTTGGCTCATACGTTGGCTTTCCCTCGGGCCTGATAATCTTGGTGAACACGTTCAAGTGATGGCAGTACCGGCAGCAGCCGGATCAACAGCAAATAGGCACACACCTCGATGGCGACGAAGCCCAGGGAGATCAGCACCTCCTCCGCAGAGGGGAAGTAGTGGTAGCCATTGCCGGGGTTGAAGGCGAGCAGGGAGTAGTCCAGTCGCCAGAGGGCTGCGCCCAGCAGCATGCTGAGGGCCCCCAGGAACAACATGCGCGAATCCCGGCGACTCTTGTCCCAGTGGAATACCAGCAGCGGGAAGATCATCAGCGCGATCTCGCTCCAGAACATCAAGGCGTAGCGATTCCACTCGGAGAGGTATTCCGACTTGTCATTGATGACGATCTCGGCAAAGCGCAGCGCCACAAACAGGATCAGGAAGATGTCGATCACCTGGGTCAGCTTGTAGAAGAGCGACTTCTCGTTGGGGCCCCGCCCCGCCAGTCCCGCCTGCACCAGGGAGCCTTCGAACACGACTATGGAAAAACCCATGATAAAGGCGGTCAGAAGCGAAAAGACCGGCAGCAGCTCGTAGCTTTGCCAGAGCGGATGGATCTTCTCCCCCGCGACGATCATCAGGGAGCCCATGGAGGATTGGTGCATGGTGGGCAGCAGGGCCCCGAGCGCCAGCACGAAGAACATGATCTTGTTGAGACGAATGAGTGACGCCTTCCAGCCGAACTTCTCCAGCAGCACCGGCGCAAACTCTAGCGCCATCACCCCGATATAGATGGTCATGCAGACCGCCGTCTCGAACAGCACCGAGGAGGTGTTGAAGTGACCGGGCAGGTAGAAGTAGGGCAGATTCCAGTAACGCCCCACGTCGATGGTGATGGAGAGACCGCCGAGCGAATAGCCGAACAGGCTCGCCAAGAGCGCCGGTCGCACCAGCGGGTGATACTCGCCCCGATTGAACACATAGACAGCCCAGGCCAGCGCCCAGCCGCCACAGGCAAAACCGGTGCCGATCAACAGATCGAACGAGATCCACAACCCCCAGGGGTAACCACCATTCAGGTCGGTGACCGAACCCAGCCCGAAGAAGAGGCGTTTCAAGATCAACATGCCGCACAACACGGCAAAGGGGGCCAGCACCAGCACCGGCCAGCTGACCAGCTTGCCGCCGAGGGGATGTGCCTTGTGATTACTCATGATCCTTGCCTCCCTTTGACGAGCCCTGATCTTTAATCTGAGCGCGGCTCTGATCATGACCATCATCGTGATGGTGATCGTGACCGCTCTTCTTGCTGTTGCGGCGAATGAGCACCGAGAGTCCGGTCAGCACCACCATGGGCAGCACCATCCCCTTGTAGAGGGTGTGCTGGATATGCTCGGAGCGGGCACCGGAGGAGAGCTCCGGCAAGTCGGGCATATCGAGCTTGGTATAGGGCACCCCGGCCAGCACCAGCACCTGGGTGCCGCCCCCCTCCTTCTCGCCATAGACGTAAGGCTGGTAGTTGGGCACCTGATGCAGGTAGGGATCGTTGGCGCTGAAGGTCTGGCGCGGATAGGCATATTCACTGCCCGGGGTCGCCAGCAGGCGACGCTTGGCCTCGGCCATCAGCTCCTCGCGGGTGCCGAAAATCACGGCGCCGGTGGGACACACCTCGACACAGCCGGGCAATTTGCCCTGATCGATCCGCTCAAGCCCCTTCTGGTTGCAGAGCTCGCACTTGTGGATCGCCCCCAGCGGATTGTCGTAGTCATATTTGGGCACATCGAACGGGCAGCCCACCATGCAGTAACGGCAGCCGGTACAGACGTCCGGGTCGTAGTGAACGATGCCGGTCTTGGGATCTTTGGTCAGCGCTTGCACCGGACAGACCGAGACACAGTTGGGATCGACACAGTGCATGCACTGCTTCTTGATGTAGGCGTAGCCATCCACCAGTTGATCCTTGTGCTCGCCAGTGCCGCTCTTCCACACCTGAATGATGTTGTTGGTGTAGGGCGTCAGCTTGTCGTTGGTGGACCAAGTCTGTGCGCCCTCCGGATTGGCCGGGTTGCCATTCAAACGCTGACACTCCGCCACACAGGCCTGACAGCCGACGCAGAGGGTGGAGTCATACAACATGCCGAGCGACCCGGGAATGGGCGGTTTGTTCTTGGCCGCCGCCAGTGCGGTGCCGGGCACAGCAGCCCCTGCCGCCAGCGCGCTGGCAGAGGCGAATTTGAGGAAGTTTCGTCTGTTCACGGTTACTCCTCCCGTGATGGGTGCTGCCCGGCTTCGTGGCGCTTCTGCTGGCGACCGAGTTCACGCACCGTCATCAGACTCACCCCCACCAGCACCCCGAGGGCGCCACCGATAAGGCCCGTCGCGGTGGGCGGGGTATAGCCCCCCTCCTGGATCTTCACATCGGGTTTATCCACCCGCGGGGTCGGGTTTTCGACCTTGGCGAGCTGGAAGATCCCCTTGCTAAAACCCACCCCCTGCTCGTTGCAGCCATAGCAGGGGTGGCCGATGCCGACCGGCCAGATGCCGCCGCCCACATCGCAGAACTCCAGGGTCGAGCAGTTGCCGTAGGTCTCCGGTCCTTTACAGCCCAGATGGTAGAGGCACCAGCCCTGACGGTGCCCCTCATCGCCAAACTCCTTGGCAAAACGACCTGCGTCGAAGTGCGGACGACGCTCGCAGTTCTCGTGGATCAGTCGCTCGTAGGCAAACAGCGGACGCTTCTTGCTATCCAGCGCCGGCAGCTTGCCGTAGGTGATGTAGTAAGCGACCGTGGTGAGGAAGTTGTGGGGATTGGGCGGGCAACCCGGGATATTGATGATGGGGGTGCCGATATTGCCCAGCGCCTCTTCCAGACTGACGGCGCCGGTCGGGTTACCACCACTGGCGGGCACACCGCCCCAGGCGGAGCAGGAGCCGATGGCGATGACCGCAGCCGCATCGGCAGCTGCACGGCGAATATGGTCGACGATGGGCTCACCGGCCACCATGCAGTAGACGCCACCATCTTTGAGCGGAATGGAGCCATCCACCACCAGCACATACTTGCCTTTATAACGCTTGATGGCGTTGTGCTTGTTCTCTTCCGCCTGATGACCAAAGGCCGCCGAGAGCACCTCGTGGTACTCCAGCGAAATGGTATTGAGGATCAGGTTTTCTATGGTGGGGTGGGTGGCCCGCAGCAGCGATTCGGTACAGCCGGTGCACTCCTGCGCCCCAATCCAGATCACCGGCGGCCGCTCCGGGCTGGTGAGCGCGGTGGCCATCTTGGCCACCGCATTCTGGCTTAACCCCAGGGTTGCGGCCATCCCGGCGCACAATTTAATAAAGTCACGGCGATTAATTCCATGAGCCGATAAAAAAGTATCCTCGACCATTCTTTTTATTCCCGTCAGTGAGCATTGTTTGACAAATGCTTAATGGCGGGAATGCTATGCCTCCCCCTCCCCCTTTATGTTGATCTCCATCAAGTGGAAGGTCATTAGCCACCGATAAAACTCATCACCACAAAACAAAAAAATCCATATACAGCAATAGGTTATCGAAAATCATTCTCAACCAAAAAAATACCCATTAGGGGTTATTAGTTGAACGACTGGAATTAAAAACATTTAAACTTCGAGTGATTAGAATGATCCATCTCTCAAAATGAACGCGTTGTCACAGTATCATTCTCCTGCGGATGATATTGGCTGTTATCGATACTGGGACCGCAATTTTTCCAAGTGGGGTACGCAAAGAAAGCTTGGAAAAAGCAGTACAAGACCGATTAATTAATCAAACCTGGATTGCTAATCATCAGGACCTGCCACTGCTGCCTACATCCAACTTGTTAATGCCACACCCAGGGAAGGCTTCAATGGGAACCTCACAGGCAACATCCCCGACAAAAACGAACGCAGCTGAGCTCGATGCTCAGATAAAAGAGAACGAACCTGAGAGCCGTAACTACGCGATCATGGATATAAAAAAACCGGCCTTAAGCCGGTGTCTGGTGATAACTAGATCTGTACATATAATAGAATCTGTACAAAAAGAAATATTTCATGTACATGAAATAACAGATAACTTCTTGCCATTCTGGATCACTGATATCTCACCTTTATCAGGTGACACATTGTACATCGTGTTTTTATTCTTAAAACTAAATATCTCACCCATCAATGAAAAATCATTAAGTGATAGCACCTTTCCCTGCTTGCCATAATTATATGTTATGTCTCCTGAGAAAGGAGAGTAACATAAGTTCAGATTTTTCCCCGATTTTGTCTTACAGTAATAGAACACGCTCTCGTCACTGTTACAAATTTTGTTCCCAGTACTCTCTGACAATGCATCTATCTCAATATAACGCATTTCACTGTATAGGTCTGACACTTTATTATCTGTATGAACATAAGGAATATTTATGATTTTACTTATGATAGAAGCATCTTCACTTGCTACCCCTGCCAAATTAACTGCAGTGATTCCATCGCCCTTATTTATTTCGCCAATACCACTTATTCGCTCCTCGCCTGAGCTTGTTGAAATAGATGCACTGCCTATATAATTAAACTTACCAGAAGCATCAAAATAATATAATGCGCTCAGTTTTGGTCTATCAGCAGTAACAGTTATTTTTATAAGCCCATCATTATTTATTTGTTTACACAAACTGTTTTCAGCGGCAAATGGAATTGTGAATGATTTTATATCTCCGTTATGCTTTATTGATAAAACACTAATAGGCTCATTATCTAAAATATTAGTGGACACATAATATGATAGTCCATCATTGCAGGTACTATAGGCATATGTGTACATAGGAATGATGATATAAAAAGCGACGTGCAACCTTCTTAAAAAAAGATTCATTAATCAGCATCCTCTTCCCCAAAAAATAACATTAGAGATATTATTAATCTGGGTAACATCCCAATGCATCTTCTTTATCACATTGTAGCAAGGGGATAAGATCCACAAGTTTGTTTGTAATTGTTTTTCTGCAAGGGATGTTATATTCTTTTTCGGATATAGTTACTATTACACCTGACATTTCTTCATTTCCTTCGTAGTTACTAAAAATCGAATACTTGTATTTCCCTTTACTGAAAGAAACCTTTCCATATTCAGTCTGGTATCTATAGTAATAATTATGGCTGAATCCACTAAACCCATCTCCCAATGAGTGATAAGAAAGCTCAGTCTTATCATCTTTCGAGAATTCATAATTCAATATATTTCCATCAACGAATAATTTAACGTCACCTTTATCAGTCTCACAAGAAAAATACACGTTTTCGCTGCTATACGAAGAAGCTGAAATTAAATAAAGCAACATGAATATATAAATATTAGAGCGCATTGTAATTATCCTTCATTCGTTTATCATACCCTTTCTGCCTAGGACCATTGTACACTAGTGCAAATGCTAACCAATCCTTTGCTCGAATAGCTTTGAGCAATCTATTATCAGCCTTTATAAAATTAACAAAAGCTTTAAGATGGTTTTTTTCTGAAACACTGAGCGAACTAACGAATTCATTTACATCTTTATATCCAGCACTCAAGTGGTTGGAACCTAATATCTGGAACTTCCCCCAAGATGCTGCTTTTAGTGCAGCATTCTTATCCAATGAGTAGGCCAGCATAAGTTTCCTATACTGAACTTTATATGCCCCATATCCGCCCCCCACAGGGTTAGATATTTCAGGGTGAGACTTATCATATTTCCCACTCGTCATATTACTAAATTTATGTCTTTCAAACAAAATAGAAAGCACTGCATCATCCTGATCTGAAAACTTATAATAACTGCCTGTACTACCGGTTTCAGTTAATGCTACTGCTTTTATAGCATTTACCTCACAACCAAGCTCAGAAGCAGCATTGACATAATCTGACTCTTCAACTACTTCACCATTATAGAAAGACAAAAATTCAATTTCGTTTAAAGTGTCACCTATATACGTTTTAGGGTGCCCATTTGGGGCCTCCATTGCTAGCGCCATAATTCCGACAGGCGAAAAGTGCCAGCTATCTTTCTCAAGTGTTAACTTAGCAGCACTCTGCATCCACTCAAGCTTATCGATACGCTGTTTTTCGTGATCTACCAGCTTGTCAAAATCGGGTAGACCAATTACGGCCATCAACTTGTCCAGCCATAGATAACTGCTGGCTGACGACTTCTCATACCACTCGCTGGGATGCTTGACGATTAGCTTATGAAGTTGATCGGCATTACCACTATTTTGCAGTGCAGCCTGGATCTCTTCACTGCTAAGTTCCCCATTGACATCCGTATCAAAGCTTTTTACCAGATTGGTAAAGAATGCTGGCGGTGCATCAGGATCCAGGTAGCCGTCGGAGCCTGAACCATCGACCTTTTTAAAACCAATCTTCAGCCAGTCGTGTTGGCTCAACAGCTCCACTTGTTCTTTCTTGACATATTTTCCTGACGAAACACAGACCCACTCCTGCTTGGCAGCGTCTTTTTCAAGCCTGGGTGATTCAACCAGTTCTTCCAGACTCTTGTCACCGGTCGCAACCCAGAGATCTTTACCGTCCTGCGTTTTCTTCTCGGACAAAATGAGCTCCGCCGGCACCTTGGCATAGGTAGCGCCGCCTTTTGTTCCCGCCTTGTTGGCCAGCACGTCGTCAAGACGAGGATCCTGGGTGAACACCTCGAGATGCACTTGATGCTTGCTCTTCTTGCCCCCTATCAGGGAGCCTGGCGTTTCCACCAGACCGAGGTAACCCATGGTTTCGCCCGCCGCGATAGCCACGGGGGATGGCAGCACATAGATCTCACCGAGGTGAGAAGGCGTACGCACATTCACCCTGATAAATTCATCCTCAACGCATACCCAGGCCATGCCACAGCTACCGGGCGCCCCCTCCACAGTCGGCATCACATAGTTGCATCTGGCCATCTTGCGCGCCTTGTCACCAATCCAATGGAATTCCAATTGGTGTGCATCATACTGCAACTTGGTACCCGCAGGCAGAGATACGCTTCTGTCTCCTGCCATCAGACGACCTGTAGGCCCATCAACTCCAGGATCCGCACGGCCAACCATATTGGTCAGCAGTTCCGCCTCTATCTGATCGAATAGCCAGGTAGGCAGGTTGGGTTTAATCACCTCAACAGCGTCCGGGCTATTGGCGATCCAGACCGAACTTCCTTCACTGACCACAACACCAGACTTCTCGGCCTCTTTTATCTGGGCACTGGAAAGCGGGCTCTTGATGATCACCTTGATGAAGTCATACACCTTGCCCCCGACATTCCCCTTTTGGGATGGCGCACTGCTGTCCATTTCCAGTTCGGTATCCTTGGGCAAGGTGAAACGAGGCAAGGCAGCATCGGCACGCTGCTGATCGACATCGGGATTGGCGTGAGGAACGGAATTACGCGCATTCCAGCCCTTTTTCAGTACCAGCTTCTCGGCGGTCTGATACTGGTTCCAGGGCAGCAAATGCATATAGAGCGAATAGAAGGTGAACTCGTTTTTTGCCTTCGTTTCGGTGTTTATCTCGCAATATTCATGTTGCACCAGGCAGAAGCAGTTGGAATAACGCAACGACTCCCCCTGGAATTCAGAGGTGAGATAATCCTCCATCATCCGAAATGCCACCACCTTGCCATCGGCAATGGCTCTGACGGGATACTTATCCATGCACCAGGGGGCACTCTTGTCGCTGATATGAATACCGCCATGCCACTTGTTGTGGTTGCCAAGAAGATAGTGACCCGATTGCTCGCCATTGATCAGCGATGTCAGCGCCTTGACGTCCTTGAACTCTTCCCCTTTGGCGGTGAGGATGGGAAATGCAAACTTCATGCTGTTTCCTTATTCAGAAAAGAGGTAGAACGCGCCAGGCTTCTGCTCCTTGAGCAGTGCCTCCATCGCCTTCTCGGTGGGGATGGCCTTGATGAGCTCAACCAGCTCGGGAGCCTTGACCACTTCGACCCCCTTGGGCACCACGGGAGCCTTGCCACCCCAGCCGGATCCTGACCCCGGGCTGCCGCCGGCGTTGAGCTTGATGGTGGGGCCGACCAGCTTGATGCCGCTCGGGTCAACTTTCACAAAGCTGCCACCGCCCTTGAGGGTGATCTCGGAACCTGCCTCCAGCACCAGCTTGTCGCCCACCTTGATATGCACTTCCTGCCCGGCCTCCACCAGCAATGACTGGCCAAGCTTCTGATGCATGCTGGCATCCACGGTGAGCGAATAGTCCGCCTTTATCTGGTCACGCTTCTCCCCCTCCACCGTCAGGTGGTCGTTGGCCTTGATGCGGGTCACCCGCTCGTTGTCGATATCCCGATGCTCGTCGTGCTTGATATGCCAGGCGGCGTCGTTTTCGATGAGCAGGTTCAGGTCTTTCTGACCGTGGATATAGATCTCTTCCTTGCCCGCCTGGTCTTCGAAGCGCAGCTCGTTGAACCCCTCCCCCTGGTGGGTTTCGGTGCGCAGCACGGTACGAGTCTTGTTGGCCGGCAACTCGTACGGCGGGCGGTTGGTGGCGTGGAAGGTGCGGCCGGTAACGATGGGCTGGTCCGGGTCCCCTTCGAGGAAACTCACTATGACCTCGTGGCCA
>NZ_JASATR010000017.1:0-107179 GCF_038440395.1 Aeromonas sp. OTU364
TACGGGGGCCGCCCCCCCAAAAAAAAAAACCCGGGGGGCCCCCCCCCCCCCCCCGCACCATAGATGATCCCAACGCGGCCTTCCTAGCCGCAGCTCGGCTGCACCGTGAAGGTGCGGGAAGAGTCCACCGGCCCCAGCTCCGCCAGCAGGCGACGACCGAGCAGCACGGGATAGATCATGTCGCTGCGATCCCGCAGGGTGAACCACTCCTTGTAGACCTTGTCACCGACACAGATGGACATGGTGACAGTGGGGCGCTCCTCCATGCCACCGGCGCCGCGCACCGTCACGCTGCGCTCCACCGGCCGCTCCAGGGTCTGGCGCACCTCCTTGTCGGTGTTGGCATCGGTCAGCTCCAGGGTGAAGCGCACCCAGGGCTTGCCGTCACGCTTGAAGTGGTGCAGCTCTCGCGCATCCAGCGAGGACGTGAGGGCGCCGGTATCCAGCTTCATCTTGACCGCCACCCCACCGGGCATGAGCACGCCCTTCTCTATCCAGCCATAGACGGTGGGGGCGGCCCAGGCGCCCGATGAGAGGCAGAGGCTGGCCAGCAGCAACCAGCCGGCTTTGTGTGATACGGACAATGTGTTCTCCTCGTCGAAGCGGGCCCACGCTGGCCCTCTGCGCCAGAGTGGGCAGCACGCAGGCCCCTGTCAACTGGCAAACGAGGCGCAGGCGCCCAGAACCCGGGCTTCTGGCGTTCACGGCATGGGGGATCCGACAGCAGTTGACTCTGAGGCAGGGGGCAAAAAGAGAGGAGAGAGGGGCCATGGCGAGGTGCTGGATGAAGCTGGTGGCCAACCTCGGGTTGTGACGCCAAAGGCTAACACAATGATGAGTGAATTATCAGTCTTGTTCTCGCGGGATTTTTGCCTAGACTGTTGTAAACCGGAGGCCTTGAAAACCTGCGGTTTTTTTGTGCCTGCCGAAAATAAGCCACTGCAAAGTGACGTTCACAAGGCTCAATAAGGAATTTGCAATGCGTATCGAAGAAGACTTGAAGCTCGGTTTCAAGGATGTCCTGTTTCGTCCCAAGCGCTCTACCCTCAAGAGCCGTTCCCAGGTCAGCCTGACCCGCCAGTTCACCTTCAAGCACACCCGGACCCAGTGGCAGGGGGTGCCCGTCATCGCCGCCAACATGGACACCGTCGGCACCTTCGCCATGGCGCGCACCCTGGCGGGCTTCGAGATGATGACGGCGGTACACAAGCACTACAGCCTCCCCCAGTGGCAAGCCTTCGTGAACGACACAGATCCGGCCCTGCTCGGCCATGTGATGGTCTCTACCGGCACCTCGGAAGAGGACTTCATCAAGACTCGCCAGATCCTCGCCATGTCCGAGGCGCTGCGCTTCATCTGCGTGGACGTGGCCAACGGCTACTCCCAGCACTTCGTCGAGTTCCTGCGCAAGATCCGTGAAGCCTGCCCAAACCACGTCATCCTGGCGGGCAACGTGGTCACCGGCGAGATGGTGGAGGAGCTGATCCTCTCCGGCGCCGACATCGTCAAGGTGGGCATAGGCCCGGGCTCGGTCTGCACCACCCGGGTCAAGACCGGCGTCGGCTATCCGCAGCTCTCCGCCATCATAGAGTGTGCCGATGCGGCCCACGGTCTCGGCGGCCAGATCGTCGGTGACGGCGGCTGCACCTGCCCGGGTGACGTGGCCAAGGCGTTTGGCGGCGGCGCCGACTTCGTGATGCTGGGAGGCATGCTGGCGGCCCACGAGGAGTGCGGCGGCGAGGTGGTGGACGTCGATGGCGCCCCCTTCATGAAGTTCTACGGCATGAGCTCCTCCAGCGCCATGGACAAGCACGCCGGCGGCGTCGCCGAGTACCGTGCCTCCGAGGGCAAGACGGTGCTGCTGCCCTACCGCGGCCCGGTCGAGAACGCCGTGCGCGACATCCTTGGCGGCGTGCGATCCACCTGCACCTATGTCGGCGCCAGCCAGCTGAAAGAGCTCACCAAGCGCACCACCTTTATCCGGGTGCGCGAGCAGGAGAACAACGTCTACGGCAAGGAGTAACCTGCCGCAGCCACCGTCACGCGCTGACGGTTAGAAGCCAAGTCACCGGTGTGCTACCCTGCGCACCGGTTTTTTGCATCTGGAACCCCGAGCCATGACAAGCCCCCTGCCCCCCTTCGACTGGGACATCTTCTGCACCGTGGTGGACAACTTCGGCGACATCGGCGTCACCTGGCGGCTGGCCCGCCAGCTGGAGCGGGAGGGGCATGGAGAGGTGCGGCTCTGGGTGGACGATCTGGCGAGCTTCGCCCGCATCTACCCGAGACTGGATCCCGCGCGGGATCGTCAGTGGGTTGAGGGAATTCACATCCAGCGCTGGCAGGGCCCCCTGCCAGCGGATGCCATCCCGGCCCGGGTGGTCATAGAAGCCTTTGCCTGCGAGCTGCCCGCCCGCTTCATCGAGCGCATGGCCGAGCAGAGCCCGCCCCCCTGCTGGATCAATCTGGAGTATCTCTCGGCGGAGAGCTGGGTCGAGGATTGCCACGGCCTCGCCTCGCCGCAGCGGGTGGGTAACCAGAGTCTCAACAAATACTTTTTCTTCCCGGGCTTCACCCCCAGAACCGGCGGCTTGCTGTGCGAGCGGGGGCTCATCGCCGAGCGGGAACTGTGGCAGCAGGATGAGGCTGGCCTTGCCGCCTACTGGGCGAGCCTGGGGCTGCCGCCCAGGGCGCAAGACGAGCTGCGGATCAGCCTCTTCACCTACGAGAGCGAGGCGCTGAAAAGCCTGGTCCAGTGCTGGAGCCAGGGCGCCACCCCGGTCACCCTGCTGCTGCCCATGGGGCGCGCCCTCCCCGACGTGCTCAGCGGCGCCGGTCTTGAGAGTGCCATCGGCACGGCCCGGGCGGGGGATCTGCTGCAATCGGGCCAGCTTGCCATCAAGCTGCTGCCGATGACGAGCCAGGCGGGCTACGATCGGCTGCTGTGGAGCTGCGATCTCAACCTGGTGCGCGGCGAGGACTCCTTCGTGCGGGCCCAGTGGGCGGCACGGCCCTTCCTGTGGCACATCTATCCCCAGGACGATCAGGCTCACATTGCCAAGCTGGATGATTTCCTCGACCACTACTTATCTAGCTTGCCAGACCTGGCCGACTTGCCGACCGATGTGGCCCACTGGTTGCGCGCCTTCAACCATGCCCTCAACCATGGGCAGGATGTGCGCGAACTCTGGGCCCAATGGCCGCAATTCGGTACTGTTTGGCAACAACATGCGCGAAGCTGGTCACAGAAGTTGCTTGCCGATGGGGATCTCGTCACTCGGCTGGTGAAATTTTTAGAAAGCCGTATATAATCTGGCAGTTTTTATCTGCCCGTATACGAACAGGAATTTTTACATGAAAACCGCACAGGAAATCCGCGCTGGTAACGTCGTCATGATCGGTACCGAGCCGATGGTGGTCCAGAAAGCCGAATTCAACAAATCCGGCCGTAACTCCGCCGTGGTCAAGATGAAGCTGAAAGGCCTGCTGAACGGCAGCGCCACCGAGACCGTATTCAAGGCCGACGACAAGCTGGAAGTCGTTCAGCTGGAGCGTAAAGAGTGCACCTACTCTTACTTCTCCGACCCCCTGTATGTCTTCATGGACACCGAGTACAACCAGTACGACGTCGAGAAAGACAACCTGGGTGACGCCCTGAACTACATGGTTGACGGCATGGAAGACATCTGCGAAGTGACTTTCTACAACGAGAAAGCCATCTCCGTCGAACTGCCGACCACCATAGTTCGCGAAGTCGAGTACACCGAGCCGGCCGCCCGTGGCGACACCTCCGGTAAAGTGACCAAGCCGGCCCGCCTGAAAGGCACCACCTACGAGCTGGCCGTTGCCGCCTTCGTAGAGATCGGCGACAAGATCGAAATCGACACCCGCACCGGCGAGTTCAAGCGTCGCGTCAACTGATTTGACGGCTTCACGCCCGTGTTGAAAAAAGCGAGCCCCAGGCTCGCTTTTTTTTTTTATGGGCACCGGCCCTGCGATCATTCAGCCCCGGTCAGTGACAGCGGCCCGCCCCTTGAGGGAGAATTCCCCTGCCCCCTTTCGTCTCGCGCCGATTGGGGCTACACCATGAAGTCAGGTTCTTCCTTCGCCACAGGCTCCCTATGACATCTCATCAAAAACTCCTGCTGTTGCTGCTCACCCTGGTCCTGCTGGTGCTCTCCGGCTGGCAACCCTATGACAGGGTCACCTGGCTGCTGGAAGTCGCCCCCGTGCTCATCGTCGTGCCGCTGTTGCTGCTGAGCCAGCGCAGCTACCCCCTCACCAGCCTGCTCTACTTGTGCATCTTCCTGCACGGGGCCGTGCTGATGCTGGGGGGCGCTTACACCTATGCCCGGGTGCCACTCGGTTTCGATCTGCAGCAGTGGTTCGATCTCAGCCGCAACCCCTATGACAAGATTGGCCACTTCTTCCAGGGGTTCGTGCCCGCCCTGGCCTGCCGCGAGATACTGCTGCGCGGCCACCATGTGCAGGGCAAGAAGATGCTGGTGTTTCTGGTGATCTGCGTGGTGCTCGCCGTCAGCGCCAGCTATGAGCTCATCGAGTGGGGCGCCGCACTGGCACTGGGTCAGGGCGCCGACGAGTTCCTCGGCACCCAGGGGGATCCCTGGGATACCCAGTCAGACATGTTTTGTGCCCTCGTGGGGGCCGTCAGTGCCCTGTTGCTGCTCTCCCCCCTGCACGACCGCCAGCTCGGCAGGCTTGCCCGGCCCTGAGCCCGTCGAGGGAAGGGGCCTGCCCCTTCCCTCTTGCTACTGGATCCCCCGACCCCCTTCAGAAATCCGGCACGCCGCCGCTAACCCAGTCAACCGGGGAGCGCATCATGGCCAGATTATCCTTACCACTGCTGTTTTTGACCCTGCTGGCGAGCACCACCTTGCCGGCCAACGAGATCTCGCCCCCAGCCCCGCTCGATCACTGGCAGGAGAGCGACTGGAAGGGGATGCCTGACAGCACCCGGATCGACAAGCAGCGGGTGCTCTTTGCCAAGCACGACGGCGACAGCTACCTGGGGCTCGCCATACTGCTGCCGGACTGGCAGCGCAGCGGCCAGCTGTGGCAGCTGACCCGGGAGCTGGGGCGGCTCGGCTTCGACACCCTGCTGCTGCTCCCCTCCCCCCAGCAGACAGAGCTGGATCCGGCCTCCGAGAAGAAGCAGGAGAACATTGACGCATTTCGCCAGCAATTTGCCGAGCGCATCGTCAAGCTAGGTGATGCCAAGCTGCAGGAGGGCGGCTTCAAGCTGCTGCTGGCGCAAGGCACCAGCGCGGCCTGGGCCGCCAACCTCATCACCAGCGAACAGTTGCCCGCCCCCGATGCCCTGGTGCTGCTCGACGGTTTCTTTCCCAACCAGCTGAGCAACCAGACCCTGGCCAAGCAGGTGGCCCAGGCCAGCATCCCTACCCTGGATCTCTATCAGGAAGACGGGGGGCGCTGGCCCCTGCTGGCGGCCGAGGCGCGCCAGAGCGAGAGCCGCCGCAGCCACAAGCTCAACTACCGCCCCTATGCCCTGATGGCGCTGGACGAAACGCCGGGGCGCATCCAGGGCTGGCTGACCCATCTGGGCTGGATCTGATCCGAACTGCTAGAGAGCATGGAGTTGGGCCATCCGGCCCGTCTGCATCCGTGCTGGTCAGCCGCCCCCCATCTTTGGCATCATGGCGACTCCCACGCGGCAGCGAACGGCAGGAGGCTTCATGCAGCAAATCGTGTTTCTCGACAGTGACACCCTGGACGCCGGCATCAATCTGCGTCGCCCCGATTTCCCCCATCACTGGCAAAGCTACCCCGAGACGAGACCGGAACAGGTGGTGGAGCGGCTCAAGTGCGCCAGCATCGCCATCATCAACAAGATCCGCATCGGCAAGGACGAGCTGGCCCAGTTGCCGGAGCTGCGCCTGATCGCCCTGGCGGCCACCGGCAGCGACAACCTGGATCTGGAGGCGTGCCGCGCCGCCAATGTCGCCGTGTGCAACATCCGCAACTATTCGGGACCCTCGGTCCCCGAACATGCCATGGCACTGATGTTGGCCCTGTCACGCAACCTGTTCGCCTGGCGCCAGTCCCTGCAAGAGGGGCGCTGGCAGCAGAGCGGCCAGTTCTGTTTCTTCGATCACCCCATCATGGATCTGCACGGCAAGCGCCTCGGCATCATAGGCAAGGGCACCCTGGGTCAGGCCCTGGGGCAGCGGGCCAGCGCCATCGGCATGGAGGTCTTCTATGCCCAGAGCCAGGTCGGCGCCCCCGGGGATGAAGACAGATTGCCCCTGGAGTCCCTGCTGCAGAGTTCGGATGTGATCAGCCTGCACTGCCCGCTCACCCCCTACACCCGCCACCTCATCGGGGAGCGGGAGCTGGCCATGATGAAACCGGGGGCCCTGCTGATCAACGTGGGCCGTGGCGGCCTGGTGGACGAGCAGGCCCTGCTGGAGGCGCTCGGCAACGGTCGCCTCGGCGGTGCCGGGTTCGACGTGGCAAGCGTGGAGCCGCCGCCCCCCGACCACCCCCTGATGCAGGCGCTGCGTTACCCCAACTTCATCCTGACGCCCCATGTGGCCTGGGCCAGCGAGGAGTCGATGCAGCGCCTCGCGGATCAGCTGATCGACAACATCAACGCCTTCTACCTTGGCAGGCGCCAGCACCGACTGGTCTAGAGAACGGACACGAAAAAGGGGCCCCTGGCCCCTTTCTCTCTCCTGGCAGATCTCAGTCGTCGTCATGCCATCTGTGCTTGCGGTGCTTCTTGTATTTCTTGTGGTGCTTGTGATAGCGCCTGTCGTCATAGTAACGATTGTTGTTGCTCTCGTGGCCATCGCCGGTTCTGGCACCGATGGCGGAGCCACCGGCACCGCCTATGCCGGCGCCGATCAGCTGGCCCGTGCTGCCACCCACGCTCTTGCCGATGGCGGCGCCACCCAGGGCACCGACGGCGCCACCCAGGGCAGCCTCATTCTTGTTGCCCCTGTCGGCCGTGGCCGCACCGCCCGCCGCGCCGCCGACGGCAGCCCCCACCAGGGCGCCGGTGTCGCCCCCCAGCTGCTTGCCTATCATGGTGCCTGCCACCCCGCCGACGCCGCCGCCGAGTATGGTGTTGACGGTCTCGGACGCCTGCGCCTGACCATTGCCCAACAGCAGCGCGCCCAGCAGCGCCATCGCGCTCATGCCGTATTTGTTCATCTCCATGGGGTACTCCTGTCAAACCTGATGTCTGATTGATTATTTTTCCCTGCACTATACAAAGCGCCCCGGACTCCGCTACCGGGATTACGGCGTCTTCGCCGACAGGCTGACTGTCTCTCCTTCGCGACATTGCCCAATCACATGGGCTAACCGACTGAAAATGAATTAAAAAAAAAGGTCACATGGGAAATTATCCCCACCGTGACCCTTTTCTAGGCCATTCAGGCCCTTTTTCTCCTGATGGCGGTCAGACAGATACTGTCACTACAGCCCCTTTGGAGGGAGGCGAAGTGGCGGACAGATGCCAGCAGTCACGTCCCTGCCGCTTGCTCTGGTACAGGTACTCATCCGCCCGATCGAGCAGGGCAGCGGCGTCACCCGGGTAGCGTGCTCCGCCCGCACTCAGGGTGATGGACTCCTCAAACTCGCGCCACTGCAGCGCCCGCACCCGGGCCAGCAGACGGGTCAGGCGATCCTCGACCTCCTCCCGCTCCCAGGGCAGCAGGGCCGCGAACTCATCCCCCCCGATGCGGTAGACCTGGGCCTCTCCCAGGGTTCTTGCCATGATGGTGGCCACCCGGAACAGCACCGCATCCCCCACCCCGTGCCCCCAGCTGTCATTGACGCGCTTGAAGCAATCCACATCAAACAGCACCAGCCAGTGAGGCCTCTCCTCCTGCGCCAGCCTGGCCCTGTCCTGCTCGAAGGCACGCCGGTTCATGATGCCGGTGAGAGGATCGTGCAGCAGGGCATCCTGCCCCTGCAGCAGGCTGTTTCTCACCTGATGGATCTCCCCCAGGCTGCCGTGCACGAACCAGGTGCGCTGGCGCAGCTGGATCTCCATCAGCGCCTCATCCTGAACGAGCCCGCTGAGAGAACGCTGCACCAAGGCCTGCTCCTGACGAAAGATCCGCACCAGAAACAGCAGGCTGCACAGCCAGATACCGAGCAGCGCCAGTGCGGGCAGCACCACCATCAGCAGGGTATCTTGCAGGTTGCCATGAAAGTGGGCGGGAGGCAGATAGATGTTGAGATCCCAGTCGATATCCGACAGCGGCTGCTTCAGGTAGCAGCCTTCCCGGATCACGTTCAACACGGCGCCCTGGCTCGGCGTGCCGGACAGCGCAGGCAGCAGTGACAGATTGTGCCCGACCACCAGCCGGCCGCCCTTGCGCTCGGTGATGTAGATGGCGGCCTGATCGCTGCCCATCGCCCGTCGCAGCGCCGCCTGCAGCGAGTTGAACGACATGTCGACCATCAGCAGGCCCAGCAGCTGCCCCTCGTCATCCTTGACCCGCTTGATCAGGGTCAGGACCTCTGCGTTGCCGCCGAACTCCTGGTAGGGACCAAACCAGACCAGCTCCTCGCTGTCGCTGGCCAGGGTCTGATACCAGGGGCGCTTCTGCACCTGGTAGCCGGTCGGCATCTGCCAGTCGGGGTAGCTGTCGAAACGGTCGAAGCGGGTGTTGTAGAAGTAGAGGAAGTGGGCGTCGTGCTTGAACTGGTGGGCTATGGCCCAGATCCCGTTGATGGCCGAGCCGCCCCGCGCGATGGCCTGTTTGTCCAGGGACGCTTCCAGCACGCCGAGCTGCCGCCGATTGGCCAGCACCATCTCGTGGATCAGGGTGGCATCGATGGAGGTGAGCATGTGGTTATAGCCGGCCAGGGTCTTGTCGATGCTGCGCATGTAACTGGTCGCCGCCAGCAACAGGGTGGCGACCAGCACCAGGGCACCGAGCAGAAACGACAGCGGCGTCAGTATGTAGTAGCGTTCCTTGATGATGGTTGCAGCCATGCCATTCTCTATAAAATATCGCGTGAGATGCATTTTATAGTTTAAAACACCATCAACATATTGATTGAGGTCATTAACCCCTACGGTTAATGACAACAAAGACATCAAGGGGTCATGCCCGCTTTGGTCATGTGAATATCCATAAAAAGTAGAAACAGTCATCACCCAGCGTTGACGGTTTCTTGCACAGAAGGTGTTATAGTCCATCACTCGAGAAATCGGAGCCAGATGACCTTTGTCGGCAATGCTGGCAGCAACGATTCATCAACCAAGGAGATGTTATGAGCAGTCCGTTTATCGAACAGATCAAAGTACGTCGTACCATCTATGCCCTGGGTGACCAGGTGACCCATTCCGAGGCCCAGCTGACGGCCCTCATCAAGGATGCCGTCAAGCACAGCCCCTCCTCCTTCAACTCCCAGAGCTCCCGTGCCGTCATCCTGTTTGGCGAGCAGCACCACAAGCTGTGGGACATCGTCAAAGCCGAACTGAAAAAGATTGTGCCGCCAGAGGCCTATCCCCAGAGCGAAGCCAAGGTCAACGGCAGCTTCCGCGCCGGTTTTGGCACCGTGCTGTTCTTCGAGGACACCGCCGTCATCCAGGATCTGCAGCAGAAGTTCGCCCTCTATGCCGACAACTTCCCCATCTGGTCCGAACATGGCACCGGGATCGCCCAGTTTGCGGTCTGGACCACCCTGGCCCAGGAAGGCATTGGCGCCTCCTTGCAGCACTACAACCCGCTGATCGACGAGGCGGTCCGCAAGGAGTGGGACCTGCCCGCCAGCTGGCTGCTCCGTGCCCAGATGCCCTTTGGCAGCATAGAGCAACCGGCCGGTGACAAGACCTTCATGGATGACGAGGTCCGTTTCCGGGTCTTCGGCTAACCCCTCAGGCCCCCTCGCCGAGGGGGCCTTTGCCCCTGCTTCCCCCCGCATTTTCCATGGTGTGCAACCATACTCAGGGCTATCACGCCAACCGCCCTCAGGAGAGACGCATGGGAGAAGCCAGACGCCAGCGTATCTTGTCCACTCTCTATCCCTTGTTTGCCCTGCTCTGTGTCGCCACCATCATCCTGCTGTTTTCACTTGTCGGCATCTTCACCCGGCCTCCCAGCCTGCTGGCGGCCTTCTGGCCCGCCAATGCCGTCCTGCTCGGCATGCTGCTGCGTTACCCGCGTCTGGCCTCGCCCCCAGGCTGGCTGGGTGGCCTGCTGGGCTATCTGCTCGCCTCCCTGTTCACCGAGGATCCCCCCCTCAAGACGGCACTGCTCACCCTCGGCAACCTGGCTGGCGTCAGCGTAGGCTACCTGCTGTTCCGCCGGCTGGATCTCGAAGACAAGCGGCTCCGGCGGCCCGCCTCCATCGTCTACCTGCTGCTGATCGCCATGGCGGCCTCCCTCGCCGCCGGCCTGGTGGGGGCGGCGATCAATCCCATGCTGTTTCAGGGCTCACACCTCTACGGGCTCGGCTTCTGGTTCGCCAGCGAGCTGGTCAACTACATGGCCATACTGCCGGTGATCCTGACCCTGCCCCCGCCGGGCACACTGCCGGACTGGCGCCGCCTCCTGTATCAGACGAATATCTCCTGGCGCAGGCTGCTGCCCCTGCTGAGTCTGATTGGCACCCTGTTGCTGACCCTGCTGATCGAGGGGCCTGGCTCCATTGCCTTTCCGGTCCCGGCCCTGCTCTGGTGCGCCATCAACTACTCCATCTTTGCCACCAGCCTGCTCTCGCTCTCCTTCAGCACCCTGATCCTGCTCGCCCTCTCCAACGGCTACCTGACCATCAGTCAGGATGTCCAGACCCAGTACTGGATGTTCTCGGTGCGGATCGGCGTCATGCTGATTGCCCTCACCCCGCTCACCGCCGCCAGCATAATGGCGACACGCAATAACCTGCTGCGCAGGATGGAATACCTGGCACACCACGATCACCTCACCGGCGTCCTCAATCGGGCCGGCTTCTGGCCCGGTGCCGAACAGATGGCGGAGAAACTGGAGCGGGGGAAACGTCCCCTCGCGGTCTGCATGCTGGATCTGGACAACTTCAAGGGCATCAACGACCGCCATGGTCACGAGACGGGCGACAGGCTGTTGAAATCCTTCACCACCACGGTGAGCCAGCATCTGCGCCAGGAAGACCTGTTCGGCCGGCTGGGGGGCGAGGAGTTTGCGGTGCTGCTGCCCGATGCCACCGGGGTCCGGGCGCTGGACGTGGTCGAGCGGCTACGGGAGGCGGTTGCCCGGCTGAAGGTTCTGGATGGGGAAGGCAAGCCGGTCTCGGTCACTGTGAGCATAGGAATAGCCTGCCAGCACCAGGGTCACTTCAACCTGGACAGGCTGCTCTCCCGCGCCGATCAGGCCCTCTATCGGGCCAAGCATCATGGCCGCAACCGGGTGGAACTGCACGGGGGCGAGGAGGCAGACAGGTGCTCGGGGGAGGCGGCGCCCGCCACGGACTCGGCTCCCTCTTGACGCCCCGGCAGATGGAGGCCGGTTTCAGTCCGGCAGCAGGTTCATCATGCAAAGCTGCAGGCCAGCCTCGTCCTCGGTCAGCCGGATCTGCCGCCAGTCCTCCAGCCGCGCCCTGACCCCGCCATCGAACCGCTTGTCGCCCCCGATCTGCACCACCTGACAACCGGCCTGCAGGGCGCTGCGTATCCCCGCCGGGGCATCCTCGAACACCAGGCAATCGGCGGGGGCAAGGCCAAGGCGGCGCGCCGCGAGCAGGTAAGGCTCGGGATCCGGCTTGCCCCGCACCACATCTTCAGCCCCGATCAACCATCTCGGCAACGGCAGCCCGGCACTGGCCAGGCGGTGCCGCGCCACCCGCTGGCTCGCGGAGGTCACCAGCGCCCAGCGCGCCGGCGGCAGGGCTGCCAGCAGGGTGCGGGCCCCGGCGATCGGCTCGGCCACCCCCGCATGCTGGATCTCCAGCTCGTCGAGCAGCGCCACCTCCCTGACCAGGTCCAGCTGTGGCGCCAACGCGCGTATCACCTCCCGCGAGCGCACCCCGTGGCACATGGCCAGCACAGGCGCGGGATCCAGCCGATGGCCCTGGCACCAGAGCCGCCAGACGGTCTCCACCTCGGTGGTGGAGTGCACCAGGGTGCCGTCCATGTCCAGCAACAGGGCCTCGGCCCTCAGGGTGAGCACTGTCATGGGGTTCTCCCCGCCAGCACGTCGACGAAGGCCTGTCGCTGGGCCGACTGCTCATAGCAGGCGAGCGCCTGCTCGGTATTGCTCGCCCACACCGGCAGGGGCCCGACGGCAAATCCCTGCTGCAACAGGCTGGTCAGAAGCTCCCCCGTCTCCGGCGCCGCCAGTGGCTGGGCCATTACCAGGCTTCCCTTGATCAAGAACAGATAGCGTTCGCTCGACATGACATGACTCCTTGTGGCTGGTCAGAGGGCCAAAGGCCCGTTTCGAGACCATTAGAACAAGGTAGTTAGATAATTTATAATCAATAAATCGCCACATTGAATAACCAAATGGAATGAAATTCGACTTAAGACAGCTGCAGGCCTTCGTCATGCTGGCCGAGACCGCCAACTACCGGGAGGCCGCCAGTCGGCTCTTCATCACGCAACCGGCGCTGACCAAGCAGATCCAGGGGCTGGAGCTGGCGCTCGGCAGCACCCTGTTCAACCGGGGCCGCCATGGCGCCGAGCTGACCGCCATCGGCACCCAGTTGCTGCCCCAGGCACGCGCCCTGGTGGAACACGGCAAGGGATTCGAGCACCACGCCCTGGCGCTGGCGAGTGGCGCCGCCGGTCGCCTCAAGATAGGGTTCGGGCTGTCGAGCTTCGCACTGGCCCCCTCCCTGGTAGCCCGCTTCAAGCAGCAGGCCCCGGATGTGATGGTGCACCTGCAGGACATGACCTCCGCCGTCCAGCACGATCTGCTGCTGGCGGGTCGGCTGCAGATCGGCTTTATGCGAAGGCCGCAGGCGCCACAGCTGAGGGAGCACAGGTTGCTGACCGACCGGCTGGTGCTGGCCGTGCCGAGCCAGATGACGGGGCCAGATCCGGCTGCGTTCGACGTGGAGCGGGCGCTGACCACGCAGCCGCTGTTGCAGATGGTGGGCCACCGCTGCCCCGGCCTCAGCCAGCAGATCGCCCGCTTCCTCGGCGCCAACCGGCTGACCGGCATGATCCAGGAGACGGAAGACATCCAGACCCTGGTGGCCCTGGTGGCCGCCGGCATAGGCAACGCCATACTGCCCCGCAGCGTCGGCTTCATCGCGGGCAAGGACGTGACCCTCTATCCCCTGTCCGGCCCCTGGTCCGAGTGGGAGATAAGCCTGGTGTGGAACCCCGACTTTGCGGATCCCATTCGGGATCGCTTCCTGACCCTGGTCAGGGCCATGCACCCGGAGGCGGAACAAAACGGCGGCAAGGCAAAGGGATGAGCACGCACTCTCGTGCCGGCAGGAAGGGCGGGAGAAGGGACACGCACTCATCTGATGTGCGCGTCCTCAAGGCCTCAGCCGGGATCTGACAGCAGCCGGGCCACCTTGATCACCTCGGCGATACGGCCGAGCTGGCGCAGGGAGGCATGGTGCTCATTGGCATCGGCGGCGGCGCAGGCATCTTCCAGTATGGTGATGGCGTAGTCCCGATCGTGGCCATCCCGGGCAGCGGCCTGAATGGCCCAGCCGGTGCTGACGCCGCACAGATAGAGGTGATCGATGTGATTGGCCCGCAGTGCGGGCTCCAGCGCCGTGCCGTAGAAGGGGCTGACCCTGGGCTTGGTCAGCACCAGATCCCCGGGTTGCACGTCGAGCTCGGGGTGAAAGTCGGTGCCTGCCTCAGCCAGGGAGAGGGCGCCGAGCTGGTGGGCCCGGCCAAACATGGGGGAGCCCTTGGGCTGCAGCAGATAGCCGCCATCGAAGCCGACCTTGATGAGCACCACCAGCCAGCCCCTGGCTCGGGCATGGGCCAGCGCCTGGTTGGCATGGAGAATGGCATCCTGCTCCTGCACATGGGCCGCCGAGGCGGCGATGCGCCCGTCCGGGTGGGCGATGTCGTTGATAAAGTCGATCACCAGCAATGCCTTGTTCATGGGTCTGCCTCCTCGACGTCAATATCCGGCCCCTTACACCAGCCCCAGAGCATAGCGCAGCGCCATCTCCTTGAGCGGGCCCGCCTTGTCCGCCAGGGTCAGGGCCAGGTTGCGGGTCAGGCGCAGCGGCCCTATGTCGTTGCTGAACACCCCGTAGAAGAGATCCATCCCAGACTGCATCAGCAGGTTGTCGGGGCGCCGACGCCGCTCGTAGCGGCTGGCCAGGGTGATGTCGTGCCAGTCAGCCCCCGCCTTGCCGAGCAGCTCGGCCCAGCAGGCCACGTCCTTGAAGCCGAGGTTGACCCCCTGCCCCGCCAGCGGGTTGATGGTGTGGGCGGCGTCGCCGAGCAGCAGCACCCGTCCGGCGTGGTAGTGGTTGGCGTGGCGGCGCACCAGGGGGAAGCTCCCCTTGCCGGTGACGGTGAAGCCGCCGAGCCGGGCCGGGAAGTGACGGCGCACCTCGGCGGCCAAGGCCTCGTTGCTCATGGCGGTGAGCGCCCGGATGCGGGTCGGGCTGTCGTACCACACCAGGGAGCCGTGCCGGCCGGGCAGCGGCAGGAAGGCGCGCGGGCCCTGCGGGGTGAACTGCTGCCAGGTGATGTCATCCTGCTCGAACTCGGTGTCGATATTGATCAGCATGCAGTGCTGGCGGTACTCGAAGCGCGACACCCCGATCCCGGCGAGGCGACGGGTGAGCGACTCGGCGCCGTCACAGGCCAGCACCCAGCGCGCCTGCAGCTCGGTGCCGTCATCGAGCAGCAGGCTGGCGTGCTCGGCACCTTGCTGCAGCCGGACCACAGCCGCCGGGGTGTGGGTCTGGATGTTGGGGAAATCCTCCATTCGCCTCAGCAGGGCGAGCTGCACCAGCCGGTTCTCTATGATGTAGCCGAGCTGGGGCAGCCCCAGATCCGCCGCGTCGAAGCGGGTGGCAAAGCCGTCCAGCTCCCAGGTTTCCAGCCGGCGGTAGGGGCACAGCCGCATCTGCTGCAGATGCGACCAGGCACCGGCCTTGTCCAGCAGCGCCACCGAGGCCTGGCTGATGGCGGAGACCCGCAGATCCAGCGGCTGATCCGGGGCGTAATGTTCCGGCAACCGGGTCTCGATGACCCGCACGTTGAGACCCTCTGCCGCCAGCAGGCAGGCGGTGGCGGCGCCCACCATGCCGGCGCCGACGATGGCGATATCACACTGTTCCATGACTTGATTCCTGCAAGGGGTCGCCCCGAACAAGGAAGAGAGGGGCGAACCGAATGGGGCATGATAACGCAAGGAGACCGGATAAACAGTGCGTCAGGCGGGCAATTGCCGCGACGGGCCAGGCCATATGGCGGCGGTGCGGCCCCAGACTGGTCAGCACCGGGATTGCGGAGTAAAATGGCCGGTCCTTTGACCCTGCCGATCTTAAACACAGTCAAGAGTAGCAATGAGCAAGAAACTTCATATCAAGACCTGGGGCTGCCAGATGAACGAGTACGACTCGTCCAAGATGGCCGACCTGTTGGACGCCAGCAATGGCTACACGCTGACCGAAGAGCCCGAGGAGGCAGACGTCCTGCTGCTCAACACCTGCTCCATCCGTGAAAAGGCCCAGGAGAAGGTATTCCACCAGCTCGGTCGCTGGAAGAAGCTCAAGCTGAAAAAACCGGGACTGGTGATAGGCGTAGGTGGCTGTGTCGCCTCCCAGGAAGGGGAAGCCCTGCGCAGCCGGGCGCCCTATGTGGACATCGTCTTCGGCCCCCAGACCCTGCACCGCCTGCCCGCCATGATCAAGCAGGTCCAGGAGGGGCGCGGTGCCCAGGTGGACATCGCCTTCCCCGAGATAGAGAAGTTCGACAACCTGCCGGAGCCTCGCGCCGAGGGGGTCACCGCCTTCGTCTCCATCATGGAAGGCTGCTCCAAATACTGCTCCTTCTGCGTGGTGCCCTACACCCGCGGCGAGGAGGTGAGCCGGCCGCTCGACGACGTGCTCTACGAAATCGCCCAGCTCGCCCAGCAGGGGGTGCGCGAGGTGAACCTGCTCGGCCAGAACGTCAACGCCTACCGCGGCCCGACCTTCGATGGCAATGACTGCACCTTCGCCGAGCTGCTGCGACTGGTGGCCGCCATCGACGGCATCGACCGCATTCGCTACACCACCAGCCATCCCATCGAATTTACCGACGACATCATCGAGGTCTACAAGGACACGCCGGAAGTGGTCAGCTTCCTGCACCTGCCGGTGCAGAGCGGCTCGGATCGCATCCTGACCATGATGAAGCGCCCGCACACAGTGCTGGAGTACAAGTCCAAGATCCGCCGCCTGCGCGCCGCCCGTCCCGACATCACCATGAGTTCCGACTTCATCGTCGGCTTCCCGAACGAGACGGACGAGGACTTCGAGGCCACCATGAAGCTCATCGAGGAGATCAACTACGACATGAGCTTCAGCTTCATCTACAGCCCGCGCCCCGGCACCCCGGCCGCCGATCTGCCAGACGACGTCGACATGGAGGTGAAGAAGGCCCGTCTCACCCGCCTGCAGAACCAGATCAACCACCAGTCCATGCTCATCGGCCGCGCCATGCTGGGCTCGGTACAGCGCATCCTGGTGGAGGGCCCCTCCAAGATGGATCCCATGCAGCTCAGTGGCCGTACCGAGAACAACCGGGTGGTCAACTTCGAGGGGCCGCACCGCCTCATCGGCGGCTTCGCCGACGTGGAGATCACCGACGTGCGCCCCTACTCCCTGCGTGGCCGCTTCATCCGCGGCGAGGACGAGATGAATCTGCGCATCGCCACGGCGCCGAGCGAAATCCTGGCTCGCCGCCCGGACAACGTCCCCGATGATCTCGGGGTGGCGGCCTTCAGACCCCATTAATTTTCTCCCCCCTCCCGAGGGCGGGGGGAACAGCCGATACGAGGACATTTTGAGCCGACACATCTCGACCCTGAACCTGCACCTGGAGCCCGCCGACAACCTGCGTCTCGCCAGCCTGTGCGGCCCCTTTGACGACAACCTCAAGCAGCTGGAGCGCCGTCTCGGCATCGAGATAAGCTACCGTGACAACCACTTTCAGGTGCTCGGCAAGCAGGCCCAGATTGATGCGGCGGCCGCCATCCTCAAGCACCTCTATGTGGAGACCCAGCCCCTCAAGGGGGGCAAGGTGAATGACATCACCCCGGAGATGGTGCACCTGACGGTGCAGGAGTCCCGTGTGTTGGAGCAGGACGATGATGCGGTCTCATCCCAGCCTTATGGCAAGGAGGTGACGGTCAAGACCAAGCGCGGCCTCATCAAGCCCCGCAGCCCGAACCAGGCCCAGTACATTGCCAACATAGTGCGCCACGACATCAGCTTCGGTATCGGTCCGGCCGGTACCGGCAAGACCTATCTCGCCGTGGCCGCCGCCGTGGATGCCCTGGAGCGCCAGGAGATCCGCCGCATCCTGCTGACCCGCCCGGCGGTGGAAGCCGGTGAGAAGCTCGGCTTCCTGCCCGGGGATCTCTCCCAGAAGGTGGACCCCTACCTGCGCCCCCTCTACGACGCCCTGTTCGAGATGCTGGGCTTCGAGCGCGTCGAGAAGCTGATGGAGCGCAACATCATAGAGGTGGCGCCGCTCGCCTACATGCGCGGAAGAACCTTGAATGACGCCTTCATCATCCTGGACGAGGCCCAGAACACCACCACCGAGCAGATGAAGATGTTCCTGACCCGCATCGGCTTCAACTCCAAGGCGGTGGTCACCGGCGACATCACCCAGGTGGATCTGCCGCGCAGTACCAAATCCGGCCTGCGCCATGCGCTGGAAGTGCTGCAGGGGGTCGATGGCCTGTCGTTCAACTTCTTCGAATCCAAAGACGTGGTCCGCCACCCCGTGGTGGCCCGCATAGTGCAGGCCTACGAGGCGTTCGACGCCCAGCAGGCGGCCGAGAAGAGCGCCCCCAATACCCGCAACGAGAACACCAGCAAAGAGAGTGCCCAATGAGCGTGACCCTGGATCTGCAGCTGGCCTGCGCCAGCACCGACGGCCTGCCGACCGAAGCCCAGCTGCAAGGCTGGCTCGATGGCACCATTTCGGGTTTCCAGGACGAGGCCGAGGTGACGGTGCGCCTGGTGGACGAGGCGGAGAGCCGCGAGCTCAACCACACCTATCGCGGCAAGGACAAGCCCACCAACGTGCTCTCCTTCCCGTTCGAAGCCCCCCCCGGCATGGAACTCCCCCTGCTCGGGGATCTGGTGATCTGTCGCCAGGTGGTCGAGGCCGAGGCGGTCGAACAGGGCAAGCCCCTCATGGCCCACTGGGCTCACATGGTTGTGCACGGCAGTCTGCATCTGCTAGGTTATGACCATATCGAGGACGAGGAGGCCGAGGAGATGGAGGCGCTCGAGCGCGACATCATGCAGGAACTCGGTTTCCCCGACCCCTATCTAAATGATGAAGAGTAAGGGCTGACGAGGCGATCACGGCATTGAAACACGCCGCTGTCATCCTTATATAACCAAGACACTATCCCCTGTGTTCACACGAGTAACCAAGAGAGAAAATGACCGACGATCACCCTAGTACCGGCTCGCCGAAGAAAACCTGGCTCGACAAGCTCAGCCAACTCTTCCAGGGCGAGCCAAAAGACCGCAACGATCTGGTGGAAGTCATCGCCGATGCGGAAGAACGTGACCTCATCGATCAGGACACCAAGGACATGATCGAAGGCGTGCTCGAAATTGCCGAGCTGCGCGTGCGTGACATCATGATCCCCCGCTCCCAGATGGTGACCATAGAGAAGTCCCAGCCGGTGGACGACTTCCTGCCCGTCATCATCGAATCCGGCCACTCCCGCTTCCCGGTGATCAACGAAGACAAGGATCACGTGGAGGGCATCTTGCTCGCCAAGGATCTGCTGCCGTTCGGCTTTGGCGGCCATCACGCCAGCGAGCCGCTGCAGCTCGAGAAGATCCTGCGCCCCACTGTGATAGTGCCGGAGAGCAAGCGGGTCGATCGTCTGCTCAAGGAGTTCCGCGAAGAGCGCTACCACATGGCCATAGTGGTGGACGAGTTCGGCGGCGTCTCCGGTCTGGTGACCATAGAAGACATACTGGAACTTATCGTCGGCGAGATCGACGACGAGTTTGACGACATCGAGGATGAGCCGGAAGAGATCCGCCGCATCAGCAAGCGGGTCTTCTCCGTCAGCGCCCTGACCGAGATCGAGGATTTCAACGACTTCTTCGGCACCCAGTTCAGCGATGAAGAGGTGGATACCGTGGGCGGCCTGGTGATGCACGCCTTCAGCCACCTGCCCAAGAAGGGCGAGGAGATTGAGCTGGACGGCTACCTGTTCAAGGTGATGCACGCGGACAGACGCCGCCTGCAGCAACTGCAGGTGAAGATCCCGGAGAATCACGCGGCGGCCCAGCCGGAGTCCTGATCCCGCCCTCCCCGCGCCGTCAATCAACGCCCCTGCTCTCAGGGGCGTTTGTCATTCTGCCGCCCCGCGCTCTCCCATTCCCCTGCTGCGCGCCCCTTCGGCATCCGGCTGGCCGGGAGGCTCGCCGTTGGCGCGGTTTGCGGTTAAGATGTCGGCCATTCCACTTTATTCAGCCCAATTCGAGCCCCGATCCCCCGTGAAATCGAAACTTCTGACAAGCCTGTTCGCCCTGGCCTCTGGCGCCATCGCCGTGCTGGCCTTCTCCCCTTTCGGCTACTGGCCTCTGGTGATCCTCTCCCTGCTCGGCCTCTATGCCCTGCTGGACAAGGCCAACCCCAAACAGGCGGCCTGGCGCGGCTTCGGCTATGCCATGGGGCTGTTTCTGCCCGGACAGTGGTGGATCCATGTCAGCATGACGGAGTTTGGCGGCATCCCGCTGCCGGCCGCCTTCGTGCTGCTGGCCGGCCTCTGCGCCTATCTCTCCCTCTACCCGACCCTGGCCTGCTGGGTCTTCGCCCGCTTCTTTGGCGGCCGCCACTGGAGCCGCTGGCTGCTCGCCTTCCCGGCGCTCTGGCTGATGGCCGACTGGCTGCGGGGCTGGGTGATGACCGGCTATCCCTGGCTCTGGTTTGGCTACACCCAGATAGACGGCCCCCTCAAGGGCTTCGCTCCCATCCTCGGGGTGCAGGGCATCACCCTGGTCCTGCTGCTCACCACCTCCGCCCTCTGGCTCACCTGGCAGAGCCGCAAGCCGGCCTGGCTGCTGCTGCCGGTTGTGCTGGTCGGCGCCGCCCAGGGGCTGATGCAGCTCAACTGGGTGACCCGGGGCGAGCCGGTGAAGGTGGCCCTGGTGCAGGGCAACATAGCCCAGTCCCTCAAGTGGGATCCCGAGGCCCTGATCCCCACGGTGCGTACCTATCAGGATCTCAGCCGCGAGAACCAGGACGCCGACATCATCATCTGGCCGGAATCGGCGATCCCGGCCATCGAGAAGGAGATGGGTACCTATCTGGAGAGCCTGGACAAGGCGATGAAGGTGAACGACACCGGTCTGCTGGCGGGGATCATCCATTACGATCTGAAGCAACAGCGCTTCTACAACACAGTGCTCGGCATGGGGGTGCAGGATCTGGACGGCAAGGAGTCCTATCACTACGAGCACAAGAACCGCTACTACAAGTACCACCTGCTGCCCATCGGCGAGTTCGTGCCCTTTGAAGATCTGTTGCGTCCCATAGCCCCCTTCTTCAACCTGCCCATGTCCTCCTTCAGCCGGGGCGACGAGGTGCAGCCGAATCTGATCGCCAAGGGGCTCAAGTTCGCCGCCGCCATCTGCTACGAGATCATCTTCCCGGACGAGGTACGCCGCAACGTGCAGCCGGACACCGACTTCCTGCTGACTGTCTCCAACGACGCCTGGTTCGGCACCAGTATCGGCCCCTGGCAGCACATGGAAATTGCCCGGATGCGCGCCCTGGAGCTGGCTCGTCCGCTGCTGCGAGACACCAACACCGGCATCACCATAGTCACCGAGATAGACGGCAGCATCATCGCCCAGATCCCCCAGTTCGAGGCCGGGGTATTGAGAACCGAGGTGCGTCCCGCCCACGGCGCGACCCCCTACCTGCGCTTTGGCAGCTGGCCCATGTACGCGCTGGCCGCCCTGCTGCTCGGCCTGGCGCTGGTGCTGCGGCCCCGCGCCCACCCCTGGGCGCGCAAGCTCTGAGTATGTTAAGCACATAAAAAGAGGCGCCCTTGGGCGCCTCTTTTTTATAACCTCATCACCCTATGTCAAGGTGAGAGCGGTTCGCGATGATACTCGTTGGCACCGCACTCCGGGCAGGTACCGAGCTGCTGCGGGTGCAGCACAGTCTGGCGCCACTCGCAGTGATCGCACACCAGCACCCCCAGCCCCACCCAGTCGCCAGCCCGATAGACGCCCTTGTGTTCCAGCTCGTCCGCCAGCTCGCTCCACTCCACCTGGGCGCGGTCGGTCACGTCCGCCAGCCAGGACCAGACGGTGTCCTTGAGCGCCAGCATAAAGGCGGACTCGGGCACCTCGGCGCGGCTCTCGTCATAGTTGCCGAGATCCCGCTTCACGTATTCTGCGATCAGCGCCAGCTCGTCCTGGGTCAGATCGCCGGCCGCCTCCAGATAGGCCTGTACCTTGGCGATCATCCGGTTGAGGCGCTCTCCCTGAAACTCTTCGGTCTCCTCCCACTGCTTCTTGAGCTGGGCGATGAAGGCTTCATACCCTTGTCGACGTTTGTCCATGGCCATTACTCCTCTGCTGAACCCTGATCGTGCCCGGCCTGAGCCAGAGACTGAGCCGTGCTGGCGGTGGTTGCCGCCCTCTGTCACCCCTGCTGCTCCGTGAAACCTCGATGCTGCCTGGGTCGGCCTGAGGCCGGGCGGATGCTGGCGGTTGTTGCCGCCGCAGGATATGGGTATTCTATCGGGATTTCCCAGCTGATTTATCTATTCATTTCACAGATCCGGATGTCACCAATGCAAGAGCAATACGTTCCCCAATCCATAGAACCAGCAGTGCAACAGCACTGGGATGCCAAGAAAACCTTCAAGGCCGTGGAGAAAGTAGACAAGGAAAAGTTCTACTGCCTCTCCATGTTCCCTTATCCGTCTGGTCGTCTACACATGGGGCACGTGCGTAACTACACCATAGGTGATGTGATCTCCCGTTATCAACGGCTCAATGGCAAGAATGTGCTGCAACCCATCGGCTGGGATGCCTTCGGTCTGCCGGCGGAAAACGCCGCCATCAAGAACAGCACGGCACCGGCCCCCTGGACCTACGAAAACATCGAATACATGAAGAACCAGCTGAAGATGCTGGGTCTGGGTTATGACTGGGACAGAGAGCTTGCCACCTGCAAGCCGGACTACTACCGCTGGGAGCAGTGGTTCTTCACCAAGCTCTACGAGAAGGGTCTGGTCTACAAGAAGACCTCCTCCGTCAACTGGTGCCCGAACGACATGACGGTGCTGGCCAACGAGCAGGTGATCGACAACTGCTGCTGGCGCTGCGACACACCGGTCGAGCAGAAAGAGATCCCCCAGTGGTTCATCAAGATCACCGACTACGCCGAAGAGCTGTTGAACGACATCGACAATCTGGAAGGCTGGCCGGAGATGGTCAAGACCATGCAGCGCAACTGGATTGGTCGCTCCGAAGGGGTCAACATCAGCTTCGCCATCGAGGGTCAGGACGAGCAGCTGGAGGTCTACACCACCCGCCCGGACACCTTCATGGGCGTGACCTATGTAGGCATAGCCGCCGGTCACCCGCTGGCCGCCCAGGCTGCCGCAACCAATCCCGAGCTGGCTGCCTTTATCGAGGAGTGCAAGCACACCAAGGTCGCCGAGGCTGACATGGCGACCATGGAGAAGAAGGGCATGGCCACCGGCCTGTACGCCATTCACCCGCTGGATGGCCGCAAGGTGCCGGTCTGGGTCGCCAACTTCGTGCTGATGAACTACGGCACCGGCGCCGTGATGGCGGTGCCGGGCCACGACCAGCGTGACTTCGAGTTCGCCACCAAATACGGCCTCGACATCAAGGCGGTGATCAAGCCGGCCGATGGCGACGTGGACGTGAGCGCCGCCGCCTACACCGAGAAGGGCGTGCTGTTCGACTCCGGCGAGTTCGACGGCCTGGACTTCCAGGGCGCCTTCGATGCCATCGCCAGCAAGCTGGAAGGACTCGGCCACGGCAAGCGTACCGTCAACTACCGCCTGCGCGACTGGGGCGTCTCCCGTCAGCGTTACTGGGGTGCCCCCATCCCGATGCTGACCCTGGCCGACGGCACCGTGGTGCCGACCCCGGAAGATCAACTGCCGGTACTGCTGCCCGAAGACGTGGTGATGGACGGCATCCAGAGCCCCATCAAGGCCGACGCCGAGTGGGCCAAGACCACTTACAACGGCCAGGAAGCGTTCCGGGAAACCGATACCTTCGACACCTTCATGGAGTCCTCCTGGTACTACGCCCGCTACTGCTCCCCGGACTACGACAAGGGGATGCTGGATCCGGCGGCCGCCAACCACTGGCTGCCGGTGGATCAGTACATCGGCGGTATCGAGCACGCCTGTATGCACCTGCTCTACGCCCGCTTCTTCCACAAGCTGCTCCGTGATGCCGGCCTGGTGAACAGCGACGAGCCGTTCAAGCGCCTGCTCTGCCAGGGCATGGTGCTGGCCGACGCCTTCTACTACAAGGACGAGAAGGGCGGCAACGTCTGGGTCAGCCCGACCGACGTCAAGGTAGAGCGTGACGAGAAGGGTCGCATCACCAAGGCCATCGACAACGAAGGTCGTGAAGTGATCCACTCCGGCATGACCAAGATGTCCAAGTCCAAGAACAACGGCATAGACCCGCAGCTGATGGTGGAGCGTTACGGCGCCGATACCGTCCGCCTGTTCATGATGTTCGCCTCCCCGGCCGACATGACCCTGGAGTGGTCCGACTCCGGCGTAGAGGGTGCCCAGCGCTTCCTGCGTCGCCTGTGGCGCACCACCTTCGAGCACGTCTCGGCAGGTGCCGCACCGGCACTGGATGCCGCCGCCCTCTCCAACGAGCAGAAGGCTGTGCGCCGCGAGCTGCACAAGACCATCGCCAAGGTGAGCGATGACGTGGGTCGTCGTCAGACCTTCAACACCGCCATCGCCGCCATCATGGAGCTGATGAACAACCTGGCCAAGCTGGGCTCTGACGAGCAGGACCGCGCCCTGATGCAGGAAGCGCTGGAAGCCGTGGTCGTCATGCTCTACCCCATCACCCCGCACATCGGCTTCGAGCTGTGGAAGATGCTGGGCAAGGAAGGGGACATCGACGTCGCGGCCTGGCCGGTGGCGGATGAAGCGGCCATGGTCGAGACCGAGAAGCTGGTGGTGGTGCAGATCAACGGCAAGATGCGCGGCAAGCTGACCGTCCCGGCCGAAATAAGCCAGGCCGACGTCGAGAAGCTGGCCATGGCCGATGCCTCGGTGCAGAAGTTCACCGAAGGCCTGACAGTGCGCAAGGTGGTCTATGTACCGGGCAAGCTGCTCAACATAGTCGCAAACTGAGGATGACCAGCACTCCCGGCCTCCTCCCCCTGTCGGGGGAGGAGAGCTGCAGGGGTCTGAATCCATATGTGACGGCGGGCAAGCGCCCGCCGTTCTTCACTTGATGCAAAGAGGAATTCACATGGGCATGTCCCTCACTCGCTGGATTGCCATCATGCTGACGGGCCTGCTGCTGCAGGCCTGCGGTTTTCAGATGCGGGGAACCGCCATCCCCCCGGAGCTGATGACCATGAAGGTGGTCGGTGACAACAAGAGCGACTTCTATCGGCTGGTGACCACCCGTCTCAAGGCCTCCGGGGTGACCCTGGCGGACAAGGAGGGCATTCCGGTGCTGACCCTGTCCGGGGTGAGCAGCAGCAGCCAGGTTGCCTCGGTCGACTCCATCGGCCAGGACCGCGAGTACCTGCTGGGTTACAGCACCCAGTTCACCGTCTCCATGCCGGGCAAACCGACCCAGGTCTTCCCCATCACCTTCAACCGCAGCTTCCTGAACAAGCCGGATGCGGCGCTGGCCTCCTCCCGCGAGCAGGAGCAGCTTGGCAAGGAGATGCAGGAGCAGGCCGCGAACCTGGTGATCCGTCAGCTGAGCCAGGTCAAGTTCTGATGCGAGCTTCTTGATGAGAGTCTATCCCGAGCAGTTCAGCGATCATCTCAAGGCAGGGCTCAAGCCCTGCTATCTCGTTTTTGGTGACGAGCCGCTGCTCAAGCTCGAGGCCATCGACGCCGTGCGCCAGGTGGCCCGCAAACAGGGGTTCGATGAACGCCACAGCTTCGTGGTGGAAGCCGGGCTGGACTGGAATCAGGTCTATGACGCCTGTCAGGCCATGAGCCTCTTCTCGGCCCGCCAGATCATCGAGCTGGAGCTGCCCGCCAAGGTCGACAAGGATCTCGCCGCCCGCATCACGGAGATCGGCAAGCAGCTTCATCCCGACCTGCTGCTGGTGCTCTCGGGGGGGCGTCTCAATCAGACCCAGATGAAGGCAGCCTGGTTCGACAAGCTGAGCCAGAGCGGCACCTATGTGCCGGTCAACCACCCCGAGCCCCGTTTCTTCCCGCGCTGGATGAGCGCGAGGTTTCAGCGTTTCGGCCTCAAGGCGCTGCCGGATGCGGTCAACTTCATGTGTCACGCCTTTGAGGGCAACCTGCTGGCCGCGAGCCAGGAGATAGAGAAGCTGACCCTGCTCGGCCCGCCCCAGCCCATCAGCGTCACCTATCTGCAGGAGACCATCATACGCCACGCCCACTTCACCCCCTTCCAGCTCATCGATACCCTGCTGGAGGGCAAGGTGAACCGGGCCCAGCGCATCCTGCTGGCGCTGCGGGCCGAGGGTACCGAACCCGGCATGCTGGCCTGGACCCTGTGCCGGGAGCTGGAGCAGCTCACCGAGCTGGCCCTGGCCGCCCGCGCCGGTCAGCCGCTGGTGGAACACTTCAGCCGGTTGCGCATCTGGCAGAGCCGCCAGCAGCTCATTCAGCAGGCCCTGACCCGGCTGCCCGTTGGCAAGATACAGCAGCTGTGGCAACTGATGGCCCGGCTCGACGACGCCCAGCGCCGGTTCGACACCGAGCAGGCCTGGCTGATGTTGCAGACCATAGCCCTGGGTTTTCGCGATGGCACGCCGCTGCCCCTGCTGGAGACGGAACCATGCTGAGCACCCCGGTTCAACGCAGGGCTGGCCTCTTGGGGCCCCCCCATGACCTGACTGGGAGAGTCTCATGCTGAAGGCCCCCATCGGCATCCTGGGTGGCACCTTCGACCCCATCCACATCGGTCATCTGAGGCCCGCCATCGAGGCCCGTGACGCCCTGGGCCTGGCCGAGGTGCGCCTGCTCCCGAACCATATCCCGCCCCACCGTGCCAACCCCTTCTGCTCCAGCGAGCAGCGGCTCGCCATGGTCGCACTGGCGGCGGCGGAGAACCCGGGCTTCGTGGTGGATGAGCGGGAGCTGCAACGGGACAAGCCCTCCTGGACCATAGACACCCTCATCGAGCTCAAGCAGGAGCTGCCGGATACCCCGGTCTGTTTCCTGATGGGCATGGACTCCCTGCTCGGCTTGCCGAGCTGGCATCGCTGGCAGGAGCTGCTCGATCATGCCCACCTGGTGGTGAGCAAGCGCCCGGGCTGGCAACCGGATTACCCGGGCGAAGTGGCCAGCCTGCTGGCCCGCCACCAGACCCGGGATGTGCAGGATCTGCATCGACACCGCCAGGGCCATGTCTGGATCGCCGACAACCTGCCCATAGCGCTGTCGGCCACCCGGCTGAGGGCTCTGCTGGCGGCGGGGCAGGATCCCAGGTACCTGCTGCCGGCCCCGGTCGCCGACTACATCCGGCAGCACCGGCTCTATCAGCCATCGCCAGGCCGGTGAGCGGCGCCACGCGGGTTTGTCAGCCGACACCCTGAGGCGCACCCGGCACAGGCTTGACTATTGTCCCGCCCGGTTGCGCACTATAGTGATCAACAGGGGACTGCCTTGCCCACGGGCGGCGGCCCCGGATCCATTCCCCTTTGCCAGACTGGGAAACGGGAGTGACCATGATATAATCCGCCGCCCTCTGGCGCCGGAAGATAGGAGAAGACATTGCAAGGCCAAGAACTGCTCGCCTTTATCGTCGACAAGATCGATGACATGAAAGGCCGCGACATCATCACCCTGGATGTACGCGGCAAATCCAGCATCACGGACACCATGATCATCTGCTCCGGCAACTCCAATCGCCACGTCAGCGCCATCGCCCACCACCTGGCCAGCGAGGCCCGCCATGCGGGGCTCGATCTGCTCAGCGTGGAAGGTCAGCTCACCGGTGAATGGGTGCTGGTGGACATGGGTTCCGTCATCGTCCATGTGATGCAGGATGAGTACCGCGACTTCTACCAACTGGAGAAACTCTGGGGTGGCACCCAGGTGCAAGCGTAACGAACGATGAAGATCCAGTTGATTGCAGTGGGCACCAAGATGCCTGCCTGGGTAGAGCATGGCTTCGAAGAGTACCGTCGCCGTTTCCCGAAAGACATGCCGTTCGAACTCGTCGAGATAGGCGCGGGCAAACGCGGCAAGAATGCCGACATTCCCCGCATCCTGCAGAAGGAGGGGGAAGCCATGCTGGCCGCCGCCGGCCGCTCGCGCATCGTCACCCTGGACATTCCCGGCAAGCCCTGGACCACGGAGCAGCTCGCCGTGCAACTGGAAGCCTGGAAGCTCGATGGCCGGGATGTGGCGCTGCTGGTGGGCGGGCCTGAAGGACTGTCCCCCGAGTGCAAGGCCGCCGCCGAACAGAGCTGGTCCCTGTCACCCCTGACCCTGCCCCATCCATTGGTGCGGGTGCTGGTGGCCGAGAGCCTCTACCGGGCCTGGAGCATTACCACCAATCATCCGTATCACAGGGAATGAGCCATGACCCCTTGGCACATCACGCCCTCATACTCCCAGTACCACAGGGAATAGTCCATGTGGTACCCGCCCTTGCTCCCCGTCAGCCATAAGGTAACGGCATGCTGAAGAATCGCATCGAAATGCGCGATCACAGTGCCGAGGGACGTCTGTTCTTCCGGCGCACCCTGGTAGCCTACATCGGCATGGTCGTCCTCATGCTGGTGCTGCTGGGTAATCTCTACTACCTGCAAGTAGAGTCTTACGAAACCTATCAGACCCGCTCCAACGACAACCGGATCCGGGTCGTGCCGGTGGCACCGCCACGGGGCCTCATCTATGACGCCAACGGCGTGCTGCTGGCGGAGAACCGCCCCGTCTACAGCCTGGAGATAGTGCCGGAAGAGACCGAGGATCTGGAGAAGACGGCCGACGAGCTGATCACCCTGCTGGCCCTGCCGGAGGGGACCAAGGAGCGATTCCTGGCCGAGGTGAAGCGCCAGCGCCGCTTCAAGCCGGTGCCCCTGTTCGAGAAGCTGACCGAGTATCAGGTCGCGCTCTTCTCGGTCAACCAGCACAACTACCCGGGCGCCAGCATAGAGGCCTATCTCAAGCGCTACTATCCGTTTGGCGATACCCTGACCCATGCGCTGGGCTATGTGGCCAAGATCAACACCCGTGACGTGGAGCGCCTCGACAAGGAGGACAAACTCGCCAACTATGCCGCCACCAAGGACATCGGCAAGCAGGGTGTGGAGAAGTTCTACGAGGATCAGCTGCACGGCGTGGCGGGCTACCAGGAGGTCGAGGTCAACAACCGAGGCCGGGTGGTGCGCACCCTCAAGTTCCAGCCGCCGGAGCCCGGCAAGGACATCTACCTCAACATCGACATCCGCCTGCAGTTGAAGGCGCAGGAGCTGCTGGCCGGCCGTCGGGGCGCCATCGTCATGATGGATCCCAATACCGGCGCCATCCTGGCCATGGAGTCGAGCCCGAGCTACGACCCCAACCTGTTCGTGACCGGCATCTCCAACACCAACTACTCGGCGCTGCTCAACGATCCGGCGCGCCCGCTGGTGAACCGCACTACCCAGGGCATCTATGCCCCCGCCTCCACCGTCAAGCCCATGATGGCGGTGATGGGGCTGAACGAAGGGGCCATCACCCCCAACTATCGCTACTTCGGCGGTCCCAGCTTCTCCATCCCGGGCACCACCAAGAAGTTTCGTGACTGGCGCCGCTGGGGCCATGGCTGGCTCGACGTCTATCGCGCCATCGAGGTATCGGCAGACACCTACTTCTACGATCTCGCCTACCGGGTCGGCATCGACAAGATCCACAGCTACATGACCAAGTTCGGCTTCGGTCAGTACAGTGGCGTCGACCTCTATGAAGAGACCAAGGGGGTCATGCCGTCCCGCGACTGGAAGATGGCGCGCTGGCGTCAGCCCTGGTATCAGGGGGACACCATCTCCATCGGCATAGGCCAGGGCTACTGGAGCTCCACCCCCATCCAGCTCGCCAAGGCGATCAGCATACTGACCCAGAACGGTCACGACGTGACGCCGCACCTGCTCAAGAGCACCGCCTCGGCGGATGGCGTGGTCAACGCCCCCATCAACCCGAACGTGGCCATCGCCGCCAAGAGCGACACCTACTGGCAGGTGGCCAAGGACGGCATGTGGCGCGTCATCAACGGCCATGAGGGCACCGGCCGCCGCGCCTTTGCCAATACCCCCTACAAGGCGGCGGGCAAGTCCGGCACCGCCCAGGTGGTGGGCCTCAAAGAGAACCAGATCTACAACGCGGCCACCACCAAGGTGGAGCACCGTGACAACGCCCTCTTCGTCGCCTTCGCACCGTTCGAGGCTCCCAAGGCCGTGGTGGCCCTGGTGCTGGAAAACGCCGGTGGCGGCAGTGCCATGGGGGCGCCGGTCGCCCGCCACATGCTGGATGCCTACCTGCTGCCGCCAGAACCCCAGCTGCCGCCGGCGCCCGACTGGCCGTCCACCCAAAGCCCGGATCAGAGCGAGGCCGTGCCCAATGAATAACGTCGCACGCCTGCTGCGCACCTTGCCTCCCCGCCCGAGGCCATCCATGCAGAACGAGGTCTTCTCTCATGAGTAACTCCGCCCGCCAGCAGAGTATCTGGTACAAGCTGCACATCGACCTGCCGCTGCTGCTCGGCCTGCTGGCGCTGATGACCCTCTCCATGGTGGTGCTCTACTCCGCCTCGGGCCAGGACTTTGACTCCATAGTGCGCCAGCTGGTGCGTGGCGGCCTCGCCTTCGGCCTGATGATAGGCCTAGCCCAGCTGCCCCCCTCCCTCTATGCGCGCTGGTCCGTGCCACTGTTCACCCTGGTGGTGCTGCTGCTCATCGCGGTGGACGTGTTCGGCCATATCGGCAAGGGGGCCCAGCGCTGGCTGGACCTCGGTTTCATGAAGTTCCAGCCTTCCGAGGTGATGAAGCTCTCCATGCCCATCATGGTGGCGGCCTGGCTCAGCCGGCATTCGCTGCCGCCGAAGTTCAGCCATGTGATGATAGCCCTGGTGATGGTGCTGCTGCCCACCCTGCTCATCGCCGCCCAGCCCGATCTCGGCACCTCCATCCTGGTGGCGGCCTCCGGCTTCTTCGTCATCTTCCTGGCGGGGATCAGCTGGTGGCTGATCGGGCTCGCGGTCTTGCTGATCTGCGCCTTCATGCCGGTGCTCTGGTTCTTCCTGATGCACGACTACCAGCGCCAGCGGGTACTGATGCTGCTGGACCCGGAGAAGGATCCCCTCGGCCGCGGCTACCACATCATCCAGTCCAAGATAGCCATCGGCTCAGGCGGCGTGTTCGGCAAGGGCTGGCTGCAGGGCACCCAGTCCCAGCTGGAGTTTCTGCCCGAGCGCCACACCGACTTTATCTTCGCGGTGTTCAGCGAGGAGTTCGGCCTGGTGGGGGTGGCCCTCTTGCTGGTCATCTACCTCTATATCATCAGCCGCTGCCTCTTCATCTCCATGCAGGCCCAAAACAGCTTCGAGCGCCTGCTCGGCGGCGCCCTGACCCTCACCTTCTTCGTCTATGTGTTCGTCAACATGGGCATGGTGAGCGGCATCCTTCCTGTGGTGGGGGTGCCCCTGCCCCTGGTGAGCTATGGCGGCACCTCCATGGTGACCCTGATGGCGGGCTTCGGCATCCTGATGTCCATCCAGACCCACAGACGACTGCTCGCCTGATGAGAGCTGGCTTGCTGGTGCTCTGCGCCTGTTCGCTCACGGCGGGGGCGAGCGTCTCCCCCGAGCGGCTGAGCCTGCTGGCCGAGCAGCAATCCGTGCCGCTGGCCGAGTTGCAGGCCGCGGCCGCCCAGGCGCGGCTGCGCCAGGAGGTGCTCGACACCATCAGCCGTCCCTGGGAGGCCAAGCCCTGGCATCGCTACCGGCCGCTGTTCGTCACCCCGGAGCGGATCCGGGACGGGGTCGGCTTCTGGCAACACCACGCCGCCACCCTGACCAGGGCCGAGCAGCACTACCGGGTGCCCGCCTCCCTCATCGTCGCCATCATCGGCATAGAGACCTTCTATGGCCGCCAGATGGGCCGCCATCCGGTGCTCGACAGCCTCTATACCCTGGGGTTCCACTACCCCGCCCGCGAGGAGTTCTTCGCCAAGGAGTTCGCCCAGCTGGTGCTGCTTGCCCGGGAAGAGAAGTGGCCACTCACCGCTCTCAAGGGCTCCTATGCCGGCGCCATGGGCATGGGCCAGTTCATGCCCTCCAGCTATCGCCACTACGCCGTCGATTTCGATGGCGACGGCAAGCGGGATCTGTTTGCCAACCCGGCGGACGCCATCGGCAGCGTGGCCAACTACTTTGCCGAGCACCGCTGGCGCTGGGGGGAGTCTGTGGTGGAACCCGCCTTGATCGGATTGGCGCCTGTAGGTACCCTGCTTGCGCCCGAGCCCGAGCTCAAGCAGCGCTGGGCCGAGCTGGCTGCCGCCGGGATTGAACTCGCCACCCCGCTGGCACCGGACACGCCGGTGAAACTGCTGGCATTGGAGCAGGCCGATGGACCGGAATACTGGGTCGCGCGCCACAATTTTTATGTGATCACCCGCTACAACCGCAGCCCTCTCTATGCGATGGCGGTGCATCAACTCAGTCAAGCCATCCAGGACGCATATGCATTACAGCCACAAACTTCTCCCCCTCACGCTGACCTTGTTGCTGGCCGCCTGTAGCAGCCAACCGGAGCAGGCTCCCCCGCCGCCGGTCCAGGTGCAGCCGGAAAAAACCCAGGTGATCGAGATACCGCAGGCGACCGGCGCCATCCCGCGCCCCGAGCCCATGAGCGAGAGCGGCAATCGGGACTACTGGATCGGCAAGCAGAAGTACGAGGTGTGGCGCGACATCAAGCACTACAGCGAGGAGGGCACCGCCAGCTGGCTCGCCCAGGATCTCGATGGCAACAAGACCGCCAACGGCGACGTGCAGGACAGCACCCTGTTCAGCGCCGCCCACCGCAACCTGCCGCTGCCGAGCTATGTGCGGGTCACCAACCTGGACAACGGGCTGGAGACCATAGTGCGGGTCAACGATCGCGGCCCCTTCGGCAGCGAGCGCCTGATCGATCTCTCCCATGCCGCGGCCAAGCAGCTGGAGATGGTCGATGGGGGCGAGGCCAGGGTGCGTCTCGAGCTCATCACCGATCAGCCGGATCAGATGGTCGAGATGGTGCCCATGACGCCGATGCAACCCATGCAACCGGCTGCCCAGGAGGCCGCCTTCCTGGGTGAGGCCCAGCCTGAGGCTGCAACCACAGTCACCCCGGCCAAGGCCGCTCCCGCGGCGGCCGCCACGGCGACCGGCACCCTCTCCACGCCCAAGGCCGCAACCGGCCAGGGCAAGATGATCCAGGTACTGGCCAGTGGCTCCCAACCCAGGGCCGAGGCCATGGGCAAGGTGATGACCCAGCGCTACGGCGTGCCCTACCAGGTGGTGGCCCACGACGCCATCTTCCGGGTGCTGCTGGGACCGGTCGCCGCCGATCAGCAGGCAAGCCTGCTGGAACAGATCCGGCAGGGAGGGCTGGAGCAGGCCTTTATCGTTCCTTGATAGAAACGGAACACAACCTTATCCAGGCGTCACGTCGTTTCCCGGCGTGACGCCGACAACCGATGGATAAAAAACCAGACCAGATGGCACACCGGACTATGACCGACCGGCACATCTGGTATAGTGGAGCCCGCTTTTTTTCAACTTGGGTAATCCCCATCCAGGCACCAGGAATTTCAAGATGTCCAAATTTGCCCGTTCCGTTATTCTGGCCTCCCTGCTAAGCGCGACCGCCCAGGCCAACCAGCCGGTACCGACGCCGGATTCGGCGCTGCCGACTGCCCAGCCGGTCCCCACCCTGAACAGCGCCCCCATGGTGGTGCCTGCCGCGCCGGAGATCTCCGCCAAGGCCCATATTCTGATCGACTACTACTCCGGTCAGGTGCTGGCCGAGCAGAACGCCGAAGAGCGTCTGCCCCCCGCCAGCCTGACCAAGATGATGACCTCCTACATCATCGGCCAGGAGCTGCTGAAGGGGAACATCAAGCGCACCGACATGGTGACCATCAGCCAGAACGCCTGGTCCAAGAACTACTCCGACTCCTCCAAGATGTTCATCGAGGTGGGCAAGCAGGTCTCGGTCGATGATCTCAACAAGGGCATCATCATCCAGTCCGGCAACGACGCCTGCGTCGCCATGGCCGAACACCTGGCGGGCAGCACCGACTCCTTCGCCAGCCTGATGAACTCCTGGGCCGCCAAGCTCGGCATGAACGACAGCCACTTCATGAACCCCCACGGTCTGGATGCAGAAGGCCACTACAGTACCGCCCATGACATGGCCCGCCTGGGTCAGGCGCTGATCCGCGACCTGCCGGAGGAGTACAAGATCTACTCCCAGAAGTCGTTCGTGTTCAACGGCATCACCCAGCACAACCGCAACCGCCTGCTGTGGGATCAGTCCCTGCAAGTGGATGGCATCAAGACCGGCCACGTCAGCCAGGTCGGCTACAACCTGGTCTCCTCCGCCACCAACAACGAGGGCATGCGCCTGATCGCCGTGGTGCTGGGCGCCAGCAGCGAAGGCTCCCGCGCCGCCGAGAGCAAGAAGCTGCTCACCTACGGTTTCCGCTTCTTCCAGAGCCTGACCCCCTACAAGGCGGGTACCGAGCTGGTGACCCAGAAGATCTGGATGGGCGACAAGTCCGAAGTGAAACTGGGCGTCGATCAGGATGTCTCCGTGCTGGTCACCCGTGGCCAGGGCAACAACCTGAAGGCGGACTTCCAGCTCGAGAGCGAGCTGAAGGCCCCGCTGGCCAAGGGTCAGCGCGTCGGTACCGTGTTCCTCAAGCAGGGTGACAAGGAGATCAAGCAGGTTCCGCTGGTCGCCCTGGAAGAGGTGCAGGAAGGTGGCCTGATGAGCCGTCTGTGGGATTACCTGGTGATGCTGGTCGCCAGCTGGTTCAAGTAACCTGCGCACGATCCTGACCAAACAGCGGCGCCAACAGGCGCCGCTGCTGTCTTTACCGCATCATGGCAGTGAATAACCCTGCAATCTGCAGGTTCCGCCGACGCTCCATTTGTGGTAAAAAGCAGCATTCCCACGTCCTGTCGACCTGGCGGGCTTGATCCCGCGCCGGGCAGTGCCCATATAAGATGGAGCCGTGCCCATGGTTGACGCGACTGGCGGCCCGAGTCCCTCGGCCAGACAAGATGCAAGATGAAGTCGTTTCGTGACGACGCTAAAGGTGAGTGAGATGAATACCAAGTTTGATGAGCTGCTGGAGTTCCCCTGCAAGTTCCCGTTCAAGGTGCTTGGCGTGGCCGATCCCGCCCTGCCGGATCAGGTGGTTGAAGTGCTGCAGCAACATGCCCCGGGCACTTACAGCCCGACCGTTCAGCCCAGCACCAAGGGCAACTATCACTCGGTACGAGTGACGGTCACTGCCCAGAGCAAGGAGCACATCGAAGCCATGTACACCGCACTCGGCAAGATCGAGCTGGTTCGCTACGTTCTGTGAGTCGCCTCTCTCGCCCCGCCATCGGGGCGAGCGATTATTTGCCATTCTGTTTTGCCGACGCAAGCGCCAGTCAGTGAGGAAAGATGTCATCACAGATCCCCGCCCAGCCACGGCTGTTAGTCAGACAGTTGGGCCATCGCCCCTACCAGCCGGTGTGGGACGCCATGAAGGCCTTCACCGACAACCGCACCAGCGAGACCCCCGACGAGTTCTGGGTGGTGGAGCACGATCCCGTCTACACCCAGGGCCAGGCTGGCAAGGCCGAGCATCTGCTCGCCCCCGGTGACATCCCTGTGGTGCAGAGCGATCGCGGCGGCCAGGTGACCTATCACGGTCCCGGCCAGCTGGTGCTCTATGTGCTGGTGGACGTGCGCCGCAGCAAGCTCTCGGTGCGCGAGCTGGTGACCTGCCTGGAAACCGCCATCATCAACACCCTGGCCAGAAGCGACATCCAGGCCTATGCCAAGGCCGATGCCCCCGGCGTCTACGTGAAGAATGACCTCGGCATGGAGGCCAAGCTCGCCTCCCTGGGCCTGAGGATCCGCAAGGGCTGCTCCTTCCACGGACTGGCCCTCAATATCAACATGGACATGACCCCCTTCCTGCGCATCAATCCGTGCGGCTATGCGGGCATGGCCATGACCCAGACCAGCGCCCTGGGCGGCCCGCAGAGCGTGGCCGAGGCGCAATCCATTCTGGTGGCCGAACTGGCCCGCCTGATTGGCTACCAAACGATCACCCATACCGAAGAGGCGGCATGAGCAACCCCATGCCGTGCAACCATGAGGGCTCAAAGAAGACCCTAATGGCTACCAATCAGACAATAACAAACACCGAGAGTGAATCATGAGCAAACCCGTTCGTATGGAGCCGGGCGTCAAGCTGCGCGATGGCGACAAGATGGCCCTGATCCCGGTGAAATTCATGCCGGATCCCAACGAGGAAGTGCTGCGCAAGCCGGACTGGATGCGGATCAAGCTGCCGCCGTCGAGCCAGAAGATCGAGCACATCAAGAGCACCCTGCGCAAGAACAAGCTGCACTCGGTATGTGAGGAGGCCTCCTGCCCCAACCTGGCGGAGTGCTTCAACCACGGCACGGCCACCTTCATGATCATGGGCGCCATCTGCACCCGCCGCTGCCCCTTCTGCGACGTGGCCCACGGCCGCCCGCTGGCGCTGGATCCCGAAGAGCCGAAGAAGCTGGCGCTCACCATCAAGGAGATGGGGCTGAAATACGTGGTCATCACCTCGGTGGACCGCGACGATCTGCGGGACGGCGGTGCCCAGCACTTCGCCGACTGCATCAAGCAGATCCGCGAGCACAGCCCCCAGACCCGCATCGAGATCCTGACCCCGGACTTCCGCGGCCGGATGGAGCAGGCGCTGGAAGTGTTCCGCGAGACCCCGCCGGACGTGTTCAACCACAACCTGGAAACCGCCCCGCGCATGTACCGGGTCGCCCGCCCGGGTGCCGACTACAAGTGGTCTTTGGAGCTGCTGCGCCGCATCAAGGAGATGCACCCCCATGTGCCGACCAAGTCCGGCGTCATGATGGGTCTGGGCGAGACCAACGAAGAGATTGTCCAGGTACTCAAGGACTTGCGCGAGCACGGCGTCAACATGCTGACCCTGGGTCAGTATCTGCAGCCGAGCCGCCACCATCTGCCGGTGAAGCGCTACGTGCCGCCCGCAGAGTTCGATGAGCTCAAGGACGTCGCCATGGATCTCGGCTTCAGCCATGCCGCCTGCGGCCCCTTCGTGCGCTCCTCCTACCACGCGGATCTGCAGGCCAAGGGGGAAGAGGTCAAATGACCTCCCCCGAAAGAGGGGTCAAATAACCTCTCCTGCTAAAAGAAGAGCGCCCAAGGGCGCTCTTCTTGTTGTTGAACCTGTCTGACTCGACACGCCCGGCCAATCCCTTGGCTAATTCCCGGCCCCGGGGTTAAGGTGACGACTCCCTTTCCTTGAGTGACACTCAGATGCCAACCCCTATCGTTCGGCTGATCCCCATGGATGAGGCGGCATTCCCCGCCTATCGCGACTACTTCATCGACGACTACGCCCAGGATCTTGCCAGCAATCACGGGCTGACCCTGGCCGATGCCCGCCAACAGGCCGAGGCCTCCTTGCTGCAACACCTGCCCCAAGGGGCCGCCACGCCGGACCATAGCCTGCTCTGCATCCTCCCTGTGAGTGACAATGTCGGGGGCGCAGTCGCACCGACGACGGCCATCGCCGGCTATCTCTGGCACAGCATCGACAGCGCCGCCCGCACCACCTTCATCTATGACTTCTACATATTCCCGACCCATCGCGGACTGGGCTATGGCAAGGCCGCCATGGCGGTGCTGGAGGCCGAATTGAAGTATCTTGGCGTCAGCCAGATCAAGCTGAGGGTCGCCCATGACAACCCCAGGGCCAGGGCGCTCTACGAAGAGATAGGCTTTAACATCACGGGCTACAACATGGCCAAGACGCTGGGTTGATGGCCCCCGTCATCAACCCCCTTCCGTCATGCCATGGCGAGCCGACGCTCACAGCGAGATCCCGGAGAACGACATGAAGCCGAGCGACATCAGCCCCGCCACTATGAAGGTGATGCCTATGCCCCTCAATCCCTCTGGCACGTCCGAATACTTCATCTTCTGGCGCAGGCCGGCGATGGCGACTATGGCCAGCAGCCAGCCGAGCCCGGAGCCAACCCCATAGACCACGGATTCGATGAAGTCGTAATCCCGCTGCGCCATGAACATCACACCGCCGAAGATGGCGCAGTGCACCGTCAGCAGCGGCAGGTAGATCCCCAGGGCCTGATGGAGCGCCGGGAAATGCTTGTCCAGCACCATCTCCATCACCTGCACCAGGGCCGCCAGCACGCCTATGTAGATGATGAAATCGAGAAAGCTCAGGTCAAATTCCCCCAGGAAGGTGCTGTCCGGGCGCAGTATATGGCGGTAGATCAGGTTGTTGAGGGGGATGGCGATCACCATGACCACCAGCACCGTCATGCCAAGGCCGAAGGCTGTGTTGATGTTCTTCGATACCGCGAGGAAGGTACACATGCCGAGAAAGAAGGCCAGGGCCAGGTTTTCCACAAAGATCGACTGAATAAACAAATTGACGTAATAGTCCATGAAGGCAGCTCACCACGAGATTGTGCAAAGAGAGAGTCCGCCCCTGGCCAGGGGCCAGCGGCAGAAACCGGATGACAGTCAGCACGGGCACGATCGCAGACGACGGGGTCGGCGGATCAACAAAAAGGGATCAGCGGCGTCGGCGTGCGCCCGGCGAGGCGAGCAGCGCTAGTCGCCCTGGCAGAAGCGAAATTGCAGGTGATGGCAGAGCAGTTGCCGCTGGTGCAGATGACCCAAGCAGTTCGGCCATTGCCTGAGATAGATGAGGGGCAGGAAAAACAGCAGGCCGCAGAGCAGGCCGAGGATCTCGTGCTGGAACCAGGCCAGCAGCATCTGGTAGAGATCCGGGTCCCTGGTCCCTTCCAGCCGCCGCCCCTGCTCGACGCCGAGCCGCCACTGGGAGGCGGGAGGCAGGCTGACGCTGTCGGCCAACTCCGACACGGGAGGCTCGTGCAGCTGCATCGAGGATGTCGATGTTCCCTGGGTCGACAGCGCGGGCGCACCTGGCCCTGCCGCGGCAGAGGCGGCAAGCCACAGCAGGCAGGCGACGGCGAGCGCCATCGGCCAGCGCAATGATCGGCCAAGGGGTGGCAAGGGACGGGCTCCTTGAAAAGGCAAGGGGTTGAACGGGGGCGAATATATCACAATCCCGCCTTATATTGAATTTTGGCATCCACTAACCTGGAAAATTCGATACAAACAACCCACTTTCCCCACAAAGAGGGCATTTGACGCCTCAATGAAAGCCGCGGGGAACGACTCCCACCCTCGACCCTTGGGCCCCATTCGGCGAGGCATAGCCGCTCCGGCAACAAAAACGGCCACCCCAGGGTGGCCGTTGTCATCGACAGGGCGGAGTCGCCGCCGGCTCAGAGACCGGCGGCCTCCAGATGCTCCACCAGCAGCTGGACGCTGCGGTTGCCGCGCCACTCGTTGACATCGAGCCGGTAGACCAGCCGCACCCGTTTCACCGAGGCATCGGGCCAGCGCTTGAGATCCACCCCGAAGGCGATGGCATCCACCGCATGGCCGGAATCCGTGGTCAGCATCATCTTGAGGTGCTTCTCCCCCACCAGGCGCTGCTGCACCAGCACGAACTCGCCGTCGAACAGCGGCTCGGGGAAGGCCTGACCCCAGGGGCCGGAGGCGCGGATGAGCTCCGCCAGCTCCAGGCTGAGCTCGTCCGGCAGCAGTTCGCCGTCGGTGAGCAGCACCCCGGTCAGCAGCTCCGGGGTCACCAGCTCGGCGATGACGGCTTCAAACGCCCGGCCGAAGGCCTCTATATTGACCTTGGGCAGGGTCAGCCCGGCCGCCATGGCGTGGCCGCCAAACTTGCCCATCAGGCCCGGATGGCGGGTATCGAGCAGTTCAAGGGCATCGCGCAGGTGCACGCCGGGGATGGAGCGACCCGAGCCCTTGAGCTCGGTGTCGCTACTCTCGGCAAAGGCGATCACGGGTCTGTAGTACTTCTCCTTGATCTTGGAGGCCACCAGCCCCACCACCCCCTGATGCCACTCGTCCCTGTGCAGCACTATGCCGGAGGGGACTTCACCATCACGAAAACGGATCTGCTCCAGGGTGGCGAGAGCCTCCTGCTGCATCCCCTGCTCTATCTCCTTGCGCTCCTGGTTGAGGCTGTCCATCTCGGCCGCAAGCTGGCGCGCCAGGTTGAGGTCATCGCTGAGCAGACAGGCGACCCCGAGGGACATGTCATCCAGGCGACCCACCGCATTGAGGCGGGGCCCCAGGGCAAAGCCGAGATCGGCGGCGCACAGGCGGCGACCGTCACGGCCGGAGACATCCACCAGCGCCTGGATACCGGGGCGGCAACGACCGGCCCGGATCCGCTGCAAGCCCTGATGTACCAGGATGCGGTTGTTGCCATCCAGCGCCACCACGTCGGCGACGGTGCCAAGCGCCACCAGATCCAGATAATCCGCCACGTTGGGGGCGCGAATGCCCTGGCGCTCATACCAGCCGCGCTGGCGCAGGTGGGTGTTGAGGGCCGCCATCAGATAGAAGGCCACCCCGACCCCGGCCAGAGACTTGGAGGGAAAGTCGCAACCACGCTGGTTGGGATTCACTATCGCATCGGCATCAGGCAGCTCCTGGCCCGGCAGGTGGTGATCGGTAACCAGTACCCGCATCCCGGCCGCCTTGGCCGCCGCCACCCCGGCAATGCTGGAGATGCCGTTGTCCACCGTGATGAGAAACTCGGCGCCCCTGGCCACCGCCAGCTCGACGATTTCGGGGGTGAGGCCGTAGCCGAACTCGAAGCGGTTGGGCACCAGAAAATCGATATGGCGTCCCCCCATGGCCCGCAGGGCCAGCACGCACAGGGCCGAGCTGGTGGCGCCGTCGCAGTCGAAGTCGCCGACGATGAGGATGCGCTGCTGCGCCGTCAGGGCATCCGCCAGCAGGGGCACCGCCTGCTCCATGCCAAACAGGCGCTGGGGCGGCAGCAGCTGGCTGGCGCTGCGCTCCAGCAGGGCGGGATCTTCCACACCGCGGCTGGCGAAGATTTGGCGAAGCAGGGGGTGCAGGGTATCTGGCAGGTGAGCGTCATCCACTCGGGGACGACGACGGATTTGCAGGGGCATGGTGTCAATCCTGTCTTCTAATACGGTGAGCCGATGGCAAGGCGGTATGATACACGCCTCAGGCGAGCAGAGAACAGCGGCAGGTCGGCTTGGGAGAGACGCTAGGAAATCAGGGCCTCGGGAGGAGGAGGCGGTGCAGAACGCTCCAGCACCCGGTAGAGGGTGAGCCTGGAGATCCCGAGGTGTCGGGCGGCCTCGGTCACATTGTTGCCACAGAGCACCAAAGCCCGGCGCACGGCCTCGCATTCCGCCTCGGCCCTGACCAGGTTAAGGGGACGAATGGCGCCCTCTACCAGCGGCAGGGCCAGCCCCAGATCCTGGTGATCGATACGGCACCCTTCACACAGGACCAGCGCTCGCTCCAACCGGTTCTTGAGCTCCCGCACATTGCCAGGCCAGTGATACTTCATCATCTGGTGCATGGCGCTGGCAGTGAAGCCATTCACCTTGGGATTCAAGGTGCTACCCAGCTTGTTCAGGAAATACTGGGCAAGCAAGATGATATCCTCCCCCCGTTCACGCAGGGGAGGCAGCGCCAAGTCCAGCACACAGAGACGGTAGAAGAGATCGGAACGAAAATTGCCCTGCGCCATCTCCTGATCCAGCACCCTGTTTGTCGCGGCTATCACCCGGATATCCACCTCGATAGGCTCAACGCCACCGACCCTCACTATGGTGCGTTCCTGCAAGAATCTCAGCAGGTTGACCTGCATCGGCAATGGGAGGTCCCCTATCTCATCGAGAAACAGGACACCGTGATGGGCCCGCTCCACGCAGCCGATGTGACGACGCCAGGCATCGGTGAAGGCGCCCTTTTCATGGCCAAACAGTTCTGACTGGATCAGGGTGGGTGGAATGGCGCCGCAGTTGACGGCGACGAAGGGGCCATCCGCCCGCTGAGAGTGCCGATGGATCAGCCGGGCAACCAGCTCTTTGCCCGTGCCGCTCTCCCCTTGCAATATCACCGACGAATCAGCCTTCGCCAGTCGCTCGACCCGATTCATCATCTGCCGCATGACGGGGCTGGTACCGATAATCCCCCCCTCCTCCTTGCCACGATCGCAGGGGCGATGAGCCCCCCTCCTCAAGCAGGCGATGCCAAACGCATGCCCCAGCACAGCCAGCAGACGATCATCCTCTACCGGCAGGCTGTGATAGTCGAAACAGTAGTTCAGGAGCAGCTCTTGTATCCTGGGCAGGGCCAGCAGATGAGGGGGAGCAAGTGCGACCCAGATCATGGTGCTGCATGTCTGACGAAACAGGGTCTCCACCGCCTCGGCGGCATCTTCGCTCAACAGCACCAGACCGACTCTGGGCGCCTGTTGTGCGTAGTGGCTGAACGCTTCCTGAGGCGATGAGGCCGAACAAAAACGCCACCCCAGTGACGATGCATGTGACGGAGGGCGCCATACCTCGCTCGTGTTGACACACAGTAGCGTACGAATCTCCATCAACAACACTCCACAACTCTGCGGCCAAACAATGTGCAAAGTATTGGATAGATGGCCTACATGTGCCACTTATGAAACAAGGATAAAAACGAACTCAAATGGACCGTAAAAAGACAATAAAACAAATTAAAACAAAAACTTGATTAGATATTGATATTGCTTTGTCAGCCCAGCAGGGGAACCGCTATACCCTCTTTGTTTCGCCTCGGGAACAGTGCCAAAAAGCCCCCTTTCAATGTGAAGCCTGCTCAGACACCGATAATTCATCAATTTCTGTCTCCTTCGGTTAACAACGCCCTCACCCCATTTCATCGAAATAATTATTTTTTTATTTACTTTCAAAGCCTTATCCATATGGAACGAAGTCTGCATTCATGCAGCGCCTCCGGCTGTGCAAGTAGAACCGGACGACAAGGACAACAACAAGCAGAAGGAATGCAACATGGATACCCGAGCAATGTCTCTCTGGCCGCGCTGTTTGCAGAATGGCCTAACACTCACGGCCCTGACCCTGCTGCTGGCGCTCAGTGCGCCGGCACTGGCCGCCACGGCGGAATCACCCTTCGAGCTGGATGCCAATCCACAGGACAACATCGACACAGGCGCCGTCATGAGCGATGACTGGGACACCCCACCAGACACCGGAGGGGCCACCAAATTCACCGGCATCATCCAGGACACAGCCCCAAGGAGCATCTTTGGCGGGGGGGATAAAGACATACTGGATATCGATAAATGGAGCTGGAGCGATGGCTCTGTGCCCGACAAGGATGACCTGACCCACGCCTATGCCGCCGCATACAACGAGAATAACGACCTGTTGCTCTACTTCGGCGCCGACAGGATCTCCAATGTAGGTGATGCCTTCATGGGGTTCTGGTTCTTCAAACAGAAGGTCACCGCCCTGCCCAACGGCAAATTCAGCGGCAAGCACACAGTGGGGGATACCCTGGTGCTCATCAACTTCCCGCAGGCAAACAACGCGGTTCCCTATCTGGCCGTGGTGACCTGGGATCCGACCTGCAGCAAGGCGACCAACAACAACCCGCAGCCGGGACAGTGTGCCGCCGCCAATCTGCGACTCAAGCTGCAGGGCTCGGGTGCCAACGACGTCGTCTGTGCCAGCCAGGGCGGTGCCAACCTGGCCTGTGCCCTGACCAACACGGGCAATGTCCCCGTCCCCGCCAGCACGCTGGCAAACGGTGTCGGCGGCCTGTGGAGCGATTACACCCCCAAGAGCGGTACCCAGGGCACCTTCCCCTTCGAGAGCTTCTTCGAGGGTGGGATCAACCTTAGCCAGATCGTCGGCGGCAGTGACGGCTGTTTCAGCAGCTTCATGGCCGAGACCCGCTCCTCCAGCTCCTTCACGGCCGCATTGAAGGACTTCGTGCTGGATAACTTCGAGCTGTGCAAGGTCGAGATCACCAAGGTCTGTACCGGCGGTGACCTCAACGAGACCGAGACCGGCTTTACCTTCAGCTTCGAAGGCGTCGTCACCAACGGAGGCTTTGGCACCATCTATGACGTCGTCGTCACCGACGATAACGGTACCCCGGCAGACACCAGCGATGACTTCATCGTCGCGAACTTCGATTCCATACCCAAGGGGGGAATGGAAGACTACAGCGGCAGCTTTGGCGCCGCCGGTAACGGGCCGACCAACGGTGTCAGTGTCAAGGCCGCCTCCAGCGATGGCGGGCTGCAGACGATCACCGCATCCGCCACGGCAGCCTGCCCCACAGTCCAACGAGAACCCGGGATCAGCGTCACCAAGGCCTGTAGCACCAAGGTCATCGATGAGGGTAGCCAGCTGGTGATCAGGGTCGACTACAGCGGCCAGGTCTGCAACACCACAGGGGTGGGCCTCATACCGCCGCTGAACCTGAGTGGCGTAACCGTCACCGACGACCCCAGCGGCAATGTGCACAACATAGGCACGCTGAACGCGGCGGACTGCAAGGACTATTCGGGCTCCTACACGCCGAGTAGTGCAGGGTCGGAAAACCCGGGCTCCATCTCCTTCAGCGATACTGTCACGGCCACAGGGACTGCGCCCCTGGGCTTTGGCACCGCGACCGACATGGCAACGGCTACCTGCCCGCTCTGTCCGGCTTGTCCAGATTGCCCCACTCCAGGGGAGTAACAGGGTTTAATCAGGGTTAAACCACAAGGGCCATGGTGAAGACCATGGCCCTTTTCATGGCGCCGACCAGGCATCACAAGCATCCTGAGCCCAGGATGCTGCCCAGACAGCCCCACCATCTCCCCACAACATGCACAGGCGCTCCCCGATCACATTGCCCACCGTCTGCCTAGTCATCGATGAGTTAATAGCACCGGATGTAAAAATTTCTCATTCATACAGGTTGCCAATCGGGCTTGAGCCCCGCAAGCTAATCAGGACGACGGGAGACACCATGGTCATCCCTCTGTTTTATTGATGTTTTATTATCCAGATTCGACGTGCGGCCTGACCTCACGCCGTCCATTTTTAGGGGGAAAAATGAGTCTGATTCAAGAGTTCAAGGCCTTTGCGGCCAGAGGCAACGTCATCGACATGGCGGTCGGTATCATCATAGGTGCCGCCTTCGGCAAGATAGTCTCCTCCTTCGTGGGTGACGTCATCATGCCGCCCATCGGCCTCATTCTGGGGGGGGTGGACTTCAGCGATCTGGCCGTCACCCTGAAGGCCGCCGAAGGTGACATCCCTGCCGTGGTCATCGCCTACGGCAAGTTCATCCAGACCATCATCGACTTCCTGATCATCTCCTTCGCCATCTTCATGGGGCTCAAGGCCATCAACACCCTGAAGAAGAAGCAGGAAGAGGCCGCCGCTCCGGCAGGCCCCACCAAGGATCAGGAGTTGCTGACCGAAATCCGCGATCTGCTGAAATCCCAGCAGGGCAAATAAGCCGCTAGCCCGGAGGCGTCGCCTGCGTGCATGCCTGACACCATCCGATGGCAAGAGGGAGGCCCTGTGCCTCCCTCGTGTTTAAGCCCAGAGGAGGCCCCCCTGGCTCAAGCCTTGCCTCAACCCCGGCTTTCTCTCGCACTCCCCCCACCTCGGCACCCCGCGTTCAAAGTGCAAGACCCTTCCATGAATTCAATGCAGTGACTGGTGGCAAACCGTCAAGGCGATGGGATTGTCTCAGCCTTGATACAGTGGCCGAATCCGACGCTCGTGCTCCCGGCGACAATGTCCAAGGGGTCGTCACTCTGCATGCAGCGACCCTAGCCGCCTTGGCGGCCCACCCACTCTCCTCGCCCCGAGGGACAGTCCCACAATCCCAGGGGTTGACGAGCCCTCACTCGGAGCGCCCCTGTTCCATCGCTGTTACAGGGGGAAATAAATAAAAAAGCATTACTTATCAATCAACTACCATCTCAGTACCGCCTGACACCCCCATCCATCGTTACAACTTGGTCGACACTTTCCCGCGATTGCTGCTGAAAAAAACCATTAATTCCTTTTTGCTCAATCACTTATCTATTTGGTGCATTCCTTGCTGCAGGGGTGCTGTCTATCAATGCCCACTCCACAGGACTATGCCCGATCCCCCGTCTCGTTCACAGGAGATTGGGCCTCTGCGTGGTCACGTCCGGGCCTGGGACATCACTCGGTTCAGGCAGTCGCAGCCGAGTGACATGGAACCAAGAACCACAAGATAGGAAGAGGGAAATGCTATGAAACCAAGTCAGCGCAATCGCCTGCTCAGAACCCTGACGGTCCCCTTCGGGATCCTCATGCTGGGGGGGCTCAGTCTCACCCCGGCCTGGGCCGGCATCTTTCCGGGCCTGCAACAAGAGGCCTGTATGGCAGACGCCTATATTGCCAAGGGTGGCTCACTCGCGGGCGGCAGCCTCAACTGTACGGCCAAGGACATCGAGGTCTCCAAAGTGGTGCCGGTGAATCCGAACCAGGAGTGCACCAACGGCCAGGTGTTCACCTTCAATGCAGACGTGACCATCAAGACCAACGCCAGCGAGCGTTATGACACCACCTTCTACCTGCCGAGAACGTCCCAGAGCCCGCAGGTGGTGCAGGGAGGCGCAAGAAACTGCAGCCTGGTACTGCCCAAGGCGAGCGACGCCGGGGAGAATGGCCAGGTCGCCTATGTGAATCTGGAGCCGAAACTGAAGGCGACCGATTTTCTGGATACCTGCGGTGATATCACCAAGGCCAACGGCACCGATCAATACACGCTCTTCAACCAGCCCATCACCATGCTCTGTCAGCCCAGCCCCACGGATCCCAACAAGGCCCTGTTCACCTATTGCGCGGCCTGGGACATCCAGAAGAGCCTGAGTTGCAGCGAGAGCACAGTGCCTCCCGGCGCCGTGCCCGCCACCAAGTCCAAGTGCAACTGCGACAGCTTCGCCATCAATGTCTTCATCAGGCCTGAGCCGCCCACCATCACCAAGACGGTCGAGCCGACCAGTCTGCCCGAACCGGGTGGCGTGTTCACCTATAGCCTGAGCTTTACCAACTCGAGTGCCGCCTCTCTCTATATCGCCAGCCTGAAGGATGAAATAGACGTAGGCGGAGATGGCTCCTACGACAAGAGCGTGGACCTGTGGGGATCCACCGAGAGCGTGGGGACCGCAGACGGCATCTACCTGCTCAGCAGCACCTGCGCGAAACCCGCTGCGGGCTCGACGACGAAGGAGGTACTGCCCAGCGCCACCTACAGTTGCGAGTTCACCCTGCATATCAAGGATCGCGATCTGCCCAACGATCAGAGTCCCGAGAAATACGTCGACAACATAGTGGCCCTGTTCAAGGACAAGAACGGTGGCACTGTCGGCGACGGCAGCACCTGCCCGGCCGGCTTCCAGTCTGCGGGCAACAACTGCAGCGGGGCCAAGATGGTCGAGATCACCAATCTCCCGCCGACCATCGCGGTTGAGAAGACCCCCTCCGTTGACGAGGTGCTGGAGCCGGGGACCAATGTGACCTACACCGTCAGGGTCACCAATACCGCGGGCGATCACGACAATCCGCTCACCCTGACCAGTCTGGTGGACGACATGTTCGGCGATCTGGATGGGCAGGGCACCTGCGATCTGGGCAGCGGGGTGACCCTGTCCAAGGGCACGCCTTTCGAATGCAGCTTCACCGAGTTTGTGGGGGGTAATGCCGGCGATGTGCACACCAACAAGGTGACTGCCAAGGCCCTGGACAACGAAGGGGATGAGGCAACGGGGGATGACAGCGCCACCATCAACATCAATGACGTGGCGTCGACCATCACGCTGCAAAAGGATGCCGTTCCCGTCAGTGTGCCCGAGACCGGCGACTCCGATGAGAAGCGTTCGGTGGCCTATACCTTTACCTTCTCCGTCGATGCTGGCGGCGTAGACAAGGTCACCTTCAGTACCCTGGAGGACGACAAGTTCGGCAGTTTGACCAGTCTGTGCATGGTGGACAAGAAGAACGGCGCACCGCTCGTGCCCGCCGTGGCCTTGACCGGCTTCGTGCTGAACCCGGGCCAGAACGCCAGTTGCACCATATCCAAGGATCTGCAGGGAAATGGAGGTGACAGCCACACCAACATTGCCACCATCAGTGGCACGGACGAGGACAATCAATCCGTGACCGACAGCGATGATGCCACGGTGGAGTTCACCGATGTCCTCCCCGACATCAGCAAGCTCTTTGCCCTCAAGGCCGCCGGCTTTGTCCGCATCAGCAACAACGGGGTAGACACCCTGACCGTCACCGCCTTGACCTTCAAGGGGGTCGATGTGGCGGATGGGAGCGGGATCCCGGGCAGCTTCACCCTCTACGATGAGCCTGGGGTGAGTACTCATGAGGCCGGCTTCGGACCCTTCTCACTCTGCACCACGGGCGGGACCATACTGCCCGGCGGGCACTATGATTGCGCCTTCGTGCTGGAGCTCGAACCCGGCCTCGCCGATCTCGGCAACATCAACCTGCAGGCGATCAATCCGGACCCCCTGGTGGTCACGCTGAAGGATGATGAAGACAACCAGGTCAAGGCCGAGGTGGAGGTCAGCATCCAAACAGTGGAATGATGAGTCTGTGAAACAGGCCAAGCAGGTTGGCCACTCCGGGGGCGAGGCGCAAGCCATCGCCCCCTTTCTTTGCCCAGGCGCGGGGTTCCGGGTTCAATAAGACCGCCTCACGGGGTCAGGCCCGGGGATGATGCTCCCCATGGAGCGCCTTGAGCCGCTCGTTGGCCACGTGGGTGTAGATCTGGGTGGTGGAGAGATCCGCGTGCCCCAGCAGCATCTGCACCACCCGCAGATCGGCGCCGTGGTTGAGCAGATGGGTGGCGAAGGCGTGGCGCAGGGTGTGGGGGGAGAGCTCCCCCCTGATCCCCGCCCGCTGGGCATAGAGCTTGATGCGATGCCAGAAGGTCTGGCGGGTCATCATCCTGGCCTGCTTGGAGGGGAAGACCACGTCCGAGCTGGTGCCCCCCAGCAGCAGGGTGCGCCCCTCCCGGTAGTAGCGTTCCAGCCAGTACACCGCCTCCTCCCCCATGGGCACCAGCCGCTCCTTGTTGCCCTTGCCCACCACCCGCACCAGCCCCTGGCGCAGGCTGACATGCTCGGCGGTGAGCCCCACCAGCTCGGAGACCCGCAACCCGGTGGCATAGAGCAACTCGAGCATCGCCTTGTCCCGCAGCTCCAGCGGATCGTCCACCAGGGGCGCCGTGAGCAGCGCATCCACCTCGGCCTCGCTGAGATCCGAGGGCAGCTTCTTGGGCAGCTTGGGACCCTCCAGCAGCACTGTCGGGTCATCGCTGCGCAGCTTCTCGCGATTGAGATACTGATAGAAGCGGCGCAGGGCCGAGAGGAAGCGGGCCGTGCTGCTCGCCGCAAACTGCTTGTCCACCCGCCAGGCGAGGTAGTGCTGGATGTCATCCATCCCCGCCAGCAGCAGGGAGCCGCCCTGGCCGTCGAGCCAGAGGGCGAACTTTTCCAGATCCGTGCGATAGGAGCTGACCGTATTGTCGGACAGCCCCCGCTCCAGCCAGAGGGCATCGAGGAAGGGCTCGATCAGGGGATGGTTGTGTACGGCAGGGGCGGGCTTGGTCATGGGGTGTCGGTCTTGGGCAAACGGTGGCCCATTGTAGCCTGCCAGGCCGGCGCATACACCAGGGGCAGGCACACCAGGCGGTGAAGCGCGAGGGGCAATCTGCTAGACTGGCGCCCTCACTCGGGCGGTCCGACCCCATGGTTGCCCGACACCCCCTTGCCTACTGCGATCAAGAGAAGAGCGATGAAGATAGGTTTGTTTTACGGCTCCACCACCTGCTACACCGAGATGGCCGCCGAGAAGATCCGCGCCCTCATTGGCCCCGAGCTGGTTGATCTCCACAACATCAAGGACGTGCCCCTGGCCCGCATGCAGGAGTACGACATCCTGATCCTCGGCATCTCCACCTGGGACTTCGGCGAGCTGCAGGAGGACTGGGAATCCCGCTGGGAGGATATCAAGGATGTCGAGCTGGAGGGTCGCATCATAGCCCTGTTCGGCATGGGCGATCAGCTGGGGTACGGCGAGTGGTATCAGGATGCCCTCGGCCTGCTGCACGATCAGCTGGTGCCCAAGGGGGTCAGGCTGGTGGGTTACTGGCCCAACGAAGGGTACGAGTTCGATGCTTCCAAGGCGCTGATCGACGATGGCCGTCACTTCGTCGGCCTGGCCCTCGACGACGCCAACCAGTACGACCAGACCGAATCCCGCATCGAGCAGTGGGTCGACCAGATATTAAGCGAGATCCACGAGCTGCTCTGATCCAGGTAACTTGCATGTTCGATGATCCCTTGGATGCGGAACGACGATGGCCGTCACTTCTTCGGCCTGGCCCTCGATGACGCCAACCAGTACGACCAGACCGGATCCAGCATCGAGCAGTGGGTCGATCAGATCCTGAATGAGATCCACGAGCTGCCGTGATCCCGCCAGGTGGTACCAAAAAGCATCGACGGTTCGGCTCCCTCATCGCGCCTCGAAAGCGACGTTGATCTCCCCTGCCGGCAGCCAGCCACACTGGCTGCCGGTCGCAGTTATCGCACCGATTCTCTCAATCGGTATCATCGCATGACGCTATAGCGACTTTTTTGTGCTGGTCTGCAACAATGCAACCGACACCCTATAACACAATCAGAACGGGTGTCGGAAGCAAACAGGAAACAGACCAGAAAAGGAAATTCTATGACCTCATTCTCCCTGTTGGCCCCCACCATAGCCCGCGACGTGCTCGATCACGCCCTGGCGCTGGGTGCCGACTTCGCCGAGCTGTTTGTGGAGCGCAAGCGCCGCAGCCAGCTCAGCCTGCTCTCCAGCCAGATAGAGAACATCAGCGGCGGCCTCGATTTCGGCATAGGCGTACGCCTGTGCTACGGCCACAAGGTGCTCTACGGCTACACCAACCTCGCCAGCCGCGAGGAGCTGCTGCGCATCGTCACCCTGCTGGCGGCCAAGGACAGGCGCGACCCCGTGGTCACCGCCACCGCCTTCGACTTCACCCGCTTGACCGATCGCAATCCGGTGGCCCTGCCGCTCTCGGCCGACAAGCTGCTGGAGCAGAAGATTGCCTACCTGCACGCCATGGATGCCGTGGCCCGCGCCGAGAGCAGCAAGGTGAGCCAGTTCTCCGGCAACGTGCTGGGCTGGGAGCAGGAGGTGGAGATCTTCAACAGCGAAGGGGTACAGGTGAGCGATCGTCGCCACTACAACCGCATCATGGCCCAGACCATCGCCCTGGACGGGGGCGAGCAGAGCGTGGGCTACGAGGCCCCCGGCGCCCTGATGGGCTGGGAGCATGCCGATCGCATCGATCCGCGGGAGCTGGCCCTCACCGCCACCCGTCAGGCGCTGGTGAAGCTGGGTGCCGCCCCCTGCCCGAGCGGCAAGCTGCCAGTCATCATGGAGAGCGGCTTTGGCGGCGTGATCTTCCACGAGGCCTGCGGCCACCTGCTGGAGACCACCTCGGTGGCCAAGAAGGCCTCGGTATTCTACGACAAGATGGGCCAGCTCATCGCCAATCCGGCGGTCAGCGCGGTGGACGAGGGCTTGCAGAGCAACGCCTGGGGCTCCATCAACGTCGATGACGAGGGGATGGCGACCCAGCACACCCAGCTCATCAAGGAGGGCGTGCTCACCGGCTTCCTGGTGGACAGAATGGGGGCCATCAAGACCGGCCATGCCCGCACCGGTTCCGGGCGGCGCGAATCCTACAAGTTCGCTCCCACCTCGCGCATGCGCAACACCTATATCGAGCCGGGCAACCACAGCCTCGACGATATGCTGGCCACTGTCGAGCACGGCATCTACGCCAAGAAGATGGGGGGCGGCTCGGTGCAGCCGGGCACAGGCGAGTTCAACTTCAACGTGCAGGAGGCCTACCTCATCGAGCACGGCAAGATAACCCGGCCCCTCAAGTCGGCGACCCTGATCGGCACAGGCCCGCAGGTGCTGAAAGAGATCTCCATGGTGGGGCGCAATCTGGCGCTGGCCGCCGGCATGTGCGGCTCCATCTCGGGCTCTGTGCCTACCTCGGTGGGCCAACCGGCTCTCAAAGTGGACAACATTCTGGTGGGAGGGAACGCCTGATGAGCCAGCTCGACATGAACCAACTGCTTGCACGCCTGCTGGACAAGGTCGCCGATTTGGGTGCCGAGGCGGACGTCATCGCCAACCAGGAGAAGGCCTTCTCCCTCAAGGCCGACAAGGGCGAGCTCGGCGAATACAAGGTCACCAGCAGCCAGCAGCTTGGCATTCGCCTCATCAAGGAGGGCCGGGTCGGCATCGCCTATTCCGAGTCCCTCGATGAGCCGGCGCTGGATGCCATGCTGCAAGACGCGCTGGATGCCAGCCGCTTCGCCAAGGTGGACCCGGATCAGCGCATCACAGTGCAGCAGAGCCGGCTCACCACCGACTACGCCGAGATACACCAGGCCGACACCACGGCGGTGGAAGAGAAGATAGCCCTGGCCCTGCGCCTCGAATCGGACATGCTGGCCCTGCCGGATGTGACCGGCGCCCCCTACAACGGCTTCTTCGAAGGGGAGAGCCGCCTCTGGCTCGCCAACAGCCAGGGCAGCCTCTGCGAGCATCAGGAATTCAGCGTCGGTTGTCACAGCTCCGCCCTCATCGAGCGGGAGGGGCGCCAGTCCATGCACTACCAGGGACAATACGCACGGCGCTTCGACGAGCTGGAGAGCCAGCCCCTCATCCGGCAGATCCACGCCGTGGCCGACGGCCTGCTGATGGGTGAGGCGGTGCCGAGCGGTCGCTACAGCGTGCTCTTCAGCACCAACTGCTTTGCCAGCCTGTTTGGCTGCTTCCAGGGGGCGCTGTCGGGCAAGTGGGCCCAGCAGGGGATCAACCCCTGGCGCGGCAAATTGGGGCAAAGCGTGGCCTCCCGCTGGCTCACCCTGGAGAGCCGGGTCCATATGCCGGGGGGCATGAATATAAAGGCGTTCGATGGCGAGGGGGCGGCTACCTCGGATCTGCTGCTCATTGGCGAAGGGGAGCTGAAGACCCTGCTGCACAACAGCGCCACCGCCCGCCACTTTGGGGTGGCGAGCAATGGCTCGGCGGCCCGCAGTGCCCGCAGCGCCCTCGATGTGACCGCCCGCCACCTGGTGTTTGGCACAGGCCCTCACAGCGAGGGCGAGGTGCAGAGCGGCGACTATCTGGAGCTGCTCAAGCTGGACGGTCTGCACTCCGGTGCCGATGCGGTGAGCGGCGACTTCTCGTTCGGCGCGTCGGGGTTCCTGTGCCGGGACGGTGTACGCGTCCAGCCGGTGCGCGGCATCACGGTCGCGGGCAACTTCTACCGTCTGCTCGGGGAGCTGGAAGCGGTCGGCAACCTGCTGCACCACAACGATGGCAAGGGCTTTTATGCCCCCCTCATTCGTTTCGGTGGTTTGAATGTCGCAGGCAAGTAACTGTATCTATAGGGAAAATCGGTTATCTCCCCCATCCAAAAGCGGCGCCATCAGGCACCGCTTTTTCATTGATGGCGTCTATCATGCCCCACTCCTAACCTCTAAGAACCAGTCCAAGACCTGTCGCGAGAGCGTCAGCAAGGTAAAGAGCCGCACGTGAGCCTTGATCACGGTCTCGCAGCAAGATTGCAGATTGGTTCCAAGAGCCGCCGGTCGCCTCGGCCGGAACATGCTGGAGAATACGAAGATGGACAACACCCTGGTCTGGGCCGACATTCCGACACGGGATCTGGATCGCGCCATGGACTTCTACTCGGCCCTGCTCGATGTGCAGGTCACCCCCATACAGGAGGAGGAGATGCGCTTTGCCATGCTGCGCTACGATGGCAGCAACGCGGCGGCCTGTCTCGGCCCCATGGACAAATACCACCAGCCCGGTGGCGCCGGCCCCCTCATCTATCTCTCCCTGGGTGACAGGCTGCAGGAGGCAGAGCAGCTGGTTCCCCGGCTCGGCGGGCGGGTGCTCGAACCCCTGCATTCCATCGGCAGCGGTCACGGCTCCCGGGTGATTATCGAGGATACCGAAGGCAACTGGCTGGCCCTCTATGCCCCGCCCGCCCCTTGAGCCGCATAAACAATAACGGCGACCCTGGGGTCGCCGTTATTGTTACCTGACACCAATCAGAAGCGATCAGGCTTCGGGATTGAGGCGGGTCGGCATGCCGGTACGCTGTTCCAGCACCTGCTTGACCACGTTGGAGTCGCTGTCCATGTGGGCGATGAAGCGGGTGGTGGCCGGGGTCATTGGGAGCGGCACAGAGGCGGTGGAGTTGAACTCCTCCTCGGTGCGCGACAGCGGCTCGTGCACTTCCATGTAACGACCGCCATCCGGCTCGACCGTGGTCTTGACCGGCTGGTTGACGAACTGGACGCGGGTACCGACCGGCACGTTGTCGAACAGGTACTTGATGTCATCGGCGCGCAGACGCACGCAGCCGCTGCTCACCCGCAAGCCAATGCCGAAGGTGGCGTTGGTGCCGTGGATGGCGTACAGGTTGCCGATATAGAGGGCGTGCAGGCCCATGGGGTTGTCCGGCCCAGCCGGCCAGACCGCAGGCAGTGTCTTGCCCTGGGCGGCGTAGCGGCGACGGATGTTCTCGGTCGGAGTCCAGGTCGGGTTGGCGCGCTTGCGCTCCACCTTGGTGATCCAGTTCTCCGGGGTGTTGACCCCCAGCTGGCCGATGCCGATGGGCAATACCTGCACCACGTTCTTGCCTTTCGGGTAGTAGTAGAGACGCATCTCGGCCACGTTGATGACGATCCCCTCGCGCGGCGCATTCGGCAGGATCAGCTGATGCGGAATGGTCAGCTTGCTGCCCGGCGTCGGCAGATAGGGGTCGACGCCCGGGTTCGCTTCCATGATGTTGGTCAGGCCCAGCTGGAAGTCGGCGGCGATCTGCTCCAGCGGACGGTTGTCTGCGGGCACCACGTACTCCTGGTTCTCACCGATCAGACGGCTGTTGGCGGCCGGCAGCGCGTATTCAACGGCGGCGGCCTGCTGGCTGACCAGGGTCAGAGTGCAAAAAAGGGCCGAAGCGGCAATGCGAAGGGGATTCATAAAATTCCTGTATGGTTTCCTGTACCTGTTGGCCTGAAGCCGGTTCATCCTCGGTCTGTCCCTTGTCACGAGTCACGCTCGCCCGAGGCCAATACCGAGCGCGCATTCTTTCCCGAGTCGGACAAAATTTCAACTTGAAGAGGGGGCTTTTTCACGGAAAAGATCCATTCTCCCCCCAACAATCGACCGTATCGGGTGCCTGTTACCCTAACATCGCCAATCTGAGCACAAAATGAACATGCATCCGGCCCGCCACCCTAGCGCCAAATTGCATGATGGCGCCGTCACGAGTACAATCTCGCACCCCTTTTATCAGGAGTATCGAGTCATCTCGTGCTCTGGGTGTACCTCATCGGGTGGCCGTGCGTCGAGTACGGTCGCACCATGCCGATGACCCTATACGGCGCCATCAGGTGGCGCCGTCCTGATTTGCAATCAGACAGAAAGAGTCCAACATGTTCAGACCAGAATTGCTCTCCCCCGCCGGGACCCTCAAGAATATGCGTTACGCCTATGCCTACGGCGCCGACGCCGTCTATGCTGGCCAGCCGCGCTACAGCCTGCGGGTACGCAACAACGAATTCGATCACGAGAATCTGCAGCTCGGCATCAACGAGGCCCATGCCCTGGGCAAGCAGTTCTATGTGGTGGCCAACATCCAGCCCCACAACTCCAAGCTCAAGACCTTCATCCGCGACATGCGCCCCGTGGTGGACATGAAGCCGGATGCGCTGATCATGTCCGACCCCGGTCTCATCATGATGATGCGCGAAGCCTTCCCGGACATGCCCATTCACCTCTCGGTGCAGGCCAACGCGGTCAACTGGGCCACGGTGAAGTTCTGGCATCAAATGGGCCTGACCCGCGCCATCCTCTCCCGCGAACTGTCGCTCGACGAGATCGAAGAGATCCGCATGCAGGTGCCCGAGATGGAGCTGGAAGTCTTCGTCCACGGGGCGCTGTGCATGGCCTACTCCGGTCGCTGCCTGCTCTCCGGCTACATCAACAAGCGTGACCCCAACCAGGGCACCTGCACCAACTCCTGCCGCTGGGAGTACAAGGTGCACGAGGGCAAGGAAGATGACGTTGGCCAGATAGTCCACCGTCAGGAGCCCATCGCCGTGCGCCCGGACAACACCCTGGGGCTCGGCAAGCCGAGCGATGCTCTGGTGCTGCTGGAAGAGTCCAACCGCCCCGGCGAGTACATGACGGCGTTCGAAGACGAACACGGCACCTACATCATGAACTCCAAGGATCTGCGCGCCGTCGAGCACGTGGAGCGCCTGACCAAGATGGGTGTGCATTCGCTGAAAATCGAAGGCCGCACCAAGTCCTTCTACTACTGCGCCCGCACCGCCCAGGTCTATCGCAAGGCCATCGACGATGCGGTCGCCGGTCGTCCGTTCGATCCGACCCTGATGGGCACCCTCGAGAACCTGGCCCACCGTGGCTACACCGAGGGCTTCCTGCGCCGTCACAACCACAGCGAGTACCAGAACTACGACTACGGCTACTCCGTCTCCGACACCCAGCAGTTCGTCGGCGAGATCACCGGTCGCCAGGGCGACATGGTGGAAGTGGAAGTGAAGAACAAGTTCCTGGTGGGCAACAGCCTGGAGCTGATGACGCCCCAGGGCAACGTCAGCTTCAACCTGGAGCAGATGCAGAACCGCAAGGGCGAGCTCATCGACACCGCGCCGGGCAACGGCCACGTGGTCTATGTGCCCGTCCCCAAGGAGATCGACGTCAACTACGGCATACTGCTGCGCAACCTGGGCGATCGTCAGGACACCCGTCAACCCCACTCGGCGGCCTGAGATGGCGCTGCTCATCACCGACAAGTGCATCAACTGTGACATGTGCGATCCCGAGTGTCCGAACCAGGCCATCAGCCTGGGGGAGAAGATCTACGAGATAGATCCGGATCGCTGCACCGAGTGCGTCGGCCACTATGAGAAGCCCACCTGCATCAGCGTCTGCCCTATCGACTGCATTATCTGGGATCCTGCTCACGTGGAGACCGAAGAGCAGCTGATGGACAAGTTTGTGCTGATGCACAGGCAGTAAAATGTGCATCGGCGTCTGCACCTTGTGGACTGCATCATCTGGGATCCCGCTCATGTGGAAACCGAAGAGCAGCTGATGGACAAGTTTGTGCTGATGCACAGGCAGTAGTGCCTGACCAGCGGGTCATCCAGAAATAGAAAAAGCCGGGCATGCCCGGCTTTTTCTATTGCGCTACAGCCCACTCAGGGCTTGACCAGCGTCTGCAGCGCCTCAAGCTCGCGCTGGGCTTCCAGCAGCTCGGCCTGGGATGCCTCCAGCTTGGCCTGCTTCTTGGCGATCTTGTCCGGCTTGCCAGAGACCCGGGCGCTCTGCAGATCCGCCAGACGCTCCTCCACCTCTTGCTTCTGCTTGGCCACCTTTCGCTGCTGCTCCTCGAGGAGCCCGGCATCGGTGCAATGGGTCTCGATGTTGCGCAGGGCCTGCTCCAGGCCCGCCACCTGCTGCGCGTTATCGTGCGCCCGAGCGAAGCTCAACTGCTCGGTCACTGCCTGATGCCTGGCCTTGCAGCCGACGTTTTCACTGCCATAGGCCTGTCCGGCCAACAGCAATAATCCTATTCCGGCGATCTTCCACATAACGACCTCTTTGCTCTGTCATACTGGATGGCCGCCTATGAAACCTGACTCATACCCCGAGGTCAAGGCACAGGGAAAGGGCTACGACAGAGTTTGCACTGGGTCATGCCGCCGCCATGCCGGCGACGCTACAATGCCCCTTTCAACCCGGAGAGTCCCATGAAGCAACAGATCGTCATCATCGCCAACGGTGCCCCCTATGGCAGCGAAACCCTGTTCAATGCCCTGCGCCTGGGGATAGCCCTCAACGAGCAGGAAGACATCGACCTGAAACTCTTCCTGATGTCAGACGCGGTCAGCGCCGCCCTGGCGGGCCAATCCCCCGCCGAGGGTTACAACCTGCGCCAGATGCTGGAGATCCTGCTGGCACAGGGCACCCGGATCCGGCTGTGCAAGAGCTGCACGGACGCGCGGGGCATCACGGCCCTTCCCCTCATCGAGGGCATAGAGGTAGGCACCCTGCCCCTGCTGGCCCAGTGGACACTGGCGGCCGACAAGGTGCTGACCTTCTAGGGATCAGGGCTCGGCCCGGACCAGCGCAGGGCGTGAGGTCCGGGTACTCAGGCCATAGAGCATCAGGATCGCCAGGCAGAGCAGCGCCATGCAGCCATAGAGCCAGCTGCCCCCCCAGTTGGCCAGGATCCAGCCCCCCAGCAGGGCGCCGATGGCGATCCCGAGCCCGGACATGGAGGCCGCCCCGAAGTAGCTGCCCTTGAGGTGCTCCGGCGCCATCTGATCGACCAGCACATTGAGCAGCGGGAACAGGATGCACTCGCCGACGCTGAGCAGGATCACCGCCACTATCCAGTGCCACCAGATGGCGGTATCCCCAAGCGCGAACTGCAGCTGGGCGCTGAGGAAGAAGGCGACCCCGAGCTGCAGTCGGCGCTTGATAGACCAGTTGGCGGTCAGGTGCAGCAGCGGGAACTGCAGGATCACTATGGTCAGCGCATTGGTGCTCACCAGCCAGCCGATGAGGCGCTCCACCTCAGGGGTGCCCGCCCGGGTCAGGTACTGGATGAGCGGTGACTCGAACTGGGCATAGACCAGCATCAGCAACATGTTGGCCATCGTCAGCAGCAGGAAGCCCCTGTCCTGCCAGAGCACCCGCAGCACGGCGCGCATGCCCGGGCCGGCGGCATGGCTTGGCTGACAGGCGGCCAGTCGAAAACCGACGAAGAAGATGAAGCCGAGCAGCAGATAGCTGGCACTGAGCAGCAGGAAGGTCTCCTGCCGTGCGCTCAGGCCGTAGCTGACCCCGAGCAGGGGACCGATGGCCGCCCCCAGGTTGAGCAGAAAGTAACGCAGGTGCAGCGCCAGCTCGCGGGCCTTGGGCTCGGCCAGGCTGTCGGCCATCAGCGCCTTGCCAGGGGAATCGATGAGCCCGTAGGAGAGTCCGCTGCCGATCACCCCGAGAGCCAGCCAGATCACCTGATGGGAGAGGCCGAGCAGGGCGACGCTCAGGGCGGACACCAGGCAGCCGAACAGCAGTATGTTGCGCCGCCCCCACTTGTCCGACAGCCAGCCGCCATAGAAGCTGACCAGGGTGGAGAGAGCCGCCGTGGCCCCCAGGATGAGGCCGATCAGGGTCGCCGACAGCCCGTAGTCGCGATAGAGCAGGATGGAGAGAAAGGGCCAGACCATGAAGAAGGTGGTGCGCACCATGAAGGTGCCCAGGATGACGATCCAGACCAGAGGGGGAAACTGCCTGAGATAGGCCCATGACATGCTGCACTTCCTTTTGACAACGTGACGGCGAGTCGTCCCTTATAGCAATTGGCGCCAAAAGGAACAAGGCATCTTCTCTCTGGTCTCCACAGACAGACAGGCACAAAAAAGCCGACCCTGAGGTCGGCTCTTCACAGAACGGGTGCCTTATTCGGCAGCCGGCTCTTCGGCAACGGCCACGTCGGCAACCGGGGCGACGGCTTCGGTCGGTGCATTCGCTTCCTTGATGGAGAGACGCACGCGGCCTTGACGGTCCACTTCCAGTACCTTCACCTTCACCACGTCGCCGATCTTCAGGAAGTCGGCCACGTTCTGCACGCGGGCATCGGTGATCTGGGAGATGTGCACCAGACCGTCTTTACCCGGCAGTATGTTGACGAAGGCGCCGAAATCGGCCAGACGCACAACCTTGCCTTCATAGATGCGGTTCACTTCGATCTCGGCGGTGATAGCCTCGATGCGACGGATGGCTTCCATGGCGGCTTCGTTGGCAACGGCAGAGATGCGGACGGTGCCGTCATCATCCAACTCGATGTTGGTACCGGTCTCTTCGGTCAGGGCACGGATCACGGAACCGCCCTTGCCGATGACATCCTTGATCTTCTCAGGATTGATCTTGATGGTGTGGATGCGCGGGGCGAAATCGGAGATTTCGGCACGGGGAGCCTGGATGGCTTCGTCCATGACCTTCAGGATGTGCAGGCGAGCGCCACGAGCTTGCTTGAGGGCAATCTCCATGATCTCTTTGGTGATGCCTTCGATCTTGATGTCCATCTGCAGCGCGGTGATACCCTGGGTAGTACCGGCCACCTTGAAGTCCATGTCGCCCAGGTGATCTTCGTCACCCAGGATGTCGGACAGCACCACGAAACCTTCTTCTTCCTTCACCAGACCCATGGCGATACCGGCAACGGAGGCCTTGATCGGCACACCCGCGTCCATCAGCGCCAGGGAGGAACCACAGACGGAGGCCATGGAGGAGGAACCGTTGGATTCGGTGATTTCAGAGACCACGCGCACCACGTACGGGAACTCGGCGGCGCTCGGCATCACGGCAGCAACGCCGCGCTTGGCCAGACGACCGTGACCGATTTCACGACGCTTGGGGCTGCCCATCATGCCGGTCTCGCCGACGCAGTACGGCGGGAAGTTGTAGTGCAGCATGAAGCGGTCGGCACGGTGGCCAGACAGCTCGTCGATGTTCTGGGCGTCACGCTCGGTACCCAGGGTCGCAACCACGATGGCCTGAGTCTCGCCACGGGTGAACAGGGCGGAGCCGTGAGCGCGCGGCAGGATGCCGGTGCCGACGGACAGGGCGCGGATCATTTCCGGATCGCGACCATCGATGCGCGGCTCGCCACGGACCACACGGCCACGGACGATGCGGCTTTCCAGGCTGTGGAACTCTTCGCCGATCTTCTTGGCATCTTCTTCCACGCCGGAGGCGATGACCTGCTCGACCACGCGCGCCTTGATGGCACCGATGGCGGCGTAACGCACGGCCTTCTCGGTGATGCGGTAGGCTTCACCCAGTTCGGCGGTGGCCAGCTCGGCAACCTTGGCTTTCAGCGCTTCGTTGACGGCAGGCGGGGTCCAGTCCCAGGGCTGGGTACCCACGTCGGCGGCAAATTCGTTGATGGCGTTGATCACCACCTGCATCTGCTCGTGGCCATAGACCACGGCGCCCAGCATCACCTCTTCGGACAGGATGGCCGCTTCGGATTCCACCATCAGCACGGCGTTGGCGGTACCGGCAACCACCAGGTCCAGATCGCTCTGGGGCAGTTCGGTGGTGGTCGGGTTCAGCACGTACTGACCGTTCATGTAACCCACGCGGGCAGCAGCAATCGGGCCGCCGAACGGGATACCGGAGATAGCCAGGGCAGCAGAGGCACCGATCATGGCAACGATGTCGGGGGACACGGCCGGGTTCACGGACATGACGGTGGCAACCACCTGAACCTCATTGAGGAAGCCTTCCGGGAACAGCGGACGAATAGGACGGTCGATCAGGCGGGAGATGAGGGTCTCACCTTCGCTCGGACGGCCTTCACGACGGAAGAAACCACCCGGGATACGACCAGCAGCATAGGTACGCTCCTGGTAGTTGACGGTCAGCGGGAAGAAATCACGGCCGTGATCGGCCTCTTTCTTGCCGACGACGGTCACAAATACGCAGGTATCGTCCATGCTGACCATGACGGCCGCAGTGGCTTGACGGGCCATCACACCGGTTTCCAGGGTGACGGTGTGTTGACCGTACTGGAATGACTTTACAATAGGATTCACGTGAATTTCCTTTTTACAATTTGGCGCTTTAAATTCGCGTGCAAGTATACTTGATTCGCATCAAAAGGTAAGCGGTGGCACGCATTCTGTGAGGCAGGCAACGGTTTGCCGCGCGATAAAAATGATCCATAAAAAAGGGGAACCTCACGGTTCCCCTTTTTCGCGAAATCTGATGGTCGATTAACGACGCAGACCCAGCTTGGCGATCAGAGCAGCGTAACGCTGAACGTCTTTACGCTTCAGGTAGTCCAGCAGCTTGCGACGCTGGGAAACCATGCGCAGCAGACCGCGACGACCGTGGTGATCCTTGGCGTGCTCCTTGAAGTGACCTTGCAGATGGTTGATCTGGGCAGTCAGCAGGGCAACCTGCACTTCGGGGGAACCGGTGTCGTTGGCGCAACGAGCGTTGTCAGCAACGATGGAAGCTTTGATCTCAGCATTTAGAGACATGGTATTACTCCAGTAGAGTGTTTAAAGGTTCACAGCCAATCTCTAATTCAGCCGTGAAATGAGGGCGGTATCATAATCGCAGCCGCCCCTTTTCGCAACGATAAAGAGGAGCGAGCTGCACGCGCCCTGGCCGGTGAGCCAGGGCGATACCGCCAGAGGATCACTCCTCGTCGCGATCGTCGTGATAACGCACCAGCCGCTTGGGGGCGACCCGTCCTTCGTCGTCGATCTCGCCGACGCCGATGAACTCGCGCTCAGGACCCACCGTCATGCGGACCTGGCCGCTTTGCGGCGCACCCGCCACCTGCACGGCCTGGCCTTGGTTCACATAGGCGGCCACGGCCGTCAGCATGTTCACCTCGGGCAGGGACGCCACTGCGGTATCCATCGGCAGCAGCAGGGGATCCAGCTGCTCCCGCGGCGGAATGCTCTCGGCCTTGGCCTGCTCGAAGATGCACTCGAGCTGCTCCAGGGTCAGCATCCGATCATACGGATAGCTGGCCACCTGGGTGCGACGCAGTTGGGTGACGTGGGCGCCACAGCCCAGCACTTCGCCAAGATCGTCCACCAGAGAGCGGATGTAGGTGCCCTTGCTGCAGTGCACCTCGAGGCGCACCTCATCCCCTTCGAAACTCAGCAGTTTGAGCTCGAATACGGTGATGGGACGGGCTTCCCGCTCGATCTCGATGCCTTCACGGGCGTACTCGTAGAGCGGACGACCGTTGTGCTTGAGGGCGGAGTACATGGACGGCACCTGCATGATGGGGCCGCGGAACTGGTCCAGCGCCTCGATCAGGGTACCCACGGCCACGTTCACCGGACGGGTGGAGACCACCTCGCCGTCGGAGTCGCTGGTGTTGGTGCGCTCGCCCAGCTTGGCGGTCACCTCATAGCGCTTGTCCGCCTCCAGCAGATACTGGGAGAACTTGGTGGCCTCGCCCAGGCAGATCGGCAACATGCCGGTCGCCAGGGGATCCAGGGCGCCGGTGTGGCCGGCCTTGGCCGCGTTGTAGATCCGCTTGACCTTCTGCAACACATCGTTGGAAGTCAGACCGGTCGGCTTGTCCAGCAGCAGGATGCCGTGTACGTCACGGCCCTTGAAACGACGTCTTCGAGACATCTCAGGCTTTGTCCTCAGTAGTATCATCCGGTGCGGCTTCGTCTTCTTCACGACCGGCTTCGGTCATGCGACGCTTGTCTTCACGCACAGTGTTGGTCACCAGGTTGGAGAGGCGCATCCCCTCGACCAGGGTCTGGTCGTAGTAGAAACGCAGCTCCGGCACCACCCGCAGACGCATAGCGCTGCCAAGCAGGCTGCGAATGTAACCGGCCGCCTCGGTCAGGCCCTTGAGCCCTTCCGCGATGCGCTCGGCGTCATTCTCCAGCTGCAGGAAGGTGACGTAAATCTTGGCATAGTTGAGGTCCTTGGACACTTCCACGTCGGAGACGGTCACCATGCCGATGCGCGGGTCTTTCACCTCGCGCTGCAGGATCAGCGCGATTTCACGCTGGATCTGCTGCCCGACCCGACGGGTCCGGCTGAATTCTCTGGCCATATTCTATCCTGCGATAAAAGGGGGCCGCAGCCCCCTATTTGTTCTAACGCTCGGCTTACAGAGTCCGCTGAATTTCAATGGTCTCGTAAACTTCGATCTGGTCGCCTTCACGCACGTCGTTGTAGTTCTTGACCGCGATACCACACTCGTAACCGTTGCGGACCTCGTTGACGTCATCCTTGAAGCGACGCAGGGATTCCAGCTCGCCTTCATAGATAACCACGTTGTCACGCAGAACGCGAATACGGTTGGAACGCTTGACCACACCTTCGGTGACCATACAGCCGGCAACGGCGCCGAACTTCGGTGACTTGAAGACGCTACGGACTTCAGCCAGACCGATGATCTCCTGACGATACTCAGGGGCCAGCTTGCCGCTCATGGCTTGCTTCACTTCGTCGATCAGGTCATAGATGACGGAGTAGTAACGCAGATCCAGGCTCTCGGATTCGATGACCTTGCGCGCAGAAGCGTCGGCACGGACGTTGAAGCCCACCAGGATGGCGCTGGAAGCAGCCGCCAGGGTAGCGTCGGTTTCGGTGATACCACCGACCCCGGAACCCACGATCTTGACCTTGACTTCGTCGGTGGAGAGCTTGACCAGCGCATCGCAGATCGCTTCCACAGAACCCTGTACGTCGGCCTTGATCACCACGTTCACTTCGGACACTTCGCCCTCGGTCATGTTGGCGAACATGTTTTCCAGCTTGGCCTTCTGCTGGCGAGCCAGCTTGACTTCGCGGAACTTGCCCTGACGATAGAGTGCCACTTCACGGGCCTTCTTCTCGTCACGCACGACGGTGGCTTCGTCACCGGCAGAGGGAACACCGGACAGACCCAGGATTTCCACCGGCAGGGACGGACCCGCTTCCTTGATCTCGCGACCCAGTTCGTCACGCATGGCGCGAACACGGCCGTACTCGAGGCCACAGAGCACGATGTCACCCTGACGCAGGGTACCTTCTTGTACCAGTACGGTGGCAACCGGGCCACGACCCTTGTCCAGGAAGGATTCGATCACGACGCCGTTGGCCATGCCATCGACGACCGCTTTCAGCTCCAGCACTTCGGACTGGATCAGGATGGCTTCCAGCAGCTCGTCGATGCCTTCGCCGGATTTGGCGGAGACGTGGACGAACTGGCAATCGCCACCCCAGTCTTCGGACATGACGTTGTAACGGGCCAGCTCGGTCTTGACGCGATCCGGATCCGCTTCAGGCTTGTCGATCTTGTTGACCGCCACCACCAGGGGCACTTCTGCCGCCTTGGCGTGCTGGATGGCTTCGATGGTCTGCGGCATGACGCCGTCATCGGCAGCAACCACCAGAACCACGATGTCGGTCGCCTTGGCACCACGAGCACGCATGGAGGTAAACGCGGCGTGACCCGGGGTATCCAGGAAGGTGATCATGCCACTGTCGGTTTCGACGTGGTAGGCACCGATATGCTGGGTGATGCCACCGGCTTCGCCTGCGGCGACCTTGGCTTTACGGATGTAGTCCAGCAGCGAGGTCTTGCCGTGGTCGACGTGACCCATGATGGTCACGACCGGTGCACGCGGCTTGGCTTCGGAGGTCTCGTCACGATCGGACAGTACCGCCTCTTCCAGCTCGTTCTCGCGGCGCAGCACCACCTTGTGACCCATCTCCTCGGCGACCAGCTGAGCGGTCTCCTGATCGATCACCTGGTTGATGGTGGCCATGGCACCCATCTTCATCATCACCTTGATGACTTCGACGCCCTTGACGGCCATCTTGTTGGCCAGCTCGGCCACAGTGATGGTCTCGCCGATGACGACATCACGGTTCACCACGGCAGCCGGCTTGTTGAAGCCGTGCTTCATGGCGTTCGGCATGGCCATCTTGCCACGCTTGCCCTTGCGGGCGCGGGGGTTGCGGGAGTCACGGTCGTCTTCGCGGCGAGTGGCCTTTTTCGGGGCCTTGGCAGCGGCAGCCGTGCGACGGCTGGTCTCTTCCTTACGATCCAACTCATCTTCAGCCGCTTGCGCGTGCTTGTTGGTGGTCAGATGGTAATCGCTGCTCTCTTTGGCGCGAGCGGCCTCTTCCTCGGCCCAACGGGCCGCATTCTGTTCCGCCATGACACGAGCCTCTTCGGCTTTCTTCGCGGCGAGTTCTTCAGCTTTTTGCAAAGCTGTCTGTTCCTGTTGGCGCTTCAGTTCTTCTGCTTCGCGCTTGGCCATCTTTTCTGCCTCTTGCTGAGCTGTGCTAGCGGCTACTTTGGCGGGCTGTGGAGCCTGTCGAGCCTTTGATTGTGCCTCGATCCGCGCCTTTTCCTCAGCTTCACGACGAGCCTGCTCAGCCTCACGGCGAGCCTTCTCTTCAGCGTCGAGACGGGCCTTGTTTTCGGCCTCGTGACGAGCTTTTTCTTCTGCTTCCAAACGCGCTTTTTCCTCGGCTTCCGCCTGACGCTGTTCATCTTCCAGCGCCGAGCGTTTTACATAGGTGCGAGTCTTGCGCACTTCAACCTGCACTTCCTTGTTCTTGCCGCCAGTCCCTTGAACACTCAGGGTGCTCTTGGTCTTGCGCTGCAAAGTCATGCGGGCTGGTGCGGTGATCTCGTCACCTCCATGCTGTTTTTTCAAGTGAGCCAGCAGAGTCTGTTTCTCAGACTCGCTGACGAGGTCGTCGGCCTTGCTCTTGCTGATACCGGCATCGACAAACTGCTGGAGAAGACGATCAACCGGCGTGTCGATGTCAGTGGCAAGTTGTTTGACTGATACTTCTGCCATTCATTTTCCTCCGTTTGACCTTATTCAGACTGCTCTTCTCCGAACCAACAGATATTGCGAGCAGCCATAATCAGCTCACCGGCTTTCTCAGCGGTCAGCTCTTCAATGTCGGCAAGGTCGTCGATACCTTGCTCTGCCAAATCTTCCAGGGTGCCGACGCCGCGAGCGGCCAGGGCGTACGCCATGTCACGGCCAAGGCCGTTCAGATTGAGCAGTTCCTCGGAAGGCTCTACGCCGTCGAAGGATTCTTCTTTGGCCAGGGCCTTGGTGGTCAGGACATCCTTGGCACGCTTGCGCAGCTCTTCCACCATGTCTTCGTCCAGACCGTCGATGGCCAGCAGCTCATTGACGGGTACGAAGGCGATCTCTTCCAGAGTGGAGAAACCTTCTTCCATCAGCAGACCGGCGAAATCGTCGTCGATGTCCAGCGCTGTGGTGAACAGGGTCAGGATGCGGTCGTTCTCGGCCTGGTGCTTGGCACGCATGTCCTCGACGGTCATGACGTTCAGCTCCCAACCGGTCAGCTGGGAGGCCAGACGTACGTTCTGACCGTTGCGACCGATGGCCTGGGCCAGGTTGGCGGCTTCCACGGCGATGTCCATGGTGTGGTTGTCTTCATCGACGATGATGGAGGCCACATCGGCAGGCGCCATGGCATTGATCACGTATTGCGCAGGGTTGTCATCGTACAGCACGATGTCGGCACGCTCACCGCTCAGCTCGGCGGAGACCGCCTGAACACGGGCGCCGCGCATGCCGATACAGGCACCGATCGGGTCGATACGACGATCGTTGGTCTTGACCGCGATCTTGGCGCGGGAACCCGGATCACGGGCGGCGCCCATGATTTCGATCATCTCTTCGCCGATTTCCGGCACTTCGATGCGGAACAGCTCTTTCAGGAAGTCCGGGCTGGAGCGGCTGACGAACAGCTGGGAACCACGGGCTTCCGGGCGGACTGCATAGAGCAGGCCACGGATGCGGTCACCGGGACGGAAGGTCTCACGGGGCAGCATGTCGTCGCGGAAGATCACGGCCTCGGCATTGCTGCCCAGATCCAGGATGACGTTGTCGCGGTTGCTCTTCTTGACCACGCCGCTGATGATGGTGCCTTCCTTGTCCTTGAACTGGTCAACGACTTGGGAACGCTCGGCCTCGCGCACTTTCTGCACGATGACCTGCTTGGCGGTCTGGGTGGTGATGCGGTCGAAGGTGACAGAATCAATCTGGTCTTCAACATAGTCGCCGATCTGGATATCCGGCTGCTCGATCTGAGCGGCTTCGAGGGTGATTTCCCCGTACGGGTTCTCCATGGAAGCCTGATCGGCCACCACGACCCAACGGCGATAGGTGTCGTAGTCACCGGTCTTGCGATCGATCTCGACCCGAACTTCAATCTCGCCTTCGTATTTTTTCTTGGTCGCAGTCGCCAGCGCAGTCTCCAGAGCCTGGAAAATCTTCTCGCGGGGGACAGCCTTCTCGTTGGACACAGCGTCAACGACCAGCAAAATCTCTTTATTCATATCCGATAGCCTCGTTAACCAAAGTTCGGCACTATGTTCGCTTTTTGGATATTGGTGAAAGCCAACACCTCGTCCTTACCATCTACTGTCAGGGTGATCATGTCCCCCTGCACAGCTTTGATTACGCCTTTGAACTTGCGGCGGTTGTTTGTTGCCATCCGAAGCGAAACCGCCGCCTCCTGGCCAACGTATTTTTCGAACTGGGCAACCTTGAACAGCGGACGATCCAGGCCCGGGGAGGACACCTCGAGGTAATACTCCTCGGTGATGGGATCTTCGACGTCCATGATGGCGCCAACCTGGCGGCTCACCTCGGCACAGTCTTCCACCGTCACGCCTTGCTCCGAGTCGATGAAGACGCGCAAGGTCGAGTGCTTACCCGCACGGATAAACTCGACACCCCAAAGTTCAAAACCCAAGGCAACGACCGGAGCCTCGAGCAGATCGGTCAAACGTTGTTCCAACGTAGCCAAAGTCACCCTCCGAAAAACAAAAAAAGGGCATATAGCCCAGATAGAGATCGATTCAGAGTAAATCGCACATAACAAAAAGCCCCGATGTCAAATCGGGGCTTGGCGCTTTACCCTGATTGTCGCCTCGCAGCGACCGCCTTCCTGAGCGTAGGAAATGCGTGAAATTTGGTTGCGGGGGCCGGATTTGAACCGACGACCTTCGGGTTATGAGCCCGACGAGCTACCATGCTGCTCCACCCCGCGTCCGAAATCGTGCGAGATTATAGCCACTTCATTCTCATCACACAAGACTGACTGGCTATAACTTCCCGGTTACCCGGGTTCACTGCTTAATTGGTGCCGTGGGCGGGACTCGAACCCGCACACCCTAGAGCACTACCCCCTCAAGATAGCGTGTCTACCAATTCCACCACCACGGCAAAAACTCTTTACTCGGGAACGTCAGTGTCTTTCTTCACTGGCGCTTTGGTCTGCTCAACTTGCTGAGTCTGTTGCAGATTTTCCCATTCGCTACCCTGTTTTACCTTGTTGCTTGACATTGAGCCAAGCACCAGGCTGATCAAAAAGAACAGAGTGGCCAAAATTGCAGTTGTGCGGGTCAGGAAACTGCCTGAACCACCGGAGCCGAATACGGTATTCGATGCCCCTGCGCCGAAGGAGGCGCCCATATCAGCCCCTTTACCTTGCTGAATCATCACCAGACCGATCAGAGCCAGTGACACCAGCAGATAAACGACTAAAAGAATCTCGTACATTTAACTTGCACCCTTTGCCGCTTCAACAATTCCTAAAAACGCATCGCTGTCGAGGCTTGCTCCACCTATCAGTCCGCCATCAATATCGGGCTGTGCAAACAAATCTCTCGCGTTGGTCGGCGTCACGCTCCCACCATAGATGATTCTGACTTTCTCACCTATTACCGGAGTATCCTCCGCCAAGCGACCACGTATAAAGGAATGAACCTCTTGTGCCTGCTCGGGTGTGGCGCATTTACCTGTACCTACAGCCCAAATCGGCTCGTAGGCGATGATAGCATTATCGAAAGCCATCGCGCCATTTTTCTCTATGACGATATCCAGCTCTTCGGCGATCACCTCGAAGGTTCTTCTCGCCTGTCTCGCCGCACCTGACTCCCCCAGACAAAGGATGGGAATCAAACCTGCCGCTCTGACTGCCGCAAACTTCTCTGCGACGATAAAGCTGGTCTCACCAAAGATACGCCTGCGCTCGGAGTGACCGACCAGTACGTATCGGCACCCTGCCTCGACCAGCATCTCACACGAGACTTCACCCGTATAAGCGCCCTGTCTGTGCTGGCTCACATTCTGAGCCCCCAACCTTATCACCTTCTGCTCATCGAGCAGTCGTGCGGTAAAGTCGAGATGCACATGGGAAGTACAGAGAACAACATCTACATCATCACCAACACCCTTCAGGCATTGACTCGTAAACTGCTCTAACTGCGGCCTACTACCGTGTAACTTCCAGTTGGCGGCTACAAACGGCTTGCGATGTCCCATCGGCAACTCCCTTGCGAAAGCGGGGCTGATAATATCCAGAGGATGATCAGCTGACAAGTGCTATTTTCAAATTTTCGAATTGTTTGAACAAGATACAACCAGGGCGATTAAAAAATCGCCCTGGTTGCTCATTAAAACGCCGATTCGACCTGTTGGGCGATGCGTTGTGCCATGTCACGCACCTGTTGCTCATGCTCCCCTTCCACCATGACCCGGATCAGGGGTTCGGTGCCGGATTTGCGCAGCAGGACACGGCCACGGCCGCCCAGTTCCTGTTCCACCTTGGCCACTTCCTGCTGCACGGCTTCGGCCGCCAGCGGATCCTTGCCCTCGGCAAAACGTACGTTCACCAGTACCTGGGGGAACTTGCTCATGCCGGAGCGCAGCTTGGCCAGCGGCATCTCCGCAGAGCACACCGCCGTCAGCACCTGCAGGGCGGCGACTATGCCATCCCCTGTGGTGGTCTGATCCAGGCAGATGATGTGACCCGAGTTCTCGCCACCGATGCGCCAGCCCTTCTCGTTCATCATCTCGAGCACGTAGCGGTCACCCACCTTGGCACGGGCAAACGGAATACCGAGCGTCTGCAATGCCAGCTCCAGGCCCATGTTGGCCATCAGGGTACCGACCACGCCGCCCTTGAGGCGGCCGTTGCGCAGGGCATCGCGGGCGATGATGTAGAGGATCTCGTCCCCGTCGATGATGTAGCCAGTGCTGTCTACCATCACCAGGCGATCGCCGTCACCGTCGAAGGCAACACCGAGATCGGCCTTGCACTCCAGCACCTTGGCGGCCAGCGCCTCTGGTGCGGTGGAGCCTACCCCATCGTTGATGTTGAGGCCATCCGGGCTGCAACCGATGGCAATCACCTCGGCGCCCAGCTCGCGGAACACCGAGGGGGCTATGTGATAGGTGGCGCCATGGCCGCAATCTACCACCATCTTCACCCCTTCCAGGCTCAGATGGGTGGGGAAGGTGCTCTTGCAGAACTCAATGTAACGGCCGGCGGCATCGTCGATGCGCTGCGCCTTGCCAAGTTCGGCGGACTCCACGCACTTGAGCTCGTGATCCAGTTCGGCCTCGATGGCCAGCTCCACCTCATCAGGCAGCTTGGTGCCGTCGGCGGAGAAGAACTTGATGCCGTTGTCGTAATAGGGGTTGTGGGAGGCGCTGATGACGATGCCGGCCTCGGCACGGAAGGTGCGAGTCAGGTAAGCCACCGCCGGCGTCGGCATGGGGCCCATCAGTATGGCCTTGAGGCCCGCAGCGGAGAGGCCCGCTTCCAGCGCCGATTCCAGCATGTAGCCGGAGATCCGGGTGTCCTTGCCTATCAGCACCTTCTTGGTACCTTTCTTGGAGAGCACCTTGCCGGCGGCCCAGCCCAGCTTCATCACGAAATCCGGGGTGATCGGGTATTCACCCACCTTGCCGCGCACACCGTCTGTGCCGAAGTACTTTCTGGTCATTGTCTGTTCTCGTTATTTTATTTGGATACGAAATCTTGTCCCGTCATGGTCATCCAGCCTACACGCAGCGCGTCCATGGTGGCTCGCACGTCGTGCACCCGGATGATCCTGGCGCCATGTTGCAACCCGATCAGGGCGCAGGCCAGGCTGCCGGCCAGCCGCTCATCAACGGGGCGGCCAAGCAGATTGCCTATCATAGACTTTCGCGACATCCCCACCAAGAGCGGCAGACCGTAATCCAGCAACTTCTGCTGCCCGGCCAGCAACTGATAGTTGTGTGCTACCGTCTTGCCAAAGCCGTAACCCGGATCCAGCAGCAGGTGCCGGCGCGGGATCCCGGCATCCAGACAAGCGGCTATTCGCTCGTCGAAGAAGGCCCTCACCTCCCCCAACAAGTCCTCATAATGAGGTTCCGCCTGCATGGTTCTCGGCTGCCCCTGCATGTGCATCAGGCACACGGGCACGTCAGCCTCTGCCGCGGCAGCCAGGGCGCCGGGCTCGAGCAGGGCCCGCACGTCATTGATGAGGTGGCCCCCTGCCGCGCAGCCCGCCCTCATCACGGCAGCCTTGGAGGTGTCGAGGGAAATCATCACATCCAGCTCCTGCACCATCCGCTCGACCACGGGGATGACCCTGTCCAGCTCCTCCTGCTCGCTCACGTCGGGGGCGCCGGGGCGGGTCGACTCGCCGCCGATGTCGATGAGGGTGGCCCCCTCCTCCATCATCTGGCGGGCATGGGTCAGGGCCAGTTCAAGCTGCTTGAAGCGGCCACCATCGGAGAAGGAGTCCGGCGTCACGTTGAGGATCCCCATGACGTGGGGACGCTCCAGGGAGAGGCTGCGCCCCTTGCTGATTAGTTGCATCTTTACATCTACCTGTCACAAGAAAATCTGGATATCCGCACAAAGAAAAACCCCGGGCAAGCCCGGGGTTTGGATCATGAAAGCTTATTTGGCCGGCACATCGTTCGCCTTGTCGATATCATTGCGCGGTGCGCTGTTGTCATCGGCCTGCGCCTTGACCTCGGGCTCGCTGCTCACGCTGGCGCCCCCTTGCGGGGTGTCACCGTGTTCATCGTGCCAGTTGCTGGGAGCACGTACCTCACGACGAGCCATCAGATCGTCGATCTGCTTGGCATCTATGGTCTCGTACTTCATCAAGGCATCCTTCATGGTGTGCAGCACATCCATGTTGTCCTGCAGGATCTGCTTGGCACGAGCATAGTTGCGATCGATGACCTGCTTGACCTCGGCATCGATGACGCGCGCGGTGTCGTCGGACATGTGCTTGGCCTTGGCCATGCTGCGGCCAAGGAAGACTTCACCGTCTTCTTCGGCATAGAGCATGGGGCCCAGACGCTCGGACATACCCCACTGGGTCACCATCTTGCGGGCGATGTCGGTGGCACGCTCGATGTCGTTGGAGGCACCGGTCGATACCTTCTCGGCACCGTAGATCAGCTCTTCCGCCAGACGACCGCCGTACAGGCTGGAGATCATCGATTCCAGATGCTGCTTGGAGTGGCTCCAGCGATCCTGCTCCGGCAGGTACATGGTCACCCCAAGGGCACGGCCACGGGGAATGATGGAGACCTTATAGACGGGGTCATGATCCGGCACGACCCGACCGATGATGGCATGACCGGCTTCATGATAAGCCGTCATCTCCTTCTCGGACTCCTTCATCACCATGGAGCGACGTTCCGCCCCCATCATGATCTTGTCCTTGGCCTTCTCGAACTCGTTCATGGACACCACGCGGCGGCTCTCACGGGCGGAGAACAGGGCGGCCTCGTTGACCAGGTTGGCGAGATCGGCACCGGAGAAACCGGGCGTACCACGGGCAATCAGCGCCGGATTGACGTCATCCGCCAACGGAACCTTGCGCATGTGCACCTTCAGGATCTGCTCGCGACCGCGGACATCCGGCAGACCGACCACGACCTGACGGTCGAAACGACCCGGGCGCAGCAGAGCGGGATCCAGCACGTCTGGACGGTTGGTCGCGGCGATGACGATGACGCCTTCATTGCCTTCGAAACCATCCATCTCGACCAGCATCTGGTTCAGGGTCTGCTCACGCTCATCGTGGCCACCACCCAGACCGGCGCCACGCTGGCGACCGACCGCGTCGATTTCATCGATGAAGATGATGCAGGGGGAGGACTTCTTGGCCTGCTCGAACATGTCGCGCACCCGGGAGGCACCGACACCCACGAACATCTCGACGAAGTCGGAACCCGAGATGGTGAAGAAGGGCACCTTGGCTTCACCCGCAATGGCCTTGGCCAGCAGGGTCTTACCTGTACCGGGCGGGCCGACCAGCAGCACGCCGGTGGGGATCTTGCCGCCCAGTTTCTGGAACTTGGTCGGATCGCGCAGATAGTCGACCAGCTCTTTGACCTCTTCCTTTGCCTCGTCACAACCCGCCACGTCGACGAAGGTGGTCTTGATCTGATCTTCACTCATCAGGCGAGCCTTGCTCTTGCCGAACGACATGGCACCCTTGCCACCGCCGCCCTGCATCTGACGCATGAAGAAGACCCAGACACCGATCAGCAACAGCATCGGGAACCAGGAGATGAAGATGGACGTGATCAGAGACGGCTCTTCCGGCTTCTCACCCATCACCTTCACGTTGTGGTTGAGCATGTCGTTGAGCAGTTGGGGATCCGGCGCAGGGATGATGGTGGTGAAACGTTCACCGGTGCGCTTGACGCCATTAATGACCTTGCCATCCATCCGCACTTCACGGATCTGCTCTTGGGTCACTTCTTTCACGAAGCTGGAATAGTCCAGCTGGCGACTGGTGGTATCGCTGGGGCTGAAGCTATTGAACACCGACATCAGCACGACGGCGATGACCAGCCACAGGATTAGGTTTTTCGCCATGTCACTCAAATCAATGACCTCGCAGACTGACAGTTAACGATGAGGGTTAGGGTACTACAGTTTAAAACCGGTAGCCACAATGTAGACTTCTCGTGAACGGGCACGGGAGGAGTCTGGTTTACGAATCTTGACGACAGAGAAAAGTCTACGAATTTCATTGAGATAGGCGTCAAACCCCTCCCCCTGGAATACCTTGACCACGAAACTGCCATTACTGCGCAAGACCTGATTGCACATGTCCAGCGCCAGCTCGATCAGATACATGGAGCGAGCCTGATCCACCTGCTGGGTCCCGCTCATGTTGGGGGCCATGTCAGACATGACCACATCGACCTTGTCCGGGCCAACCCGGGCCAGCAAGGCGGCAAGCACAGTTTCCTCCCGAAAGTCCCCTTGCAGGAAATCAACACCGGCAATGGAATCCATCGGCAGAATATCGCAAGCAATCACTCGTCCCTTTTCACCCACCTGCTCGATGGCGAACTGGGACCAGCCACCGGGGGCCGCCCCCAGATCCACCACCGTCATGCCCGGCTTGAGCAGTTTGTCCTTGCCCTGGATCTCATCGATCTTGAACACGGCGCGGGAACGCAGTCCCAACTTCTGGGCTTTTTTGACGTAATGATCGTCAAAATGTTCTTTTAACCAGCGGGTTGAACTGGGGGAATGTTTTTTCTGGGTCATGATTGTCGACTTTAAAAAACCACAAGGGTTATTAGTATTAAGGGCTAAGTGGGGGTAGAATACGCCCCTTTCAACCCTGACTTATGAAGAAATTGCCATGATTCTCAACAATAAACAGAAACAGTACCTCAAGGGCCTCGCCCACAGCCTGAAGCCGATCGTCCTGCTGGGACAACACGGCCTGACCGAAGGGGTGCTGGCCGAGATCGATCTGGCGCTGAACCATCACGAGCTGATCAAGGTTAAGGTGTCGTCTGAAGATCGTGAGATGAAACAGCTGGTGATGGAAGCCATCGTCCGTGAGACAGGCGCCATCAAGGTACAGAGCATGGGCCATGTACTGACCATCTATCGTCAGGCCACAGAACCCAAGATCCAGTTGCCCCGCAAGTAACAGGAAAGAGCGTTCGCTCTTTCCTTCATTTCCCTTCTTCCCAAGTCGCTTGCCAAAATAGTCGTCAGGCCCTTAACCTGCGATGAATACTTGCGGACACCCACTATGGACAAGCATCAGATTCTCACCGACGAGGAGCTGGCCATGCTGCAGGACTTGGGAGACGCCGAGGACATGGCCGCCGGCCAGTTCCTGCGAGGCAACCTGAGTCTTCCCCTACAGAGCCTGTTGCAACGGGCCAGCCCCCTGACGATCGAGGCCCGCATCACCGGCCACCAACTGCGTTTTCCGCTGCATTGTACCCTGGCGGCGGAAGGCCACACCGAGCTGCGCATCGCCGCCCCCACCATCACTGAGCTGGGCTCCCCTCACCTGCGCGCCTGGCGACTCGATGAGAAAGCCGTCCTTCATACCAGCGATGCCGAGTATGAGGTGCACAGCCTCTCCCTCGGTGGTCTCATCGTGGCCGGTTTGCCACCGACGCTGGCCAAGGGCGACCGGCTGCACGGTACCCTCGGCATAGAGGGATTGCCCCCCCTGGCACTGAGCGGCACCCTGATAAGGCATGTCCAGTCCCACCACAAGCACCATGACTGGGCCTTGAAATTCCAGCTGGACAAGGGAGACCAGGAGCAACTGCGGGACTGGCTCTTCCAGCGTCATCAGGACGCCTTCGTCCAGACCTATCAGGGGGACTAAATGCAACAGGGGAGCCGGGGCTCCCCTGTCTGTCTCTGTCAGAACTCAATCAGAGATAGGCGACTTCCAGGATCTCGTACTCAACGTCGCCACCCGGCGTCTTGACGATGGCCACGTCGTCCACTTCCTTGCCGATCAGGGCACGGGCAATGGGCGAGTTCACGGAGATCATGTTCTGCTTGATGTCCGCCTCGTCGTCACCCACGATGCGGTACACCACTTCCTCTTCCGTCTCGCTTTTCAGCAGGGTCACGGTCGCACCGAAGATGACGCGGCCATTGTTGGCAATCTTGGTGATATCGATCACCTGGGCATTGGAGAGCTTGCTCTCAATCTCCTGAATTCGGCCTTCACAGAAACCTTGCTGCTCGCGAGCGGCATGGTACTCGGCGTTTTCTTTCAGATCACCATGTTCACGGGCATCAGCAATCGCTTCGATAATCTGGGGACGCAGCTCGCTCTTCAGATAGTCGAGCTCTTGACGCAGCTTTTCAGCGCCGCGAACAGTCATCGGAGTATGATTCATAGTCGAAACCTGGGTTGCTTTATAAAGAGAAGCTGCGGCAATCAAAGAGAGCCGCAGCTATCGGTTCGGATGAGGCATCTTAATATGAAGCCGTCACAAAATCCATGTCAGCCCCTGCGAGCGGGATCGCGCTTCCTGGCGAAAGCTACTTGGGATCCGCCACCCCGATAGGGGCAGATACCGTCGGTTTGCCCTGCATGATGGCGATCTCCACCCGCCGGTTCATGCGCCGGTTCTCCGGGCTGTTGTTTGGCACCAGCGGCTGGGAGTCCGCCATGCCCTGCACCACCAGGCGGTTGCCGTCAAAGCCGGGCACCTTGATCATCTGATGGGCCACCGCCACCGCCCGCTGGGACGAAAGCTCCCAGTTGGACTGGAACAGCTCGTCTTCGGTGGCGACGTCATCGGTATGACCGGAGACGGTGATCTCCCCCGGCACATCCTTGAGCAGGGTCGCGACTTTACGGATCACCGGCCAGAACTGGGGCTGCAGGAAGGCGGAGCCCGCCGGGAACGCCGCCTTCTCGCGGATGCGAATGATGATCTGCTGGCCCAGCGCCTCTATCTCGATGGCACCGTCCTGGATCTGGGCCTGCATCTGCTCGGCCAGCGCCTTGGCCAGTTCGTTGGACTGCTCCTGCGCCTTCTGGGCCTGCTGGACAGTGTCGCCACCGCTCTGCTGACCCTCGGTCTTGTCATGCCCCCCCGCCTGATCCGCATCCCCGGGCTGAAAATCCAGCTCGGTCTGGGTCATGTCTATGGTCTGCTGCATGATGGTGTCGATGGGCGTCGGTTCAGGCCTGCCGGGGCGAAACTCCTGGGCGATGACCGAGGTCCCCTTGGGAATATCCTTCACCTCCAGGATGTTCTGCACCCCGAACGCCTTCTCCATGGAGCCGGCGATCTGCTTGAACTTCTGCACATCCATCTCCGCAAAAGAGAGCAGAAGCACGAAGAAGCACATCAACAGGGACATGAGATCGGCGAAGGTACCCATGTAGCCCGGCAGGCCGGGCGGCGGACACTTGCACTTTGCCATGGGGCCTCCTAGTCGAGTCCGTTGTTGCGTTTGGACTGGTTGAGGTAGTTCTGCAGCATGGCCTGGATCACGCGAGGGTTCTGGCCATCCTGAATGCCCATGATGGCGTCGAGGATCAGGGTGCGGCTCAGTTGCTCCTCGCCGCTGCGCAGCTCCAGCTTGTCGGCGATGGGGATGGCAATCATGTTGGCCTCGATCGCCCCGTACAGCGTGGTCAGCAAGGCCACCGCCATGGCCGGGCCGATGGACTTGGGATCACTCATGTTCGCCAGCATGGCCACCAGCCCCACTAGCGTACCTATCATCCCCATGGCGGGACCGAGGTCGCCCAGGGAGCGAAACACCTTGACGGCGATGACGTGGCGCTCCGAGGTCAGCTCTATGTCTTTTTCCATCACGGCGCGCACCACGTCGGCGTCATGGCCGTCCACCAGCATGTCGATGCCCTTCTTCATGAAGGGATTGGGGATCTCCGCCGCCTCCAGCGCCAGAAAGCCTCCCTTGCGGGCCGCGTCCGCCAGCTCCACTGCCTTGGCAATCAGATCGTCGAGCTTGTCGCCCTTGTACATGAAGGCCTTGCCCGCAACCTTGAACGCCATCAGGAACTGGCTGAGGTTGAACTTCATCATGCAGATGAAGAGGGAACCCAGTATGGTGATATAGACCGAGGGCATATCCACATACATGCTCATGGGGCCACCCAGCAGCATGCCGTACACCACCACCCCGAATCCCAGCACTATGCCTATCAGACTGCCTAAATCCACATCCCTACTCCTGTCACCGAACTTGCCATCTATTTATATTTTGTTGAATTTTCTGCTATTGCGCCCCTGGCAGCAAGCCCGGCACACCTCAATAACCCATCGGCAGTACATGGATGCCAGCCCCTTTCTATCGGCCGCGGTCAGGATAGTTTGAGGACGGCACACTTTTCTGCCTCCCCCCTGTGCCCGGTCGATGTTAAGATGAGCCGTTTTTTTCAATCCCCGAGGATGGACATGGCCAGTAAAAAAATCGACCGTCTGAGTTTTGATGCCACCCTGGAAGAGCTGGAAACCATAGTGCATCAACTCGAACAGGGGTCGCTCCCCCTCGAGGAGGCACTCAAACAATTCGAACAGGGCATCCATCTGGTGCGTGCCGGCCAGCAGAAGCTGGAGCAGGCCGAGCAGAAGATCCAGATCCTCCTGACCCAGGCCGACGGCAGCGAGCAGGCGGTCCCCTTTCGATCAGAGCAAGGAGAGGAGTGAGTGACCCTGGACGATTTCTCCCGCCTGCACCGGCGCCGCATCGACGACTGTCTCTCGGCACAGCTTGAGGCTCTGCCCGCCATGGCGCCGCGCCTGCGGGATGCGATGAAATACGGCCTGCTGCTCGGCGGCAAACGGGTACGACCCTTCCTGGTCTACGCCGTGGGCGAGATGCTGGGGGTGCCAAGCGAGCGGCTCGACGGCCCTGCCGCCGCGGTGGAGTGCATTCACGCCTACTCCCTGCTGCACGACGATCTGCCCGCCATGGACAACGACGATTTGCGCCGCGGCCAACCGACAGTCCACAAGGCGTTCGATGAAGGCACCGCCATCCTGGCCGGTGATGCCCTGCAGACCCTGGCCTTCTCCATCCTGGCGGATCATCCTCTCCCCGACGAGCTGCTGGCCAACCGGGTACGGATGCTGAGTGCCCTGGCCCGTGCCTCCGGTTATCTCGGCATGTGCGGCGGTCAGGCGCTGGATCTGGAGGCCGAAGGCCGCCGGATCAGCCTCGCCGAGCTGGAGCAGGTGCACCGCCACAAGACGGGCGCGCTCATCGAGTGCGCCGTCACCCTGGGGGCCCTGTGCAAGGCCGACGTGGAACCCGCCACCCTGGCCGCGCTGCAAACCTATGCCGCCGCCATCGGGCTCGCCTTCCAGGTGCAGGATGACATCCTCGACATCACGGGCGACACCGCCACCCTGGGCAAGCCGCAAGGCTCGGATCTGGCGCAGGAGAAGAGCACCTATCCGGCCCTGCTCGGTCTCGACCCTGCCCGTGAGCTGGCTCGCGAACTGCATGACAAGGCCTTAACAGCCCTGCAATCCTTGCCCTACAATACCGACATTCTGGAAGCGTTTGCCGATTACATCATCGAGCGAACCCACTAAACGCTGGATAACAGTAACAATATGAGCGTTGATATTAGCGATTTCCCCAACCTGGCCCTCGCGGATACGCCGGTCGAGTTGCGATCCCTGCCCAAAGAGCGGCTGCCCATTCTGTGCGAAGAGCTGCGCGAGTATCTGCTGCGCTCGGTGAGCCGCTCCAGTGGCCACTTCGCCTCCGGCCTCGGCACAGTCGAGCTGACGGTGGCGCTGCACTACGTCTACAACACCCCCTTCGATCGATTGGTGTGGGACGTGGGCCATCAGGCTTATCCCCACAAGATCCTGACCGGTCGGCGCGAGCGCATTCACACCATTCGCCAGAAAGATGGCCTGCACCCCTTCCCCTGGCGGGAAGAGAGCGAGTATGACGTGCTCAGCGTGGGCCACTCCAGCACCTCCATTGGTGCAGCCCTCGGCATGGCGGTTGCCGCCGAGAGCGAGGGGCTGGGCCGCAAGGTGGTGGCCGTCATAGGTGACGGCGCCATCACGGCGGGCATGGCCTTCGAGGCCCTCAACCACGCCGGCGATGTCCACAAGGACATGCTGGTGGTGCTCAATGACAACGAGATGTCCATCTCCGAAAATGTCGGGGCGCTCAACAACCACCTGGCCAGGCTGATGTCCGGCAAGCTCTACACCACCATCCGCGAAGGCGGCAAGAAGGTGCTGGCGGGGCTGCCGCCGGTCAAGGAGCTGGCCAAGCGGGCCGAAGAGCACCTCAAGGGCATGGTGGTACCCGGCACCCTGTTCGAGGAGTTCGGCTTCAACTACATAGGCCCCATCGACGGCCACGACATCCACGCTCTGGTCGAGACCCTGCGCAACATGCGCAACCTCAAGGGTCCCCAGCTGCTGCACGTCAAGACCAAGAAGGGCAAGGGCTACGAGCCCGCCGAAAAAGACCCTATCGGCTATCACGCCGTCCCCAAGTTCAACCCGGACGAGTGTGCCCTGCCCAAGAGCGCCGGCGGCAAGCCGACCTTCTCCGCCATCTTCGGCCAGTGGCTGTGCGACATGGCGGCGAAAGACGAGAAACTGGTCGGCATCACCCCCGCCATGCGCGAGGGCTCCGGCCTGGTCAAGTTCAGCCAGCAGTACCCGGATCGCTACTTCGACGTGGCCATCGCCGAACAGCATGCGGTCACCTTCGCCGCCGGCCTTGCCATCGCCGACAAGAAACCCGTGGTCGCCATCTATTCGAGCTTCCTGCAACGGGCCTATGACCAGCTGATCCACGACGTGGCGCTGCAGAACCTGCCGGTGCTGTTCGCCATCGACCGCGCCGGTCTGGTGGGGGCCGATGGCCCCACCCATCAGGGGGCGTTCGACATCAGCTTCCTGCGCACAGTGCCGAACATGGTGGTGATGACGCCGTCCGACGAGAACGAGTGCCGCCAGATGCTCTACACCGGCTATCAGTGCAACCAGCCCGCTGCGGTGCGCTACCCCCGTGGCAGCGGCTGCGGCAGCGAGATCATGAGCGAGATGCAGGCACTTGAACTCGGCAAGGGCCGGATTGTTCGCCAGGGCAAGGGCACCGCCATACTGGCGTTCGGCACCCTGCTGCATCAAGCCTGGGCCGCCGCCGAGGCGCTGGACGCCACCCTGGTGGACATGCGCTTCGTCAAGCCCATGGACGAGGCCCTGGTGCTCTCCCTTGCCGCCTCCCACGATCAGTTTGTCACTCTCGAGGACAACGCCATCATGGGCGGGGCCGGCTCTGCGGTGAACGAGCTGTTGATGCATGCCAAGCAGTGCAAGCCTGTGCTCAATCTGGGGCTGCCGGATCGCTTCGTGGAGCAAGGCACCCAGGAGGAGATCTATGCCCAGCTGGGGCTGGATGGCGCAGGTATCCAGGCCAGCATAGAGACCTGGCTGCTGGCCTGATCAGGCACGTTGACGAGCAAATAAAGAAGGGCGCCTGATGGCGCCCTTCTTGTTATCCATTATTTCAAACCTGTGCACACACTGTCGCGAGAAGGGCGTCAGCAAGGTTACAAGCCGCTCAGGAACCGGAGCGTATAGATATACGTGAGCACTCCTTGATTCCACATAAGCGAGCAGCACATGAGCCTTGATCACGCCCTCGCAGTAAGTGTGAGGACTGGTTTTTATCAGCCCTTGTAGATCTTGGGGTTGAACACATCCCGCAGCCAGTCACCCAGCAGGTTGATGACCAGCACCAGCACCACCAGGCAGATACCCGGGAAGGCGGTGATCCACCAGGAGCCGGAGAAGATGTAGTTGAAGCCCACGCTGATGAGCGACCCCAGCGACGGCTGATCCACCGGCATGCCCAGCCCCAGGAAGGAGAGTGCCGCCTCGCTCATGATGGCGTTCGCCACCTGCACCGTGGAGATGACCAGGATGGGCGACAGGCAGTTCGGCAGTATGTGGCGGAACATGATGCGCGGGGCACGGAACCCCATCACCTGGGCCGCTTCCACGTACTCCTTCTTCTTCTCCGCCAGCACGGAGGCGCGCACCGTCCGGGCGTACTGGGGCCACTCGGCGATGCCGATGATCACCACCAGCATCAGGATGGCGAACTTCGAGTAGAACTCGGAGCCAAAGGTCGCCTGGAAGATGGCGGAGATGATGATGGCCACCATCATGGTGGAGAACGACAGCTGCACGTCGGCAAAGCGCATCAGCAGGTTGTCGATGCGACCACCGAAGTAACCGGCGATCAGGCCGATGACGATGCCGAGCACCAGCTGCAGGCCGACGGCGAACAGGCCTATGGTCAGCGAGATACGGGCGCCATAGAGGATGGTGCTCCAGATGTCCCGTCCCTGGTTGTCGGTACCGAGCCAGAAGCGCGCCTCGCCCCCTTCCAGCCAGGAGGGTGGCAGCTCCGCATCCATCAGATCGAAGCTGGTCTGGTCATAGACGTTGTGCGGTGCCAGCCAGGGCGCCAGCAGCGCCGCCAGTACGAACACCACAAACACCGCAAAGCTGAACATGGCTACCTTGTCCCGCAGGAAGTAGTAGACGATGTCAGAGTTCTTGAATCGCGCCCAACGGCTTGGGCTTGCAGTTACAGCGTTAGTCATCTGTTACCCCTTGGCGGTCAGGTTGACGGTCGGGTTGATGAACCCGTAGAGCAGGTCGACCAGGGTATTGGTCACCACGAAGATAAGGCCCACGAAGATGACGTAAGCGGTGATCAGCGGGGTATCGACCCGGTGGATCGCCTCGAGGAACAGGAAGCCCGTCCCCGGCCACTGGAACACGCTCTCGGTCAGTATGGTGTAGGCCACCATGGTGCCGATCTGCACGCCGCCGACTGTGATAACCGGCAGCATGGTGTTCTTCAGGGCGTGCTGGTAGTAGACCTTGTTGTTGTCCAGCCCCTTGGCACGGGCGAACTTCACGTACTCGGAGGAGAGCTGCTCCAGCATCTCGGAGCGTACCAGCCGGATGAACAGCGGCAGCATGATGGAGGAGAGGGACACCGCAGGCAGGATCAGGTGCAGTATGCCGTCCCAGGTAAAGAAGCCCGACTCCCAGCCCAGCAGGTTGTAGGTCTCGCCACGGCCATAGGCCGGCAGCCAGCCGAGCTGGATGGAGAAGAGGTACATCAGCATGATGGCGGTCAGGAAGACCGGGATCGAGATGCCGATGCTGCTCACCGCCATGATGAGCTTGGTCAGGAAACTGCGCGGTCTTATCGCCGAATAAACCCCCAGCGGAATGGAGACCACGACGATGATGAGCGCAGCGGCAAACACCAGCTCAAGGGTAGCCACCAGCTTGTCGAGGATCACCTCGAGGGCCGGTCGCTTGAAGAAATAGGAGGTGCCCAGATCCCCTTGCACCGCGTTCTGCAGGAAGCGGCTGTATTTCACCAAAAAGGGATCGTTGAGGCCCATTTTGTCGCGCAGCTCCTGGCGCACGGACTCGGAGACGGATTGTCCCACCAGCTCGCGCAGCGGATCCCCCAGGTTGTCCTGGATGGAGAAGGCGACCAGGCTGATGACGAACATCACTATCACGGCCTGATAGAACCGTTTCAGCAGGAATGTAAACATGCTTGTCCTTCTACGTGGCCTGTGTCTTGGCACAGGCTTCTGTTAATGGCGGGGCACCCATGGGCGCCCCGCCAGGTCCTTCCTTAGCGCTTCACTTACTTGTTGACCACCAGGTCACCCAGGTAAGGGAAGTTCATCACGTTGACCACAGGCTTGATGTCGACGTTCTTCTTGGCACCGTAGGCCAGGTCTTCCCAGTGCAAGGGCACATAGGCAGCGTCGTCGATCAGCATGGCTTCCACCTTCTGCAGGATGGCGGCACGCTTGGCCGGGTCGGTTTCGGTGTTCGCTTCCATCACCATCTTGTCAGCCTCTGCGTTGGCATAACCGCCGCAGTTGTACTGACCCATGCCGGTCTTGGCATCCTTGGTGAAGGTCAGGAACTCGAAGAAGTTCGCACTGTCTTCGGTGTCGGAGTGCCAGCCGATCAACTGCATGTCGGAGGCGCACTTGTCAAACTCGGGCCAGTACTGGGCCACCGGCATGGTCTTCAGATCCACCTTGATGTTGATCTTGGACAGCATGGCGGAGACGGCCTGGGCGATCTTGACGTCGTTGACGTAGCGGGCAGCCGGGGAGATGAAGGTCATCTTGAAGCCCTTCTCGTAACCGGCTTCCTTCATCAGCTCCTTGGCCTTGGCCAGATCATACTGGGGCTTGAGCGCCTCGTTGTAACCGGCATAGCCTTTCGGGCTCAGCTGGCCGGCCGGGGTACCGAAGCCCTTGTTGATCTTGTCGACTATGCCCACCTGGTTGATGGCGTAGTTGATCGCCTGACGCACGCGCTTGTCTTTGAGCGCCGGGTTGGTGTTCTGGTTCAGCTCGATGATGATGGCGCGGGTACCGGACAGGGTCACCAGCTGGGAATCCTTGCCGTTCTTCACGCGCTCCAGATCGTTCGGGGCAACCGGGTAGATCATGTCCACGTCACCACCCAGCAGGGCGGCTACGCGGGTCGCGTCTTCCTTGATCGGCACCACGGTCAGGTTCTGGACGTTGCCCTTGGAGGCCTTGTCCCAGTAGTTGGCATTGCGGGCATACTCCAGCTTCACGCCCTGCTCGCGGAACTTGACGCTGAACGGACCGGTACCGGAAACATGGGTAGAGGCATAGGAGTCGCCGTTCTTGACGATGGCGGCCTTGTCCTTGCCGGCTTCATCCTTGCCGCTGTAGAACTTGGAGTCCATCGGGAAGATGTAGGTGACGGTCTGCAGCACCAGCGGGAACGGCTTGGCGGTGACGAGATCCACGGTGAAGTCATCCACCTTCTTGGCTTCGGCGATGGGGTCGAAAATAGCCTTGAAGTCCGGGGAGGCCTTCAGACGGTTGACGGTCCATACCACGTCATCGGCGGTGAAGTCGTTGCCGGAGTGGAACTTGACACCCTTGCGCAGGTGGAAGCGGACGGTCTTGTCGTCGATGCGCTCATACTTCTCGGCCAGACGCGGCTCGAACTGCAGATCCTGGGTGTAACGCATCAGGGGATCGAACACCAGGTGAGACATCTCCAGGGTCTGACCGGAGAGCTGCTCCTGCGGGTCCAGCGAGGTGGCGTCAGAGGCGACGGCAACCTTGATGTCGGCGGCAGAAACGTTGAACGCGAGACCAGCGGCGAACAGCGCCATGGCGATCTTGGATAATCCTTTCTTCATGTCTTTCTCCATGCTTTTGGCTTTTTATTGACAGACAAACCGGCGAACCGGTGCTTTCCTAGCTTGCGATTTCCAGCCCCTCGCGGGACATTCCCTTAAATTCCGGCATGAGGGAGATCAGCTTGCGGCTGTACTCATGCTCGGCATTGGTAAACAGTTTTTCGGTCTCCGCGACCTCCACCAGGTGGCCGTGCTGCATCACGCCGATGCGGTCGCACATCTGGCGGATGACCGGCAGATCGTGGCTGATGAACAGCATGGTCAGCCCAAGCTCCTGCTGCAAATCCTTGAGCAGGTTGAGGATCTGGGCCTGTACCGAGACATCCAGCGCCGAGGTGGGCTCGTCGCAGATGAGGAAGCGCGGCCGGGTCGCCAGGGCGCGGGCGATGGAGATACGCTGGCGCTGACCACCGGAGAACTCGTGGGGATACTTGACCCCGGCCCCGCGGCCGAGGCCGACGTGATCCAGCAGATCGCTCACTATGCCCTCAATCTGGCTCTCGCTGGTCGCCAGTTTGTGGAAGCGGATCGGCTCGGCGATGATGTCACGCACCTTCATGCGCGGGTTCATCGAGGAGTAAGGGTTCTGGAACACCATCTGCATCTGGCGGCGCAGCGGGCGGCGCTCATGCTCCCCTTTCAGGGCGGTGAGATCGATCCCCTCGAAGAAGATCTTGCCGGTATCGGGCGGATAGAGGCCGGTGATGGCGCGGGCTATGGTGGATTTGCCGGAACCCGACTCCCCCACCAGACCGAAGGTCTCACCTTCGAAGATCTCGAAGCTGATGTTGTTGCAGGCGCGCACGTACTGGCGGCGGCTCGGGAAGATGGAATCCTTGGTGACGAACTTCAGATCCACGTTCTCCACCCGCAGCAGGGCCCCTTCATAGGCGCGCTCGTCCTGACTCTGGCCGAGCCAGTGGGTCTTGAGATCGATGCTGAGATCCGGCGCACCGGCATCCTCTATGTAGGAGACCAGGGGGAAGCGCACCAGCTTCACATCGGAACGGGGCACCGCCGAGATGAGGCTGCGGGTATAGGGGTGGCTGGGACGACCCAGCACCTGTTCTGTGGTGCCGAACTCCACCAGATCCCCGCGGTACATGACAGCCACCTTGTCGGTGACGTTGGATACCACGCCCATGTCGTGGGTCACCAGCATGCAGCCCACCTGACGCTCCTTGCAGAGGTTGCGGATGAGCTGGAGGATCTGATCCTGAATGGAGACGTCCAGCGCCGTGGTCGGCTCATCGGCGATGATGAGCTCGGGATCCCCAGACAGCGCGATGGCGATGACCACCCGCTGGCGCATGCCACCGGAGAACTGGTGCGGGTACTGCTTGATGCGCACTTCCGGCTGCGGGATCCCGACCGCCCCCATCAGCTCGAGGGCCTTGGCAAAGGCGGCCTCGCGATTGAGATCGGTATTGGCCAGTATGGTCTCCACCAGCTGCTGTTCAACGGTGAACAGCGGATTGAGGGAGGTCATGGGATCCTGGAAGATGAAGCCGATACGGGAGCCACGGATTGCCCGCATCTCGTTCTGGCTCTTGCCGGAGATGAGTTCGCCGTTGAGGTAGATATCGCCACGGGCGATGCGACCGGGCGGGCTCAACAGATCGATGACGGCATTGCCTATGGTGGACTTGCCGGCACCTGATTCACCGACCACTCCGACGATCTCGCCTTTTTCCACGGAAAAAGAGAGATCCTTGACCGCGGCCAGCACCCCATAGCGGGAGGGGTACTCGATCCGCAAGTTTTTCACTTCGAGCAAGGACATGGTTACCTCTGCGGGGGACATCCGTCCCAAATAATTCGTCCGTAAATCAGCCGCAGATGCTGGTTGTGCCTTGGTACTTAATGTTGAGAGCTTCTCTTGTGCAGTAAACGCTCAATCCATGAGGCAGCCAAACCAGCGATCCGGGCGGGTTTTTTGCATTTTTTTGGAATAACCCGCGAGTAAGTTAGTCGGTTTGCCCGCGGGTGTAAATGATCCAGTTATACAATTTCGCAATACTTTGCGCAGATAACGCACTAGCCATTGGCGCAAAATGTCGATAAATATCACATTAACAGAGATTGTGATGGCAATGCGAGAGATTAGCTTATTTAAATTTCAACAAAGATGTAACAAGCAATCGAATCCACTATTCAATGCTGAGTTCGCAGCTTCGAATGAGTAGTGAATATTTATGTGAAATGATTTTTTAACGGCAGCATATCTGGATGAAGGAAAACTAAGCAGAGATAAATAGGGTCAACTCAGAATGATCTGCCAGAGCCCAATTCGCCATCACCGGACAAGGCGGGGGGATTGCATACAAAAAGGCGCAGTCCCATCAAGGAACTGCGCCTGACGCTTAATTGTATGGAAAGAGCGGGCAGACAGACGATGAAACTGCGCGGCAGCGAGGGCCAGGCCCGCCATGACGGCCGTGATCGCCGACTCCGCCTTACCAGCGAGCCAGCAACTGCATGCAGAGCAAAGCGAACAGGCCGGCGATGAGATCATCCAGCATGATGCCGAGCCCGCCGTGAATACGACGATCGAACCAGGAGATGGGCCAGGGCTTGAGCACGTCGAACAGCCGGAACAACACGAAGCCGGCCAGCACCCACTCCCAGCCGGCGGGGGCCGCTATCATGGTGACGCCGAACCCTATCACCTCGTCCCAGACGATGGCGCCGTGATCCGGCATGCCGATGGCATCGGTGGCCGCCTGGCAGATGCGGATGCCCGCCACGAACCCCACCGCCAGCAGGGCGATGAACCAGGGGGTCGGCAGACCGCTCACCAGCAGGTAGAGCGGAATGGCCACCAGGGTCCCCATGGTCCCCGGCGCCCTGGGGGAGAGACCGGCACCAAAGCCCAGCGCCAGCAAGTGGAGCGGGTTCTTCAGGCTCAGGCCTGTCAGCTCAGGCCTTATCTTGAAAAAGCTCATGCGAAGTGATCCCAGCCCTTGAGATGCAGCTCGACCGGCTGCTCACCCTGCACATAGTCGATGCCGGGGTCGCCGGCCTGGATGCGGCCGATGCGGGTGAATCTGACGCCACAGTTGGCCAGCGCCGTGTCCAGGGCACCATGATGCTCTTGTGGCACGGTGAAGCAGAGCTCGTAGTCATCCCCACCGGCCAGCGCCAGCTGCCAGGCATCCCGTGCGGGCACGGCGTCCTGCAACACGGGCGAGAGGGGCAGCAGATCGAGATCGATCTGGGCCCGCACGCCGGACGCCTTGAGGATATGGCCGAGATCGGAAGCCAGGCCGTCGGAGAGATCCAGCGCGCTGCTTGCCAGCCCGCGCAGCGCCTGACCGGCCAGGATGCGGGGATGGGGATGATCGAGCCTGGGCAGCACGGCCGCTAGCTGGTTCTCGTTGAGGGTGCGCTTGCCCAGCAGATGGGAGAGGGCCAGGGCCGCATCCCCCAGGGTGCCGGTAACATAGATGCCGTCCCCTACCCTGGCGCCGCTGCGCATCAGGGCACGACCGGCCGGCACGGATCCCTTCACCGAGACGGTGATGGAGAGTGGCCCGCGGGTCATGTCCCCCCCCACCAGGGCCACATTGTAATATTCGGCAAGCTCGAGGAACCCTTCCGCAAAGCCCGCAACCCAGGCCTCGTTGACGGCGGGCAGGGTCAGCGCCAGGGAGACCCAGCGTGGCTCTGCCCCCATGGCGGCGAGATCGGAGAGGTTGACCGCCAGCGCCTTGTAGCCCAGATCCACCGGATCCATGTCCGGGAAGAAGTGCACGCCGCTCACCAGGGTATCCGTGCTCACCGCCAGCAGGGTATCGGCGGGCAGGGTCAGCAGGGCACAGTCATCCCCTGGGCCCATCACCACGTCCTTGCGGGCGTGGGGGACCTTGAAGTACTTCTCAATCAGCTCAAATTCACCCATACAGTAAAAAGCCAGCGGTTAGGCTGGCTCCTCTCTTAATGCTGATGGACGTCAGGATCAACGCTTGGTCAGCGTCTTGATCACCTTGTCCAGTACACCGTTGACAAACTTGTGGCTGTCATCGGCGGCGAAGGCTTTGGCCAGCTCGATCGCTTCGTTGATCACCACGCGCGGCGGCACATCATCACGACGGGTCAGCTCGTAGGTCGCCAGACGCAGGATCGCCTTGTCCACCATGTCCACTTCTTCCAGCGGACGGGAGAGGAAAGGCGAGAACACCTTGTCCAGCTCGTTGCAGTGGACCGCTACCCCGAACAGCAGATCGCGGAAATAGCTCAGGTCCACACCCTTGGTGTCCTGATCGATCTTGAACTGCTCTTCGATGTCGCCCACGTTGGCCTGGGTCATCTGCCACTGGTAGATGGCCTGGGTGGCGCAATGGCGGGCCTTACGGCGCTCGGACGGTTTCAATGTACTTCTCCTCGTTACACGTCCAGCTGTTTCAGGACGTTGATCATTTCGAGCGCGCTCAGTGCAGCCTCTGCACCCTTGTTACCCGCCTTGGTACCGGCGCGCTCGATGGCTTGTTCAATGTTTTCAGTGGTCAGTACGCCGAAGGCGACGGGAATTTCATACTCCATCATCACCTGGGCCAGCCCCTTGCCGTTCTCGCTCGCCACCAGTTCGAAGTGATAGGTGCCACCACGGATGACGGTACCGAGCGCGACTATGGCGTCGTATTGACCGCTCTTGGCCAGCTTCTTGGCTGCCAGGGGAATTTCGACGGCACCCGGCACGCGCACCAGGGTGAGATTGCTGTCCTGGACCTGGCCTTGACGCTTCAGTACGTCTACCGCACCGTTCACCAGGCTGTCATTGATGAAGCTGTTGAAACGGGCAACGACAATAGCAACACGCGCCTCGGGAGCGGCGATATTCCCTTCGATAATCTTCATTGGAAATCCTGTCTCTGTGCAATCAATAGGGGCCGGGGCCAAAAGTGCACGCATTCTAGCACAACAGAGCCGCGACAAAAAACCATGGCCGCAACGAGTGGCCAGGATAGTCATTCAACCCGTCAGGGGCTTGCTCGCCGACGTACTCCACCACCTCAAGGCCGAAGCCGCTGGCGAGCATGGTATGTCGTCAAGCGAGCACCAGGGCGCTTACTCGCCGACGTACTCCACCACCTCGAGGCCGAAGCCGCCGAGGGCATGGTATTTCTTCGGAGAGCTTAAAAGACGCATCTTGCCCACGCCCAGTGCCTTGAGGATCTGGGAGCCCACGCCGACCCGGCGCGAGGTGCCCTGCCACTTGGCCCCTTCCGGTGCCAGTCCCTTGTCGGCGGCTTCAAAGCCCTTGACCCGGGCCAGCAGCTCGGCGCCCTGGGCTTCCGCCCCCAGGATCACCAGCACACCGCCCTCGGCGGCGATGCGGGCCATGGATTTGGGCAGCGGCCAGTTGCGGGCGCTGTGGCGATCCGTCAGCAGCAGATCGCTCAGCACGTCGTGCAGATGGACCCGTACCAGGGTCGGCTGGTCGGCTTTCACCTCGCCTTTCTTGAGGGCGAAGTGCACCTGGTTGTCTATGGTGTCGCGGAAGGTGACGAGATCAAACTCCCCGAACTCGGTGGGCAGCTTGCACTCGGCCACCTTCTCCACCGTGGTCTCGTGCTGGTTGCGGTACTCGATAAGATCCGCGATGGTGCCCAGCTTGATGCCGTGCTGCTCGGCGAAGATCTCAAGATCGGGACGGCGCGCCATGGTGCCATCCTCGTTGAGGATCTCGACGATGACGGAGGCCGCCTCGTAACCGGCCAGACGGGCCAGATCGCAACCGGCTTCGGTGTGGCCGGCACGGGTCAGCACGCCGCCATCCTGCGCCATCAGCGGGAAGATGTGGCCAGGCTGCACCAGATCGGCGGCCTTGGCGTTCGGTGCGACGGCGGCCTGGACGGTCACGGCGCGATCGGCGGCGGAGATGCCCGTGGTCACCCCTTCGGCCGCTTCTATGGTCACGGTGAAGGCGGTGGAGAACTGGGCGTTGTTCCTGTCCACCATCAGCGGCAGCGCCAGCTGCTTGCAGCGATCCCGGGTCAGGGTCAGGCAGATGAGGCCCCTGCCGTAACGGGCCATGAAGTTGATATCCTCCGGACGGACACAGGAGGCGGCCATGATGAGGTCCCCTTCGTTCTCCCTGTCTTCGTCATCCATCAGGATCACCATTTTGCCCGCCTTGATATCGGCAATGATTTCCTGGGTTGTGCTCAGCGCCATGGGCTACTCCATCAACATGCTTGGGGAATTGAGCCTGCCGGCTCGGCTTGATACTGCATCATTGTGTGCTAGATGGGGGCACGGGGCCCCATTTCAATCGGAGCGGGATCACAGAACCGTGTTTTGCCCGCTCCCCTGCCTGTCAGATAAACCCGGATCGGGCCAGGGTCTCCAGGGTCAGGCTGGAGCCGCCCTGCTCCTGCGCCCTGCCCTGCATCAGCCGCTCCAGATAGCGGGCGATCTGATCCACCTCCAGGTTCACCCTGTGGCCCGGTTTCCAGCGGGCTATGGTGGTCTCCTGGGCGGTGTGGGGCACTATGGTCAGGCGAAAGAGATCCCCCTGCACGGCGTTGACCGTCAGGCTGATGCCATCCACCGCAATCGACCCCTTCTCGGCGATGTAGCGAGAGAGTTCCTTTGGCGCCTCGATCCAGTACTCGATGGCGCGGCCGCTGCTGGACTTGCTCTTCACCTCGCCGATGCCATCCACGTGGCCGGAGACCAGGTGGCCGCCGAGGCGGGAGCTCGGCATCAGCGCCTTCTCGAGGTTCACCGGATCCCCTACCTTGGCCTCGGCAAAGCCGGTGCGAGAGAGCGTCTCAAGGGAGACGTCGGCGGTGTAGCTGTTGTCCCCCAGGGCCACCACGGTCAGGCAGACGCCGTTGGTGGCGATGGAGTCGCCCAGCTTGACGTCGCCAAAGTCCAGGGTCGGCGCGTGGACGGTGAGGGCCATGTCATCCCCTTGGCGGCGCAGGGCGGCCAGGGTGCCCATGGCTTCGATAATTCCGGTAAACATGCAGATCACCTTGCTGATGACGGGGGCAGTGACTGCCCCCTTGAACATTGATAAATCAGGCTATTTTCGCTGTGATGCGAATATCCTGCCCCACCAGACGCACATCCTTGACAGTGAGCTTGGGGGCCTGGAACAGCCGGGTCAACTCCGGCAGGTGGAACAGGCCGCGCCCCTCATCCCCCAACAGCTTGGGAGCCTGATAGAGCACCAGTTCGTCCACCAGCCCCTTGGCCAGCAGGGCGCCGCACAGCCTGGGACCCGCCTCCACCAGCACAGAGTTGATGTTCTGCTTGGCCAGCAGCATGAAGAGGCTCACCAGATCCAGCTTGCCATCCAGCAGGGGCAGGGTCAGCTGCTGCACCCAGGCAGGCCAGTCCCCGTCGACCTTGTGACGGGCCAGCAGCACAGGGCTCTCGCTCTGGAACAGGGGCAAGTCCGGGGTCAGCCGGTTCTGGGAATCGACGATGACCCGCAACGGCTGGCGCAGGGCCTCCCTGAGATAAACGGCCTTGACCGAGGCCGGCAGCTCGTCCCAGCGCACGTTGAGGGAGGCGCCGTCGGCCAGCACCGTCTCGGCGCTGGAGAGCACCGCATCGTGGCGGGCACGCAGCCGCTGCACGTCCCGGCGCGCCTCCGGGGAGGTGATCCACTGGCTCTCGCCGCTCGCCATGGCGGTGCGACCGTCGAGGCTGGCGCCGAGCTTGACCGTCACCTGCGGGAAGGCGGTGCGCATCCGCTTGAAGAAACCGGGGTTCAGGGCCTCGGCCTCGGCGCTGAGCAGGCCGAAGTCGGTCTTGATGCCCGCCTCGGAGAGCATGCGCAGGCCGCGTCCCCCCACCTGGGGATTGGGATCCACCATGGCGGCGACCACCCGGGTCACCCCGGCCTTGATCAGCGCCTCGGCACAAGGAGGGGTGCGACCGTGGTGGGAGCAGGGCTCCAGGGTCACATAGGCGGTGGCGCCGCGAGCCTCTTCCCCGGCGGCATGCAGGGCATAGACCTCGGCATGGGGTTCACCGGCACGCTGGTGCCAGCCCTCCCCCACCACCACGCCGGCCTTCACCAGCACGGCGCCCACACAGGGATTGGGGGCCGTGGTGTAACGGCCGCGACGGGCCAGCTCGAGGGCCCGGCTCATCCATTGGTAATCGTCTTGACTAAACATCTGGGCTCCCGTTCAACGCGAGAAAATAGGGGTGCTAACGCAATCCGTGGGTGGCTGGCTTATTTCTCCAGCTTGGCGATCTCTTCGCCGCTTCTTGTTACAAACTAGGCGGATGTCCTCGAGTCCTGAGGTAGAGAGGGGCGAAGCGGATATTGCTTTGCTCACCCGACCCTCTTCACTTCTCCAGCTTGGCGATCTCTTCACCGAATTCGCGGATGTCCTCGAAGCTGCGATAGACGGAGGCGAAGCGGATATAGGCCACCTTGTCCAGGCTCTTGAGCTCATCCATCACCAGGTTGCCCACCAGCTGGGACGCGACTTCGCGCTCGCCGGTGGCACGCAGCCGGGACTTGATGTGATTGACCCCCTTTTCGATGGCCTCCATGCTCACCGGCCGCTTCTCCAGGGCCCGCAGTATGCCGGCCCGCAGCTTGTCTTCATTGAAGGGCTCGCGGGAGCCGTTGGACTTGATGACACGGGGCATCACCAGCTCGGCCATCTCGAAGGTGGTGAAGCGCTCGTGGCAGAGCAGGCATTCACGACGGCGGCGCACCTGATGGCCTTCTGCCACCAGACGGGAATCGATCACCTTGGTATCAACCGCACTACAGAAAGGGCAATGCATCGGACCTCCGGCGTTAACGGAAAAGGCACCTGCCCCGCGGGGTCAGGATCTTGGCCGGCCAGTGTAGCACGGCCATCCAAAGCCGGTAAAAGCCCAGAAAAAACAATGCCACCCACAGGTGGCATTGGGGCTGAAATGGCGCCGGTTCAGTCGTCGTAGGGCAACAGATCCGGATCGCAATCCACATAGTCGGGGGCCGGATCTTGCTCGAATTGCACCGCATCGATATGGGTATGGCCCTGCATCAGCGCCTTGCTCACCCTGTGCATGCCATCCATGACCCGGCCCGCACTGTCCAGAATGATGGGATAGGCGAGGTCGACGGCCAGCATCAGCTGACAGTGCTCGACCACGCTGCGCACCGTGGGCCGGATGTTCCCATGCCCGTACCAGTGCTCGCTATCGAGCTCCGCGATCTGCGAGAGCGGCACCGCTTGCACCGGCAGCCCGTGGCTCAGCCGCACCAGACGGCGCACATCCCATGCCAGCAGGCCCTCGGGGCTATCGCGAAAATGGTACTGGGCACGGATGGCAGAGATGAGTTCCTCATCACTGAGCGCGGTCTGATTTGGCATGGTGCCTCCTCTGTCGGTCGAATGAGTACAGCCCTATGGCAAGGCCGGAGCAGAAACAACAATGCCACCCTGGGGTGGCATTGTTTTTATACCAGAGTCTCTGGCGTATCAGGCATAAACCGGGAAACGACGGCAGATATCCAGTACCTGCTCGCGCACTGTGGCCAGCACGGCATCGTTGTCATGGTTGTCCAGCACGTCGCAGATCCAGTTGGTCAGCTGGATGGACTCGGCTTCCTTGAAACCACGGCGGGTGATGGCCGGGGTACCGATCCGCACACCTGAGGTGACGAACGGAGAGCGCGGGTCATTCGGCACCGAGTTCTTGTTGACGGTGATGTTGGCCTTGCCCAGTGCGGCGTCGGCGTCCTTACCGGTCAGCTCGCGGCCGATGAGGTCAACCAGCATGAGGTGGTTGTCGGTACCGCCGGAGACGATCTTGTAACCGCGCTCCATGAAGGTGGCGGCCATGGCCTTGGCGTTCTTGACGACCTGGGCCTGATAGGTCTTGAACTCGGGCTCCAGCGCTTCCTTGAAGGCCACGGCCTTGCCGGCGATGACGTGCATCAGCGGGCCGCCCTGACCACCCGGGAAGACGGCGGAGTTCAGCTTCTTGTACAGATCTTCGTCGTCGGCGGCGGAGAGGATCAGACCACCGCGCGGACCGGCCAGGGTCTTGTGGGTGGTGGAGGTGACCACGTGGGCGTGGGGCACCGGGTTCGGGTAGACGCCAGCGGCAATCAGACCGGCCACGTGGGCCATGTCGACGAACAGGTAAGCACCGATCTTGTCGGCGATTTCACGCATGCGGGCCCAGTCGACGATGCCGGAGTAGGCGGAGAAGCCACCTATCATCATCTTCGGCTTGTGCTCGACCGCCAGGCGCTCCATCTCGTCATAGTCGATCTTGCCGGACTCATCAATGCCGTAGGGGATGATGTTGTACAGCTTGCCGGAGAAGTTCACCGGGGAGCCGTGGGTCAGGTGACCACCGTGGGCCAGGTTCATGCCCAGCACGGTGTCGCCCGGCTGCAGCAGGGCCATGTAAACGGCGCTGTTGGCCTGGGAGCCGGAGTGCGGCTGCACGTTGGCATAGGTGGCACCAAACAGTTCCTTGGCGCGCTCGATGGCCAGGGTTTCGACCACGTCGACGTACTCGCAACCGCCGTAGTAACGCTTGGCCGGGTAGCCTTCGGCGTACTTGTTGGTCAACTGGGAGCCCTGGGCTTCCATGACGCGGGGGCTGGTGTAGTTCTCAGACGCGATCAGCTCGATATGTTCTTCCTGACGACGGGTTTCGTCTGTGATGGCCTGCCACAGCTCTGGATCATAGCCGGCGATGGTCATGTCACGTTTCAACATCCGTTTATCTCCTGAAAATCGTTTGCGCGATAGGTGAAGTGGGCCCGCGCATTGTAACGTGAGCTGGATCAAAGAGACAGTCCAACCACCCAAAAACTTGTTTATAAAATGTAAAATACGTCGCAATTTTCGAAGCCGGACGCCCCTCTTTCCCCTTGCCTCTCGCAGGGCCGGCGCCCCTTCCGTCGGCTCGGCCCCTCCCGGGGCGCCCGGCAATCCTGTCTGACCCGCCCCCTGAATCCTCCCCTATGGAGGGCAAAAACCAGAGCCAGATCATGGATATAGCATTTACTAACAGATAACATCTTTAGACGGCACAGGGGCTGCGAAGCCTGGCGAGCGGCCATCGGCTGGCAACGGCAGGGCCCTTTGGCGCACAGGGTCGCACCAGAGCCCTGCATTTGCCTCTCTCACCACAAGGGGGAATTCCATGGATCATCTGATGCTGTTCGTGATTGTCGCCGTCTTTGCCATCTTCTATTGGGTCTATTACACCGGCAGTCGCAAGGGCGCCTGCACCACCCGCTGGGAGACGCTGCCCACCCGGGCGCAGTATCTGGCGGCCCACCCCGAGGCCGTCGATGGCGATATCATCTTCTGTATCCATTGCGGCCACCATCAGCAGCTCGAGGTGGGGGTGGTGCACCAGGCCGACTACCGGCGCCAGCACATCTGCCCCCGCTGCAAGCAGGCGCTCTACAGAGACGAGGAGCAGGAAGGGAGCGGCGGATCAGTCGTCGGCAGCAGACCAGGCTGAGGCTCATGCCGGGGCCGACGGCTGCCTCTCCTGCCACGCCTTGAGCGTCGCCACCGCCGCATCAAACTGCCCGGCCAGCCCCGCCGGATCGGCGTCCCCCGCCTCCAGGGCGGCGCACTGCGCGGCAAAGTCATCCAGCCCGAGCGCCAGGGCGCTGCCCTTGAGCTTGTGGGCCATCCCCTTGCGCTCTTCCCCCTCGCACCGCACCAGTGCAGCCACCAGGGCCGCCCCCTGGGATTCAAACAATCCGATGAGCTGATTGATGCGCTGACTGCCGAGCAAGGCCAGATCGGCGTCCAGCACGGGGTTGGCGGCCTGGGGGACGGGCGGGCTGACGGTGCCCTCCCTCGCGTCCGGCAGCGCCTGCGTTGTCTCTATCTGGAACTGACGGTCGATGGCACTGGCCAGCGCCGCCAGACGCACCGGTTTGCCGACAAAGTCCGCAAAGCCCGCCTCCAGACAGAGACGGATATCCTCGGGGTACATCTGGGCCGAGATGGCGATGGCGGGCAGGGGGCACTCGTGCACCTCCTCGCTGATGGCGGCCAGATCTTCGCGCAGGGTCAGGCCATCCATGTCCGGCAGATTGATGTCGAGCAGCGCCAGATCGAAACCCCGCTCCGTCACCTGCGCCAGCGCCGAGCGCCCGTCTTCCGCCAGGGTGACGCAATGGCCCAGGCGCGTCAGCATGCCCTGCGCCACCAGCCGGTTGATCTCGTTGTCCTCCACCAGCAGGATCTCGCGAGGCTGGCCGAGGTGCAGCGGCTGGGCCGCGGTCGGCAGCTGGGCGGCCGAGCGTTGCAGGGGCAGGCTGAAGCTGAAGCGGCAACCCTCCCCGGGCCGGCTGGCGAGGCACAGCTCCCCCCCCATGGCGGCCACCAGCCTGCGGCTGATGGCAAGCCCCAGCCCGGTGCCCCCCTGGTGCCCCATGTCCCGCTTGCGCTGGCGGAACGCCTCGAACACCGCCTCCTGCTCCTGTTCAGGAATGCCGGGGCCGGTATCGCTCACCACGAACAGGATGCAGGGCTCGGCGCAGGGGCCGCCGCATGGGAGGGGGCTCACCTCGAGGCAGATCCGGCCCCTGGCGGTGAACTTGACCGCGTTGCCCAAAAGGTTCGCGAGCACCTGGCGCAGCTTGCCCAGATCCCCTTCCACCACGGGAGGCAGGGTGGGGGCGTACTCCAGCACCAGGGCCACCCCTCTGGCCTCTGCCCTGGGCCGGAACAGGGCGCTCAGCTCATCGACCAGCTGATGCAGCGGGAAGGGTTCCCGGCGCGCCTCCACGTGGCCCGCCTCGATCTTGGAGTAGTCGAGGATGTCGTTGAGGATCTCCAGCAGGGATTCGCCGCTGTGCTCTATGGCGGCGAGATAGCGCCGCTGGGTCTCGCTGAGATGGGTGTCCTCCAGCAGGGTCAGGCCCCCCAGAATGCCGTTCATGGGGGTGCGGATCTCGTGGCTCATGGTGGCGAGGAAGACCGACTTGGCCCGATTGGCCTGTTCCGCCTCGGCGCGGGCCAGGCGCTGCTTCTCCACCTCTTCGTTGAGGCGCAGGTTGGCATGGCTGAGCTGCTCCGTCCGCTCCACCACTCGCGACTCCAGCTCCCGCTGATAGCGGCCCAGCTCGACCGCATTGTCACGAAACACCTGCAGGGCCCGTCCCAGCTCCGCCAGCTCGTCACGGCCCGCACTGGCGATCGGGTCAAGGGGGGCCAGATCCCCCCGCGCCAGCCGGCTCATCCCCGCCACCGCGTGTTGCAGCGGCCAGACGATGCGGCCGTAGACCATGCGCCACATCAGCAGCATCAGCAGCACCAGGGTGAGCAGGCCAATGCCCATCAGGGCCTGCTCCAGCAGCCTGAGACGCTGGCTCAGTGCCTGCTGACTCTGCCCCAGGGAGTCGCGGGCACGGTTGACCAGGTCACCCACCTGCTGGTTGAGGCTGCTCATCAAGGCCTCATTGGCGCTGGCCAGCACCCGCAGCGCCTCCCCCTTGCCGAGCCAGTCGCTGCGCAGTTGCACCAGCTGGTCGCTCTGCGCCAGCACGGCGAGGGCCTGCTCCACCCCCTGGCGACGGGCCGGATCCGTCACCGCCCCGGCCCTCAGCTGCAATATCGCCAGCTCCCGCTGTCCATCCCGCAACAGTGCCTGCAAGCGCTCCTGCCGCTCGCCGCGCCAGATCTCCTCGATGCGCTGCTGCTGCATCAGGGTTCTGTGACGCAGCTCGGTCATCTGCTCCAGCCAGTCGAGATCCTGCTCCAGCAAGCGGTCTATCGCCGCGGCGGCGGCGCGCCCCTGCAAGGGGTAGAGGGAGCCGAGCCCTGCCACCATCACGGTCTCGGCATTCTCCATCTGGCTGCGGGCAAGCTCCGCCACCTCACCGGCCGCGGCCACCAGGCGGGCGCGCAGGTCGTTGCCTTGCGCCATCAGGGTCAGGCGCTTCCCCACCAGCCAGCCCTGCTGCCCCAGATTGCCTATGATGCTCTGGCTCAGGGGATGGAGCTGCTCCTGCACCTGCCTGTCCCCCTCACCGCCGAGCTGCGCCAGCAGGCGCTGCATCTGCTGCCCCTGCAGGGTGAGCAAGCGTCCCTGATGCTCACGCTCCGCCTCGCTGGTCGCCGTGGCCAGCAGATGGGAGGCGCTCTGGATCTCGCCGCTCAGGCGCGCCAGGGTACGGGCCCGCTCCTGATCGGCCAGGGTCTGCTGCACCCCCTGCTCCAGCTGGCGCAGGTGGGTGAGCCCAATCCACCCGAGCAGGGAGGCGCTCAGGGTCAGCAGCGCCATCAGGGAGAAGGCCAGCAGCAGCCTGCCCCCCAGGCCGGAAAAGATTCTCACGCTCGGCACCTTGGTTGTGGTCGGCTTTGACCGGATAATGTGGGCCCACACTTTAACAAAACCCCGGCTCATGCGAAGCGTCTATCTCTCCCTGTTGCTCATGCTGCTCCCTGGCCCCCTCCTCGCCTTCGAGGTGGATCACTGGCCAGGTGGCGCCTTCAGCGGCCAGCCCGTGCGCCTCCAGTGGCCAGGGCCAGCGCCTCTTCAATCTCCCCTGACCCTGTGCGCCCTCTATCCCCATCTGCGGGACGCCTACTGGCTGTCGGTCAATCAGGGCATGGTGGAAGAGGCGACACGGCTAGGGGTCAGCTTGCGGATCCACGAGGCGGGGGGCTACGGTGCCCTGGCCGAGCAGCGCCAGCAGTTGCAGCAGTGCGTGAGGGAGGGGAGCGACGCCATCCTGCTTGGCGCCGTGAGTTATGAAGGGCTGAGGGAGGCAATCACCGCCAGCCCGCTGCCGGTATTCGGCCTGGTCAACGATCTGCCCGCCGGCCTGGTGCGGGCCAAGGTGGGGGTCTCCTGGTATCAGATGGGCTGGCAGATGGGGCACTGGCTGGCACTGCGTCACCCGGCGGGCAGCAAACCCGTCTCGGTTGCCCTGTTCCCGGGCCCCAAGAGCAGCGGTGGCAACAACGTGGTCGAGCCCGGTTTTGCCGATGCCATCCGGGGGAGCGCCATCAGGCTGGTGACCACGGCACGCGGCGACAACAGCCGCGAGATCCAGCGCACCCTGGTGCAGCAGACCCTGGCCCGCCACCCGGACCTCGACTATCTGGTGGGGGGCGCCATCGCCGCCGAAGTGGCGGTCAACGAGCTGGCCCAGCGCCGGCTCGACCACCCCAGAGTGCTCGGTACCTACTTCAGTCACGGGGTGCAGCGCGGCCTGCTGCGGGGCAAGATGCTGGCGGCCAACAGCGATCAGATGCGGCTGCAGGGCCGCCTCGCCGTGGCCCAGGCCGTCTGCCTGCTACAGCATCCCGAAGCGGACGAGCAGCAGTGCCCCCGGGTGATGGGCCCCCCTATTCTGACCCTGGATGGGCCCCTGGCCGACACCGGCGACTCCCTCTCCGAGGGGGCTTTTCGCCCCGTCTACCGGGTCGGTGCCGCCCCAGCCGACCAATAGCCAAGGCAGCTGACTCAGGGAGCCAGCTCACCGGCAAACAGATAGCCCTCCCCATGCACGGTGACAAAGAGCTGGGGATCCCGGGGATCCAGCTCCATCTTGCCCCGCAGCCGCCGGATCAGCACGTCTATGGTGCGATCGCTCGGGCCATCGCCGCGATGGCTGATGAGGGTCAGGATCCGCTCCCGGCTGAGCACCCGCCCGGGGTGGGCGACGAAGGCCACCAGCACCTCGTATTCGGCCTTGGTCAGGCGCACCGGCACTCCGTCCTTGCTGAGCTGGCGGCGGGGAATGTCGAAACGCCAGGGGCCAAAGCGTACCGCATCGTCAACGACCACAGGCTCGCTCGGCGCGGCGACCGCCAGCGAGATCCGCCACAGCAGGTTCTTGACCCGCACCAGCAACTCCCGCAGCTCGAACGGCTTGGTGACATAGTCATCGGCCCCCATCTCGAGGCCGACTATCCGGTCCACCGCATCGCTGCGGCCAGTGACCAGAATGATCCCCACCGTGCTGCGCGCCCTCAGCTCACGGGTCAGCAGCAGACCATCTTCCCCCGGCAGGTTGATGTCCAGCATCACCAGATCGACCGTCTGATCCGCCAGCACGGCGCGCATCTCCTGGCCGTTTTCCACCGCCGTCACCCGATAGCCCTCCCGCTCGAAATATCCGGTCAGCTTCTCGCGGGTCACCGCATCATCTTCAACAACCAGAATGTGGTAGCTCATGGGCAGGGTTCACGAAGGTCGACAAGGGAGGATTATTCTATTCACATTTTGTCATAAATACCCCTATTTCGTTAATTTACCGCGGCAACCCTGTTCACAGCCTCTCCCTATCATGGCCCTCATCAAAAAGTCATGATGATGAGAGACAGCTATGAAAAAACTGTGGCACTTCCTGCGCACACCCAGCCGCCGCTGGTCGGTGCTGGCGCTGGTTCTGGCCGGCGTCGGGGTCACCCTGGCCGGCAGCGTCGGCCTGCATTACGGCTTCGAGAAGACCAGCAGCCTCGAGTTCTGCATCTCCTGCCACTCCATGAAGGACACCGTCTATCCGGAGTACAAGGAGTCCATCCACTTCAAGAACGCCTCCGGCGTCCAGGCCATCTGTACCGACTGCCACCAGCCGAAGGATTTCGTCGGCAAGGTGGCCCGCAAGATGGAGGCGGCCAACGACCTCTATCAGGAGTACATAGGCCACAGCATCGACACCCAGGAGAAGTTCGAGGACAGGCGCCTGCATCTGGCCGAGAAGGTGTGGGCGCGGATGAGCAGCCAGAACTCCAAGACCTGCAAGTCCTGCCACAGCTACGACAACATGGATCACGCCAAGCAGTCCCCGGCCGCCGCACTGGCCATGAAGGATGCCGCGGCGAAGAACATGAACTGCATCGAGTGCCACAAGGGCATAGCCCACGAACTGCCCAACATGGCGGGGGGCTTCCGTGCCACCTACGCCACGCTGGCAAGCGAAGCGCAAGAGGCGCCAGCCGCCGAGACCCTCTACACCCTGGGTGAAAAAGATCTCTATGCCAGCGAACAGAGCACCGACCCGGTCGGCAAACTGCTACCCGCCTCCCGCATCGAGGTCGTGGCCCGCAGCGGCGATCGCCTCAAGGTGACCATCGAAGGGTGGCGCGAGCGCGACGGCAAGGGCCGGGTGCTGAGCGAATACATGGGCAAGCGGGTCTTCGTCGCCACCATCCGTGACGAGCTGAAAGCGAGCGAGAAGGTGCTTAAGCAGGAGACCGACAGCGCCACCCATATCCAGTGGGAGCAGGTACAGGTGCAGGCCTGGGTCGATGGCAAGGGGCTCGAACCCTCCCTCAAACCCATCTGGGATTACGCCGGCGAGATGTACAAGTCCACCTGCAACTCCTGCCACGGCGCGCCGGATCCCGCTCACTTCACCGCCAACGGCTGGATCTCGGGGCTCAAGGCGATGTCCGCCTACTACCGCCTGAGCAAGGAAGAGGAGCGCACCCTGCTCAAATACCTGCAAAACCATGCCGCCGATACCGGTGGTCAGGGCAGCCACTAATTCCGGATTCGAGTTCCGGATCCGAGAGAGGAATAACAAGATGATCAACATTTCCCGTCGTGGTTTTCTGGGTGGCTTGCTGGCCAGCGGTGCCTCTGCCCTGATCGGCCCCTCCCTGCTCGGTCGCGCCGTGATGGCCGCCGAGTCCGGCGAAAAACTGGTGCAATCCGGCTCCCACTGGGGCGCCTTCCGTGCCCGGGTAGTGGACGGCCGCTGGGTCGAGACCCTGCCGTTCGAGCATGACAAGCACCCCACCGAGATGCTCAAGGCCCTGAGTGAGGTGGTCTACAACCCCTCCCGCATCCGCTACCCCATGGTGCGGCTGGACTGGCTGCGCAAGGGCCACCAGTCCGACACCAGCGAACGTGGCCAGAACCGCTTCGTGCGGGTCACCTGGTCACAGGCGCTGGACTTCTTCTATCACGAGCTGGAGCGGGTGCAGAAGACCCATGGCCCGAGCGCCCTCTACGCCGGTCACTCCGGCTGGCAGTCGGTGGGCAAGCTGCACTCCGCCGGCGCCATGCTGGGGCGCGCCATGAACCTGCACGGCACCTATCTGGCCAAGGCCGGCGACTACTCCACCGGCGCCGCCCAGGTGATCCTGCCCCACGTGGCAGGCGCCATGGAGGTGTACGAGCAGCAGACCTCCTGGCCACTGGTGCTGGAGCACAGCAAAACCATAGTCATCTGGGGTTCAGATCCCATCAAGAACCTGCAGGTGGGCTGGCTGGTGCCGGATCACAGCGTCTACGACTATTGGGCGCAGCTCAAAGAGAAGGTGGCCAAGGGCGAGATCCGGGTGATCAGCATCGATCCGGTCAAATCCAAGACCCAGAAGTACCTCAACTGCGATCAGGTGACCCTGAATCCGCAGACCGACGTGCCGCTGATGCTGGGCATCGCCCACACCCTCTACAGCGAGAAGCGCCACGACGAGGCGTTCCTCAAGAACTACACCACCGGTTTTGACAAGTTCCTGCCCTATCTGCTGGGCACCAGCGACGGTCAGGTGAAGGATGCCGAGTGGGCCGCCGCCATCTGCGGCGTACCAGCCGAGACCATCCGCGAGCTGGCCCGCGCCATGAGCAGCGGCCGTACCCAGCTCATCGGCGGCTGGTGCGTGCAGCGTATGCACCACGGCGAGCAGTACGCCTGGATGCTGGTGGTACTGGCCTCGATGATTGGTCAGATCGGCCTGCCGGGGGGCGGCTACGGCTTTGGCTGGCACTACAACGGAGCGGGCACCATCACCTCAAGCGGCCCCATCATGTCCGGTTTCAGCTCGGTCATTCCCGGGGTCAAGCCGCGCCATGACGGCGACTGGAAGGGCTACTCCAAATTCATTCCGGTGGCCCGTTTCGTCGACTGCATCCTCAATCCGGGCAAACAGATCGCCTTCAACGGCCAGACCATCACCTACCCCCACATGAAGATGGCGGTGTTCTGCGGCAACAACCCCTTCCACCACCAGCAGGATCGCAACAAGATGGTCGCGGCCTGGCGCAAGCTGGAAACCGTGGTCAGCATCGATCACCAGTGGACTGCCAGCTGCCGCTTCGCCGATATCGTGCTGCCCGCTACCACTACCTATGAGCGGGATGACATCGAGCAGTGGGGCTCCCACTCCAACGCCGGCATTCTGGCCATGTACAAGGTGGTGGAGCCGCTGTTCGAGGCGCGCGATGACTACGATATCTTCGCCGATCTCTGCCGTCGCTTCGGTCGCGAGGCCGAGTTCACCGGTGGCAAGAGCAAGCTGGAGTGGATCCAGAGCATCTATGACGACGCCCGCCTGCAGGGTCGCGGCATCGGCATCCGGCTGCCTCGCTTCAGCCAGTTCTGGCACGGGGAAGGCTTCGTCACCTTCCCGGCGGGTCAGCCCTGGGTGCGCCACGCCTCGTTCCGTCAGGAGCCGGATCTGGAACCGCTCGGCACCCCGTCCGGCCTCATCGAGATCTACTCCAAGACCATCGCCGACTACGGCTATGGGGATTGCCCGGGCCACCCGGTCTGGATCGAGCCCTACGAGCGCTCCCACGGCGGACCGGGCAGCAAACAGTACCCGCTGCACCTGCAATCCTGTCACCCGGACAAGCGGCTGCACAGCCAGCTTTGCTCCTCCGACAACTACCGCGCCACTTACACGGTGCAGGGGCGCGAGCCCGTCTACATGAATCCGCAGGATGCCAAAGCGCGCGGCCTCAAGGATGGCGATCTGGTGCGGGTGTTCAACGGTCGCGGTCAGGTGCTGGCCGGTCTGGTGGTGAGCGATGACTACGCCCCCGGGGTGGTGCGCATTCAGGAAGGTGCCTGGTATGGTCCGCAGGAGGGCGGCAAGGTGGGTACGCTCTGTACCTATGGTGACCCCAACGTGCTGACCGCCGACATCGGTTCCTCCAGCCTGGCGCAGGCCACCACGGCCCACACGGCCCTGGTGGAGATCGAGAAGTTCCGCGGGCAGGCGCCTGCCGTCACCGCCTTCGGCGCGCCCGAGTCGGCAAAGGGCATAGACCCCATGTTCCCGGCGCTCTGACCCTTGGGGGACGAAAGCGCCCCCTTGAGTTTCCTTTATTTTTAAAGTCGTTAGAATCGGGAGCCATCAAGGCTCCCGATTGCCATCCACGGAGGAAAAATGCAGGAATTTATGGCTACCAGCGAACGCCGGGCCCAACTCTACTGGTGGTTCTCCACCCTGTTTGCCGCCGAACTCAGTGATGAGCAGATCGCCGAATATGACACCTATGACGTGCGAAGCTTCCTGAAAAGCCTCTCCACTCTGGATCCCATGCGCGAGGCCGTGACCGAGCTCAACGACGCCATCGCCCGCCTGCTGGTGCGCACCGATCGCCAGCTGGAACTGGCCGCCGACTTCGCCGGCCTCTTCCTGGTGGATCCCAAGCAGGGGGCCCTGCCCTACGAGTCCCTCTACCGGGGCGATGCCAAGCTGATGATGCAGGCCCCCATGGCCGAGATGCAGGCCCGCCTCGATCGCCTCGGCATCAATGTCAGCGACAAGTACAAGGAGCCCGCCGATCACCTGGCCATCGAGCTGGATCTGATGGGCAACCTCATCATTCGCGCCGCCGAGGCGACCACCGCCGCCGAGCGGGCGCAATGGCTGCAGGAGCAGGAAGCGCTCTTGCACCACCATCTGCTGGGCTGGTTCGACAAGTTCGAGACCGCCTGTCGCGCCGCCGACCAGTTTGGCTTCTACGGCGCCAGTGCCCGTCTGCTGGGGGTCTTCCTCACCATGGATGCCAACTACCTCAGCCTGGTCAAGCCGGCGCAGTCCGCCGACTAAGCCTCGCATGAAGACAGCCCTGCTTCTGATTGCATGCTGGCTGCTGGCCCTGATCCCGCTGGATCAGGGCCTGACCCCCCTCGCCGTCCTGCTGTTCCACCCGGACAGGGAACTGTACGGCGCCGCCCAGCTGACCGGCTTTGGCGGCATTCTGCTCACCCTCTACCTTGCCAATCTCGGCGTGGAAGTGGTGCTGCGCCGCCGCTTCCAGATAGCGGGCATGCTGACCCTGCTGGTGGCCTGGATAGGCTTCATCAACAGCAGCGGCAGCGAGTCACATTTCCTGCTGCTCTACCTGCTGGCCCTGCCGTTCCACCTGCTAGGCTGGCTGGTACTGGTGCGCGGCATTCAGGCATTCGGCCGCCAGAAAGGCTGACATCCCCTTGATTTGACATCATTACCAGACTTTCTCTTCCTCTTTAAACTTCCTGCCATACTGACACAGTCATCTAAATGACAATGAAATCAATTCAGGAGCCTCCATGGAAAAAGTGCTACCCGAATCGGTTCAGACACTGCATTTGTCAGGCCCGTTATCCCTTCATGAATGGCAACAACTGTTCGAGCTGGCACCCTTTGGGATAGGGGTCTTCGATCGTGACTTCAGGTGCCGTGGCGTCAACGGTATCTTCACCGAGCTGAGCGGTCTGACGCAGGGAGATCACCTCGGCAAGACGCTGTTTGACATCACCCCGGCCCAGGCGCCCATGCTGCTCCCCCGGCTCAAGCAATTGCTCGATGGCGCCCCCCGGGCCGAGCTGGATCTCGGCTGTATCCATGTCTCCCGCCCCGGCGGGCCGAGGCGCTGGCAGATGAGCTGCAGCCCCCTGATGGACGCGACAGGGCTCTTCAATGGCATCTTCCTCATCGCCCGCGACCTCACCCAGGATCCCCGCGCCTATCTGGGCCTGACCCGCTTCACCGGGGAGATCCAGGAGACCAGCAGCCTGCATGCACAGCGGCTCTACCAGGCGGAGGCCAGGCTCCACCACCTTTCCTATCACGACCCCCTCACCGACCTTGGCAATCGCAGCCTGTTGCAGGAGCGGCTCGCACTGGAGATGGAGACGGCCAGGCTCAACCGGCAGCCCCTCGCCCTGCTGTTCATCGATCTCGACGGCTTCAAGCTGATCAACGACAACCTGGGGCATAGCGCTGGGGATCTGCTGCTCAAGCTGCTGGCGGAGCGCATCCGTCACAGCCTGCGCCCGGGGGATCTCGCCACCCGGCTCGGCGCAGACGAATTTCTGGTGCTGCTGCCC
>NZ_JASATR010000018.1:0-104883 GCF_038440395.1 Aeromonas sp. OTU364
CATCCCATGATCAACCTGCTCTGGCAGGACAGGGAGCCGCGCAAGCAGCAGCTCAAGGCGAGCCTGCCCCTGCTGCTCTGCTCGGACAATCCACCCAGCGTCACCCACCTCGGCCACTATCCGCCCAAGCTGCGCCAGGCCCGGCGGGATCGCAAGATTGGCGGCGAAGCCATCATAGAGCGGCTGCACCTCTATCGTTATCAGGGCTAGCGCCTCCTGGCCAGAGCCGGACCATGAGTCCCTGAAACAGAGAGGGGGATGGCCACCAGGACCATCCCCCTCTCGCACCCAGCCGCCCCTAGCCCATCAGCAGCGCGCGCAGGCTCTCCACGTCCAGGCCGCGCACCTCGGACTGGCCGCTCAAGAGGCCATCGGCCAGGGCCCGCTTCTCGTCGTGCAGCGCCACTATCTTCTCTTCCACCGTCTGCTCGCACACCAGTCGATAGACGGTCACCGGCTGGGTCTGCCCCATGCGATGGGCCCGATCGCTCGCCTGATCCTCCACCGCCGGGTTCCACCAGGGATCCAGGTGCAACACGGTATCGGCCTGAGTCAGGTTGAGGCCTGTGCCCCCCGCCTTGAGGCTGATGAGGAACAGGGGAACAGGGTCGTGACGGAACCGTAGTATGGACTCCTGACGGGACTTGGCGGAGCAGCCCCCGTCCAGGTAGCAGTAGTCCCATTGCCGCTGCTCGATGCGGGCCCGCAGCAGGCTCAGCAGATCGACGAACTGGCTGAACACCAGCACCCGGTGCCCGCCATCGATGGCTTCCTCCAGCAGCGCCATGGCCTCGTCCAGCTTGCTGCTGGTCTGGGACCACTCCGGCATCACCAGCTCGGGAGAGCAGCAGAGCCGCCGCAAGCGGGTCAGGCCGCTCAGCACGTGCATCAGGGCGCGGCCATCGGCGCTTTGCACCTGCTGCACCACCTCGCGCCTGGTCGCCTCGTAGAGCTGACGCTCCTCGGGGGAGAGGCTGATGTGGTGGATGATCTCGGTCTTGTCCGGCAGCTCGGTCAGCACCTGCTGCTTGAGGCGGCGCAGAATGAAGGGGCTGATCACCGCCCGCAGCAGCGCCATGTGCTGGGGATCCTTCACCGCCTTGCCGAAGCGGCGCTTGAACTCGCCGAGGCTGCCGAGCAGGCCCGGATTGATGAAGGTGAACAGACTCCACAGCTCGCCCAGGTGGTTCTCGATGGGGGTGCCGGAGAGGGCAAGGCGAAAATCCCCCTCGAGCTGGAACAGCAGCTTGGCACGCTGGGTGCCGGCATTCTTGATCTGCTGCGCCTCGTCCAGCACCATGCTCGCCCAGCGGCGGGACTTGAGGGACTGGGCCAGGCTGCCGAGCATGCCGTAGTTGACCAGGATGATCTGGCCCGCTTTGGCCTCCTGGATCAGGGTCTCCCGCTCCGCGGGATTCTCGAACACCACCACCTCCAGCTCGGGGGCGAACCGCGTCACCTCCTCCTGCCAGTTGGTGACCACGGACTTGGGCACCACCACCAGGGCGGGGCCGAGGTGCTGGCGCATGCGGAGCACCATGAGCGCCTGCAGCGTCTTGCCAAGGCCCATGTCATCGGCGAGACAGGCACCGAAGCCATGGTGGGCCAGGGTCGCCATCCAGCGCACCCCCTCTTTCTGATAGTCCCGCAGCGCCGTCAGGAGCTCGGGGGCACACTCCACCTCCTGCTGCCACTCCTGCTGCAGGGAGTGCCAGGCATCATCCCCGGCCGTGGTCACCGCCGACAGCAGGCGGGCCAGGGGGTAGGCCAGCTTGTTGTTGATACGCTGCTCGGTATCCAGCATGGCCCCCAGCATGGTGAGGCGCTCCACCAGCTTGTCGCTCAGCATCAGACTGGTCTTCTCGTCGAGCTGAACGGTGCGCTGACCCGGGGTCAGCTGGCGCAGGATGAGGCGCAAGTCGAGGATCTGGTGCTCGTCCAGCGCCAGCGCCCCCTCCACCTGGAACCAGTCCTGGCGACGCTCGATGCGCAGGCTCAGGGCCGCCTCGTCAAGGCTCTTGAGACGGGCGCTGTCCTGATGCCAGTGAACGACCACTCCGGCGTCCACCAGCTCGGGCAGCGCATTGACCAGGGTCAGTGCCTGCTCACCGTCCAGCTTCCATTCGTTGCCCGGCAGGCCGATGGGCAACTGGTTGCGCAGCAACTGGGCCTCGGCCTTCTCGGCAGCCAGATCCCGTTGCCAGTAGTGATAGTCCCCGACGCCCTGGCGCACTATGGCCTCCCCCTTGCCAAGGGGCAACGGCGGCAGCTCCCCCTCCCGGGTCACCAGCTGGACCACCAGCTGACCATCCTGCCAGTCCAGCTGGACCGAGGGCACTCCGGGCCAGGGGGTCAGCTCGGCATTGCCACTGAGCCCCTCGACCTGGCTGTGCCAGGGCAGCTCGGGGATGGCATCCAGGGTACGTTGCAGCTCGGCGAGCCCGTCCGCTGGCAGCAGCGGAATAGATTCCAGCGCAGGCAGTCTGTCCAGCAGGGCCTGCGGGGTCAGGATGAGCTGCCACAGGTCCTGGGCCAGGGGCACTATGTGCGCCCCGCGCGCCGCGGCGGCCGGGCTCAGGACGGCGCTCATGCCCTGCTCGGTGGCGACCACCTGCAGCAAGGGGGCGCTGATGGCCAGTTGCAGCTTTTGCCCCTTGGCATTGAACAGGCGCGGATGGCTGGCCAGGGGGGCCCAGGCGTCTCGCGGCAGCTTGCTCATGCCCCGTGGCAGGGTGCGCACCAGGGCCCAGTCCGCCTCGTCGAGCAGGGCGGCATACTGGGTGGAGAGCAGGACAGGATCGACTCGGCGCCCGGCGGTCCACTCCCCCTTGGTGCTCTGCTTCTGGATCTTGCACTCGAGCTCGGGCCCTTCCGCGTGGAGCAGCCACACCAGCCGCTCCTGCGCCTTGCGCACGCCGCTGGAGCGCCCCAGCCCCTGCAACCAGTTGAGCCAGCTGGCCGAGGCGGGGGTCTTGTCCTCATCCTCGGCGTCGCTGGCCGCCTCGGGAGCCGCGGTGGCACGCAGTTGCTGCAACGGGGGGCGCTCGGCCCCCTCCCCCAGCAAGAGGCGCAACAGATCCTGACAGAAGGCCATCAGGCGATGGCGGGGCTCGGCCTCCAGCACATGGGAGAGATCCCACTTGTGCAGTATGGCCACCTGGGGGCTCTGCTCGCCGTGACGCGCGAGGGCACAGAGATCCAGCCAGAGGTAGCCCCAGTGGAGCTCCTCCAGCGGCAGTTGCAGGGTATCGAACAGGCCTATCGCCTGACCGTGACGATCACCGGCCCACTGTCCCAGCAGATCCGAAAGCAGGGGGAAATGGTTGCCAAGGCTGCGCTGCCACTTCTTGCGCTGCTCGCTGGCGAGCACGGGATCGGCCTGCTGCAGCCAGCCAAGCCAGAGCAGGGCGCTGAACATCCTGGGCCAGGGCTCGTGCGCCGCCACGGCCTGCCACTGCCCCAGCGCGCCGAGCAACCGCTCCGCCAGGGGCTGCTCATCCCCCTGCTCCGCCAGTTGTTTCAGGGCCGGCCAGTGAGTGGTCACCTCGCCGGCCAACGGGCCGCAGAGCCAGTCCCACTCGCTGGCCAGCGCCTCGAGGCGGCTTGCCAGCGCAGAGGCGCAGGCCGCGGTCACGGACGCCAGCGGCCAGTGCGCGTCAGGCTCGGCATCGAGCAGGGTCTGCAGGGCGAAATGTTCCAGCAGCAGCTGTTGCCAGGCAGGGCTTGAGCCCGCCAGCAGGCGGTGGGCATCGGGCAGGTCCAGCAGGCTCAAGAGATCCGCGCTCTGGTAGTAGGCGGGGATCTGCCCAGCCTCCCCCAGGCAGAGCTCGCGCACCACCCCTTGTGCCATCTCCTGACCGGTGACCGAGGGGACCCGGGTCCAGTCCGGCATGGGGCAGGCCCCTCCCCGCACCGCCAGGATCAGGGTCAGGGTGCCCTCCGCCGTCAAACTCCACTGCTGCTCGGTGCGCAGCCGTATCAGCCCTTGCTGCTGCAACTGGTTCAGCATCTCCGTCAGCGCCTGCCCGGGCGAGCGCTGCGCGTACAGCGTGTCTTGCAAATAACGGGTACTGGCGGCGCGCTGCAGTTGCAGCTCGCTGAGCAGGGCATGGCAATCCGAAGAGAGGGTGAAGGCTGACATCAGAACTCGCGGGCAGGTGCAAAGGCGGAATTTTAACGGGAAAGCGGCGGCGGCTCGACCCTTAACCGCGAATTAGTACAAAAAAAGCGGTCAGGCTCATAAAAGCGGGGACAGGGGGCCGGGCAGCCCCTCTTCTGCGGGCGGCCAGCAGGGCATGAAAAAAGGCGCCGCAGCGCCTCTTGATGGGATAAGCAAACTCGCCGGATTCAGCCTTCCAGGTGCGCCAGACGGGCTTCCAGGGCCTGCAACTGCGACTTGAGGCGCTCCACTTCCTCTTCCAGCTGGCTCAGGCGATCGGCGGCAGGAGAGGCATAGCTGCTGGCGGGAGCGGCCTCGGCCAAAGCTTCCAGATCGATTTCGCCGCCAAACAAATGGGCATAGCGGGATTCCCGCTTGCCCGGCTCCCGGGGCAGCTTGACCACATAGGGTCCCCGCTCGACCAGCGCGGCCAGCACCGCATCCACCTCGGTCACATCGTCGAAGCTGCACAGCCGGTTGGTGCGCGAACGCAGCTCACCCGGGGTCTGGGGGCCCCGCAGCAGGAGCTCGCAGATAATGCCGAGCTCCTGGGCGCTGAACTTCAGTTCACCGAACTCGGTGTTGCAGAAACGGTGCTGATAGCGGGGCACCCGGGCATTGAAGCCGGCGGTGTTGACCACCAGGCGGCGGCGGATCAGCTCGTCGATGACGGCGCGGATATCCAGCTCGGCGAGCTCGAGCACGGGTTCGCGATTGCTCTTCTGGTTGCAGGCGTTGACCAGTGCATTGAGAGAGAGAGGGTACTGATCCGGCGTGCAGATCTCTTTCTCTATCAGGCAGCCGATCACGCGAGCCTCTAATGGGCCTAGTACTATCTCCATTTCATACTCCCTTGCCAAACAAGACGTTAAGACGGTTATCTTAGCCAAGGCGCTCTCGCCGTCCAGCACGGAACCGCATTTTTGCGAGCCGATGAAACCCTTGTTGAAACATCGTACAACCCGGCCACGACCAGGGGGCAACACCATACCGCCAGGAAGCCAACACCAGGCAGCGCCTAGACGGACTTGTCGACCCGGGTATCCGTTCCCGTGGTCAGGATGCGCACCTTGTCCCCCTTGTTGAACGTGAGCGCGGGAGCCTGATCCTGCACGACGCTGAGCAGTTTGCCTGCCTCGGTCTTGATCAGCAGCTCGACCGTCTGCTTGCCCTGCACGCTCTGCTGGTTGCCCTGACGGCGACGGGAGGCCTCGGCCCCCGCCACTGCCCCCACAGTGGTGGCGACGGTCTGGCCAGAGCCACCGCCAAACTGGCTGCCGACGGCCGCCCCCAGGGCGGCGGCCCCTATGGTACGAAGTGGCCGGGTTCCGCCCTGCTGGGGCGCCACCTCCTGGGTCAGGATGCGGCTCTCTTGCACTGTGCCGTATTCCACCTGGGCGCTGGTGCCTGCGAGGGCCGGTGTGCCCATCAGGATGAGCAGGCTGGTAATGATGGATGCAATCTTCTTCACTATGTCGACTCCGATGACGACTGAGACCAGATGGCGCCGACACCGCGCCTGCGCGGCCCCGCCATCCCCATTCGGGAGACTACACCGCCGATCCTGACTGTGAGCTTGCCTGAGGTGGAAATGATCACGGCCGCAGGGCGGCCGTGATGGGATAAGGAGAAGCGGTGCCCGGCCCGCTCATGAGGAGGGCTTGGGCTCCAGGGTCGAAGCGACCGACCTGGCCGCCGAGGCGGTGAGCAAGGGCTCACCCGGATAGAACATTAGCGCCTGGGTGCGCAGGCGGCTGGCCTCTTCGGTCCGTCCCAGCGCATTGAGGGCGATCACCATGTTGGCGTAGATGTTGGCCCTGGGGGTATGACGCACAAACGCCTGCCCCCAGTCGAGATAGGCCTCCAGCTCCGCCTTGTTGTTGGCCTGCAAACCCACCATCAGGCGCACCGCATTGACGTCGAACTCCACCCGGGTCAGCCAGGCCATGGGGTTGACGATGTCGAGCAAGAGCGCAGGCTGCTTGTAGCCGCCGCGCTCATACTTGGTCACCACCCAGGCGGTATGCAGGGCCGTCAGCATGAAGGGAACGACGATCAGAGGGATGCCAATGGCCAGGAAACGCAGCAAAAGCCAGGGGCGATAGACATGCTCCCGCCAGTTGGCATGGCCAGCGCTTCCCCCCTCCTCCACCTCCGCATCCAGCACATGGATGAGCAGCAGCAGCGCCCACCACAGGGCAATGGCATGGTAGAAGGGATACTCGGTCTGGGTGTGCAGCAGTATGGGGATCACCAGGGCCAGCAAGGCACTCCCCCTGACCCAGCCAGCCCGACCCAGTCGCCACAGCAGGGCCCCGCCCATCAGCGCCATGCCGAGCATGGGGGCCAGCCCCCCTTCCACCGCCCAGTAGAGAAACTCGTTGTGGGGGTGATCCAGGTTGTACTCGATCTGCACCATAGCGGGATTGAGCGCCTTGTCCGCCATGTAATGCTGGAGGAACACGGACTCGAAACTGCCATAGCCCCAGCCGGTCCAGGGCGCCTCGGCAATCAGCCTGGCGGCATAGGGCCAGTAGATGGATCTCATGCCGCCGGACTGATACATCTCCAGCCCCCGATTGGCGCCGGCCATCCAGTACTGGGAAGCCAGCCCGAGCGCTATGCCCAGCCCGACCAGTCCCAGCACTCGACCCAGTTGTCGCTCGCGATGCAACTGCGGCAGCAGCAGGATCAGGGCCAAGGCGCCTCCCAGCTGGCCCACCCTGGACTGCAGCACCACCAGCAGCAAGGCGGTCGCCAGGATCACGGCATGACGCAGCCCCTTGAGCCAGGGGTTGACGTGCCCTCGCATCTGAAGCCATATCGCCAGGGCAAGCCCGGTTGCCATAAAGCTTGCCATCACATTGGGCTGCTGGAAGATGCCATAGGGGCGATTGATCCTGGTGTCATAGCCTATCCAGTTGCCCGGCACCAGCAGGTAGTACTGCACCAGGCCGAGCAGCGCCTCTATGGCGACCGCCCCCAGCAGCAGGTAGAGCAAGCGATCCCGCATCTGACGGTCCAGTCGCCACTGATAGAGGCAAGCGAGAAACAGCAGACCGGCAAACAGTCCCAGCAGGCGGGGGATGGCATAGTCCTTGAGCTCGAAGCCCGGATAAGCCATGGGCAACAACAGCAGCAAGGCCCCCAGCCACAGGACCGTCAGCAGCGGCGAAACCACCAGCCGCTGGTTGAGGGTGACCTGCCACAGTCCCAGCGCCATCACCAGGCTCGCGAAGATCCAGCCCCAGGCATTGAAGGGCAGGTAGAGCCCGGCCCCGCCCGGGTTGTGCATGAAAAAGTGCATGCCCAGCAGCCAATAGAGGATGCTGACCAAGCCAAAGATCCCTGTTGTTGTCCTCATCGTTCCTGATCCCTGCAGCGTCATTTCCATGGTGTCGTCACCAAGCATCCAATACGTAAAAGGGGGCAACCGCCCCCCTGTTCACTTCCTTGCCATCATGCCGGCTCTGGCCTGCGAAACACATGACGGACCAGCACTATGCCCACGCCCAGCATGCCGCCGAGCAAAGTGGCCAAGACCACGACCAAGGGACGCTTGGGCTTGTCACGACTCAGGGGTTCACTCGGCGAAGCCAGATAGGCGAAGGACTGGAAGGGCAGCGCCTCGAGCTTGATGGCCTGCAGGCTGCTCAGTTGCAGGCGCAGATCGCCGATCCCTGGATTCATGAACTCGGGGTTCTTGATCTCCTTGAGGATCTTGAGCTTCTCGGCCAGAGCGCGGGCACCGAGGTCAATGGCCAGGCTACCCTGACCTTGCAGGTTCTGCACAGGCGCCTCAATCCCGGCCGCCTGAGTGATACGCAGGCTGTATTGGGTCCGCAAGATGTCATCCTGCAACTGCTTGAGGGTATCGGCTTTGGCACTCTCATACTGGGTCTGCAGCGTCTTGATCCGGTTCTGCCAGATGGTGTTGAGCTCCTTGCCCTTGGTCGCTGACTCCTGCTGCTGGATGAAGGCGATGTATTGCTCCAGACGCTGTCTAGCCTCGGTTGCCGTGTCTGCGGCGAAGGAAAGGGTAACATCTTCACGCAGTTTGTCTGGGGCCTTGGCACTGATCCCTTCGGTCATCTTCTTGAGCAGCAGTCGCTTGCCTTTTGCGTCCGTTACTCCGGACTGCGCCGCCTCGGCGTCCAGATAACCTTTCTCCATCAGAAACTGGCGCTTGTTATTGAAGCTGTTGAAGTTGTTTACGAAGTCACTGTAGAGCGCCTTCTTGTCAAAGGCGGTGAAGGCGGTCGCCGGTATCTGGGCGTTGATCAGCTGGTTGATGTTGAGCTCGAGTGATTCCACCTCCTTGAGGGTGGGCTGCTTGATCTCGGCCTGGCTGATCCAGACCTGGGGTGCCAACAGGGCGTAGGCAATACCTGCTGCGGCAAACACGCCTGTGACCAGCAGGATCAGGATCTTCTGGCGCCATAACACCAGGATCAGCTCACGCAGATCGATCTCATCGCCAACGGAGGCTTGCCAACCTTGAGGCAACTGAGTGCCTGAATTATCGAATACCTGTTTGTTCATACTGAGCTCTAAAGATGATGAAATTACTTCCAGAAAGGGGCGTGACGATCTTTGTCAGACAAGATTAATGGCACATTGTCCATGAGGGGCCACGCAATAGCCAGCGTCGGATCAGACCAGTTGAGAGATGCCTCCAGCTTGGAAACATAATAGTCGGTGCATTTATACAGCACATGAGCCCATTCGCTCTGTACATAGAAGCCGTGGGCAAATCCTGGGGGAATCCACAGTCCCTCACCCTCCTCCGCCGAGAGTGTCACGCCAACCCATTGACCATAGGTCGGACTCCCCTCGCGCACATCGACCGCCACATCGAAGATGGTGCCGGTAATCACCTGTACTAGCTTGCCCTGTGGTCTCTCCCTCTGATAATGAAGACCACGCAATGTCCCCTGCCGGGAACGACTCAGGTTGTCCTGAACGAAGCAAAGATCGCCACATTGTTGCGTGAAGTCCTGGTGGCGAAACAGCTCCATGAAGCAGCCTCGCTCATCCTCATGACGCTGATGCTGGATGTGCAACACATCAGGAATGTCCAATGAAATAAAGTGCATAGGTGATCTCTTTGAAGAGATGGGTAAGGATATATCACCCAATAGACAACCTTATCAATCCCAATCGGAATGAGACTTGCCAAAAGGCGCTTGCAACAAACGCAGCAGATAGGTGCCATACCCACTCTTTGCAAGAGGGCGTGCCAAGGCCCGAAGCTGTTCATCTGATACCCAGCCACGGCGCCAGGCGATCTCCTCGGGAGCAGCAACCTTGAGTCCCTGGCGTTTTTCCAGGGTCTGGATGAAGCTGCTGGCCTCCTGCAGACTGTCGTGGGTACCGGTATCGAGCCAGGCTGAACCTCGCCCCATAAAGCAGACTTCCAGGCGCTGCTGTTTCAGATAACACAAATTGACATCGGTGATCTCAAGCTCCCCCCGCGCCGAAGGTCGCAAGGTACGTGCAATCCCGCTCGCCGTGGCATCGTAAAAGTAGATCCCCGTCACCGCATACTGGCTCGCCGGAGAGGCAGGCTTCTCGACAATCGTTTGCACCTTCCCCTCTTCATCAAATCCCAGGACGCCGTATCGCTCAGGATCCTGCACATGATAGGCAAACAGGGTGGCACCTTGCGCCTTGCTGCTCGCACGCTGCAACTGGCGAGAAAGCTCGGTGCCGTAGAAGATGTTATCACCCAGAATAAGGCAGCAGGGGTTTCCCGCCAGGAAAGGCTCGGCGATGAGTAGTGCCTGCGCCAGCCCAGCGGGCTCCTCCTGCACCGCGTAGCTGAAACGCATCCCCCACTGGCTGCCATCCCCCAGCAGCAGTTCGAAGCGGGGCAGATCCAGCGGCGTGCTGATGATCAGGATGTCACGGATACCAGCCTGCATCAGGGTTGATAGGGGGTAATAGATCATGGGCTTGTCATAAACCGGCAGCAGTTGCTTGCTGATGGCCAGAGTTGCCGGGTAGAGCCGGGTGGCAGATCCCCCGGCCAGGATGATGCCTTTACGCTCGTGCATGGAACACCTTCACAGGGCAGATAAAACAATCAAGAAGCGACTCACGTCAGCCACCTTCACATTGACTGGCAAGCCAGCGGCTCATCAGTGCTTCCCAGGCCGGGATCTGGATCCCAAAGACAGTGGAAAAACGCATCCAATCGAGTCTAGAGTTGAGTGGGCGACGGGCTGCCTGGGGCCAGTTCGCAGATGGAATGGGTTTTATCGGAACGGGCCGCGCCAGCAGACCAAGCCGACAACCTTCCTCAACCAGGGCCGATGCAAAGCCATGCCAGCTCGTCTCGCCTGCGGGGCAGAGATGATAGAGGCCTCCCTTGTCGGGGGCCTTCACGACCTGTGTCAGCGCCAGAAGAACAGACGTTGCCAGCCAGTCCACCTGCGTCGGCGCTCCCCATTGATCCGCCACCACCTCAAGGGGCTGGCCCTCTTTGGCACGGCGCAAGATGGTACGGGCGAAATGTGCCCCCTCCCCACCATAAAGCCAGCTGGTTCGCATGATTAGATGATGGGGACACAGGCTCTGAATGGCCTGCTCTCCGGCCAGCTTGCTGGCGCCATAAACATTGAGCGGGGAAGGCGCATCCGCCTCGCGCCAGGGATCGCTGCCGGAGCCATCGAACACATAATCGGTGGAAAAATGCACCAGCAGCGCCCCCCTGGCACAGGCTTCCCTAGCAAGCCGAGCTACCGCCTGATGATTGATGCGCTCTGACAGCTCAGGCTGCGCCTCTGCAAGATCGACTGCCGTATAGGCAGCCCCGTTGAGGATGACCTCCGGCTGATGGCGGTTCAGGGCGGCGGTCAGCGCACTGGGGTCGGTGATGTCACACTCCTCCCTGCCAAGGGCCGTCACCAGCCAATGGGGATAATCCCGGCAAAGGGCAGAAAAAAGGGCTCGTCCCAACTGGCCACGAGCCCCCAGCAACAAGATCCGCATCGGGATTACCGCGCGCCAAAACCGGTCAGGATGGTGCGGATGGTCTTGAACACGATGAGCACATCCAGCCAGAGGGAGAAGTGCTTGATGTAGTAAAAATCGTGCTCGATCTTGATGCGGGTATCATCGGCATCGGCCGCATAGCCGTGCACCACCTGTGCCCAGCCACTGATCCCGGGCCGCACTATGTGGCGATACATGTAGAACGGGATCTCCCGCTCGAACTGATCGACGAAGGTACGCTGCTCCGGCCTCGGCCCAATCAGGCTCATATCCCCTTTAAGGACGTTGAAGAACTGCGGCAGCTCGTCGATACGCAGCTTGCGGATCACCTTGCCCACCCGGGTGACACGCATGTCACCGTCCTGGGCAAACTGGGCACCGTGCTGCTCGGAGTTCTGGCACATACTGCGGAATTTGTAGATCCTGAAATCCTGGTTACCCTTCCCTACCCGGTTTTGCAGGAACATCACGGGGCCCGGGCTCTCCAGCTTGATGAGGATCGCCGTCACCAGCATCAAGGGGGAGAACAGCGGGATCGCGATCACCGCGGCCAGTATGTCCATTCCCCGCTTTATGAAGGCATAGACGGGTGATGGCAAGAGGGAGCCGAGTTGGTTCTCGTGGAGATGGTCAATCTTCACCCGGCCGGTCAGGGTCTCGCTGATCTGCTTGATGTGATAGACGGGGATGTGAGCCAGGGCGCAGCGAGCGAGGAAACGCTCCCACTCTCCCGCCAGCTTCTCATCCCGAAGGTCTGCCACCACGGCGTCGTAACGCACGGCCCCAAGGTCGGGTTTGTCCAGCAAACGCCACTGCACGCTGGTGTGCTGAGTCAAGGCCTGGTAGTCGCCAAAGGGCAGCAAGGCATACTTGGGAGTCCGGTAGCGGCGGCCAATGAAGTAGGCCAGCCAGCAGCAGAGAAGGGCTACCAGATACGACTCGAACAATACTTGGCGGCTGTAAGGCAGGCGCAGGAAGAAGAGAATGCCGACCAGGGCACCATAGAGGGTGGTGACTGTGGGGATCATATAGGCCACCGGACTGGCGCCCGGATAGCGCAAGAAACGTTGGAGCACTATCCCTGTCAGCAGAAAGGCCACAAAGGCTCCCACCAAGGTGTTGGTTCTGACTGCATTGAGCCCCTCCCAGAATCCCCATCCCCAACGCTCGATGGCAGGTAGACAAACTGCCAGCAGGGCACCAAAGAAAAACAAAGAGATGGGATTGAAAATAATCAGCTCATACCAGCGAGAATGCCTACGTTCAGGACTTCTAGTCAAAACGCACTCCTTTGAACTTGTTATTAATAAGCATAAAAGCGGCTGTACACGCATAGTGCAGCCAATAGTAAAGTGCTGGTAACAAAGACAGCTTGAGTATTCTTCTGTAGATATGCCACTGCCACGAAGCAGCCTTCAACTTGTTGGAGGACAATGACCCCTCTGCACGCCGGTAATATGCCAAAGGTTGCTTGATACAATAACCACGCTTGGCGCGAGCCATGACTTCGAGCCACATCACATAGTCTTCATGCCCAACCCGCTGCTGGGTGAAAGAACCCAGCCTGCTTCTGTTGTAAACACCTGTCAGGTTGCCGATGTTGTTGCTCTTAAGCATGTCGCTATATGTAAAGTGTTCTTTTCTTTGACATTTTCCAACAATATTGGTGACTGTTCCAGAGAAAATGAAATAATCTGAACAAACTACATCATAGCCATTGAGCAGGTAATTAAGCTGGAGTTCCAGCTTTTGCGGATGCCAGACGTCATCACTGTCCAGAAAAGAAACATATTCCCCGTCTGCCATAGCAATCCCCTGATTGCGTGCAGCCGCCACACCACCATTTCGTACCATCTGATGGTAAACCACCCTGGTATCACGATGTACATACCCCTCGACAATTTCCCGAGTGGCGTCACTTGATGCATCATCGATGACGTACAGCGTCCATGAAGGGCAGGTTTGTGCCAACACGGATTCAATGCTTTGCCCTATGGTTGCCGACGCATTGAACGCCGGCATAATGATTGAGAAATGATCGGATTTCATGGTTCAGGCAATTTTTTTGGCGACGGATATGGCATCAAGCATGGAATCTTCGATGGAGCAGTACTTCCAATCCCCATAACGACCAATGGAGTAGATCCCCATGCTTTCGAGATCGCTTTTTACCTCGTCCTTCACGCCAGACAGCTCGCTGTTCACATGAACATAGGCCGGGTCCATGACAATGTGGCATGAGGACAGCAAGAGATGATCGGTTATGATACCTGCATCCTTGAGCCCTTCCAGGGTTGCCGCAAGCTGTGCTTCCACGTTTATGTCATCGTTCGGGCCATAACCAATTTCGACGTACAGACTGAGCCGTTCATCATCGAGGATATTGTTGTAGAAACCCACCCGGTAGAAGTTGTACTTCTTCTCGGGGAAATAGGCCCAATGCACCTCATCATAGCTGGACGCTTTATCGAAGCCGAGGTTGAAGACCAATACCTTGTTCCAGGAAAGTCTGTCCACGAAATGCTGATAGTCGATGTCATCAATGGTGGAAAGGAAACGATTCAATGGCATCGAATTGATGAGGTAGTCGTAGGAGATGCGACGATGGGTTGTGACTGCAATCTTAGCTTTTGCGTCAATAGAGACCACCTGCTCATTCAAGAACACGTTGTCTTCAGGCAGATCTTGAGCCAAGGCATCAACAAACACTTTGGCCCCTTTCTTGGGGTACAGGAAAGTGGAGTTGTAACTTCCCTGATACTGTTGCTTGAAGTTGCGAATGATTTGCTCAAGGTTCGCATAGGGGAAGAAACGCCCCATGGCATCCGTATCGAGTGAGTTCAAGTCACAGGCATAAAGCTTTTCATTATATGGCTTGAGGAATTTCTCCGTAATGGATTTACCAAACTTGCCATACAACATGTCCAGGAAAGAATCATAGACCTCTTTTTCTTCACGGAAGTAGAGATCGTAAAGGCACTCGATAAACTCTTCCTTCTCCAGCTGATGAATATTGGTCTGGAATGGGAAATCCACCACACTATCCTGATAGAAGATTTTCGTGACTTTATCCTTCAATACAAAAGCATCGTCAGCAATCTTGCTCTTGAAAAAAGATTTTATTTCTTCATTGGCAAAGTGGAAAAAGTGACCTGCATAATCCCAAATGAACCCATCTTGATAAATAGTCCGACAGAAACCACCCAGCTCGCTCTCTTTTTCCAAAAGAATGAAATCATCACTCTTGACCAGATTGGCAAACATCAATCCGGAAACGCCACCACCGACAACCAGATATTTGCAGTGATTCACGCTCATTTCTTATCCTCTTTTATAAATTTGACGGAGCCTTGGAACATGGTCATCAAAAACTTGATAAAGCTATAACGGTCGGCATATTCACCATGTTTTTTCAGAGAAAAAACAAGATTGAAAAACATGCCTTTCAACCCGAACAGCCTGACAAACGCGGCCCCTTTGGAGGTGACCAGATGATCATTGAAATCGGTGCCTGAACTCTCCGCAGGATGAATGACAATCGGGATCGGCAGATAGAGCAGTTTGAGCCCCCTGTCCATCGCATCTTTCAAGAAAATAATCTCGTCGTGTACACGATATTTGCTACCCAGACCAAAATTGGTGTCCAGTGACAAACCGGCTTTGAGCACGGCATCACGGCGAAATGCAATCTCGATAGACGCGCAGCGCAGTATTGAACGCCAGTTGTGCCACTGGGACTGCTGGGGGTAACCCGCATTGAACGGATTACCTTCCGGAGTCACTATCTGGAATGTAATGATATCGGCATCAGGATGTTTTTCGAATGCTCCCAATACGATATTCTCCATTCCATCGACATAACCCACATCGTCATCGGCGATCAGACATATATCGCCCGTCGCATTTTTCAATGCCATATTGCGGCTATTGGATGAACCACGCTCCTTGCAGGAAATCATTCTGATATTCCCTATAGCTTCGGAGCCATCAAAATCAGCTTGGTTAATCAATAAAACATCAGCATTTGTATTTTTATACTTCCAGTCTACATCTGAAACATTCTTTTTATGCATTGTTGCCATCAATATTTCTAAGCCCATAATCAAAAACCCCACTGATATTTTATTTCACCAACGCTCATCATGTAAAATTCATACATAAGATAAATAAAGCCAACAACAGTAATAATAGAGAACAATAGCATCCGCTTAGTTAAATCACGCACCAAAAACATACAGTTGGTGTAAATGAAAATATCAAAAACATAAAAAAATGATGCTGTTCGCGATGCCATTCTAAAATCAAAAGCAAGGAATGCATATAATGATGCACCTAATACGAATATCACTCTATGCAGGTTATTTATTTTTGCGAAAGGTAATTCTTTATCATAGAAACTCTCTGGTGCAAACATCAGCATTAAAAAACAAAAAATTATTCTTGTCGTATCTGGATTAAAGATATTGCCTGAAGCAGAAAAGTTCGTCACATATATGTACACTTTTTTTAAATAGGGTACATCTCCTACATATGACAATACAGCACCGATATTTGACGAGAACATCATCAAGGATAAAATCATTATAATAAAAAGTAAACACAGACAGTATATTGCTCTTCTACCGACCCATATGTATGAAACAAGTGGAACAATGAATGATACTATCGATACAGAATGAAATGTTAATGCAATCGTATTTATTAAAAAATACTTCAGTAAATTTCTTTTTTCAGGGATCAGATATTTGACTGATATCATAAAAGCCAAAATTGATATTGCCTGCCTGACTTGTCCATATGGACCTCGAAAAAAATAAAATAAAAAGAATAAAAATAAAAATACATAGGCATTTCTTACATTATCTTTTACTGCGAGAAAAATAAGTGTAGTGAGGATAAGAGACACCATTGCATTGAATACAAAATATGGCGCACCTATATATTTAAAAATAAAGTTTAATAGTAAAAAACCGGGTTCGAACCAGCTATCAAAATCTAAAGCTTCGCCATTAACACTATTATATGCATTGTAATATTGTTCAACATCCCACCCTCTTGTACGAAATGCAATCAGAATAAAAACAAAAAAGAGAAGAACTAGAAACTCGTTGAGGCTACGTTGAGGGGTAGATACATTATTGAATGCGTATATAAATACTAGCATGGCCATGCTAGCAATAATAATTGCATTAAAACCTAATAGGTATGGATCACTTAGGTACAATGTTGACCTCGTTGTTATTTATTTTTCTTATTAAAAGCACTGTAATCATCAATGACACTGCCGCAGATAATAATGAAACGTAAGGAACATAATCCATTTTTTCTTCAAGAAATAGTATCCATATCAAGCCGGCTATATGAGTTAAAGATGAAATAGTCGTAGACATAAGCACATGCACTGTCTTTCCTTTGAAAAATAAAACATTACTCAACATGATACTTATAAAAACAAAAGGATAGGATAGGATATAAATTAATGTGAGGTGTTTAGCTTCAATATATTCAGGAGAGAATAAATAATGTACTATATAGGGCAATATAATAAAAAATGCTAATATAAACAAAAGAAATAGAAGTAACTGAATCGAAAATACACGTTTGATGCTTCTTTTGTCTTCAACAGCCAATAATTTCATGACATATGGCATTGTAGCCTGATTTAATGAAAGCATAAAGATATTTACAACCATGGATAATTGATAGCCTACACTAAATACAGCAAGGTTTACAATTCCAAATACATGCGCAACAAAGAATCTATCAGCACCAAATCTCACAAAATTGATCAAACCATTTGGTAATAGGGGCAGGGTAAATTTCCATAAGGCCCTGACGCCGCCATTCGGCGTGGATGATACGGGAAACTGACGGCAGAGTGAGTAGCAAGAGAAACTCCCAAGACATATCACGGGTAACAGCAATGCCGCCAAACGCCAGGTCAGCCCAGGAGTCATCAATTCGAAGGCAGCAATTGTCAGTAGTGAGCTGACCGCTACGTTGAGAAACAGCAATATCGATGCCTTGATCGTTTTAAGTTCAAAGCGATACAAAATAGCTCTGATCTGGATCAGGCACATTCCCAAGGCATAGAGCGGTGCAAAGATAAACCGTGGATCATCTGCCACAAACATCATCACCAGCATGCTCACAACAAACACGGCCGCGATGCTTAACAAGCCCAAACGCAGCATGCCGGAAAAAACGTGCCGTTCCAGCTTGTGGAAATGGGCAGAACACCACCCATCGACACCAAACATAATCAGCAGCACCAGGAGTGCTACATAGGTATTGAACAGCTCGAGCAGCCCGAACTCGGCTGTAGCCAGGCGATGTGTCAGGTAAGGAAGCAATAAAAAAGGAATCGCTTTGTTGATCCCGTCAAACACAATAAAAATGAATGAGTGGCCAAGCATATGCCGCAAGGAAGAAGACATGAATCAGGGTACCACGATTGAGTTGACGAGTCCCAGCCACTGGGAGGCATGCCTGGCATTGAAATATTCTATTGGTACTACCTGCATATGGTGCTCGGCGACCCTCATCTCATTAGTCGCAAGAGCGGTAGAGCAAAGAGCGATACAATAGACGAAACGATGACCAGTGATAAAGGACCATAGTTCAATCGGAAACGCCGTCGGCAATTGCTCAACATCATGCCCGATATGATAGGCCCCTTCTTTGGGATGGTGTTTCAAATATACCCGATAGCCCTGAGCCCGGAAGAGATCAACCAAACGCGCGTAGAGGGTTAACTTGTCGGCCTCACTGCACATGCCGACCAAATCGACAGGCTGCGTCAGAATAAGGCATCCTTTGGGCTCATTGAAGCCAATATACTTGTTGAGGCCAAAAATGGTTGCGAGACGCAACCGCTGAACATCATCAATACATGAGAGCAGATCCATCAGTTTCAACGGCACAGCCTTGCTGCGAATAACCTCAGGCAAGGCTTCAGGATTCTCCGCTTCGACAGAGGTCACCCAGGGTTCATCTCCCCACACCTGGGCACGCCATGGCAATCCGAAACAGGCCCGGATCACCGCTTTCTTGACCGACAAGGGCTGCGGGACGTAATTGGACAACCCATCCTCTCGCAACACTATGGTACTACAGAGACCACGCAGTACTTTGGCCAAGAAAGGGCCGGTGTGATAGATGTAGCCAATATCGAAACGCTGCCCTCGCAAAAAAGTCGGGCACCACTGTGAAGGTGTACAGATCCCGCCTTGTAACGTGACGTTTCTGCGCAAAATACTAGGCATCATAGCTGGCAGGGTTGCAAACGCAGCAATGTGTGACTGTTCCCTGACAAAATGAAATTCAATTTCTGGATAGGCACGCATAAGACGATAGCGAACCTGACCATTGATAAACTGATAATCAATGGGGCAAATTATCGTTGTATGTCTACCTGTCTTGAGTACATCACAAATTGCCATCAGCAATTGACGATAGGTAATGCAAAGATGAACTACTTTCATGTTGAAATATGATGCTCTATTACTTCTGCCAGTATAAAGTCAAACTCATCATCGATATCGACAGAACTCTTCTTATCCATCAGATATGCATAGGAATTTTCACAGTAGATACCAGACAGATCTCCGACATGCTGTCGGTCAAACAGATAAATAGCGCCATTCAGGCGATAGAAAGGCTCAAGTTCCTGACTCCTTTTATTAACCGAAGGGGTGATAAAATAATTCAAACTATGGTCTTCCGGTAATCTATTGCAATACTGAACCGGATGTTCCAGTTCGCAAACTGAAACCACTGCAGTCGCTTTTTTATTCTTATATAACGCTACAGCCTCTTTTATTTGCTGTGCCGTACGCAATGGTGATGTAGGCTGCAATATCGCAACCATATCCACCATCGAATGATGCTCTTCTACCCATTGCACAACATGAGAGATTACATCGTTGGTCGTGGCCGTATCACTGGCAAGCTCAGCGGGACGCAATCCTGGAAATATTACACCAGCATCTTGCATCGCAATATCGGCTATCGCTTGACTATCTGTGCTGACGATCACCATGTCAAACTCACCGCTGGCGAGTGCGGCCTGCGTTGTCCAGCGGATGAGTGGTTTGCCTGCCAGCGGCTTAATATTCTTTCCAGGCAGGCGTTTACTGCCACCTCGGGCAGGAATAATTGCAATATTCAGGGACATTATACCAACCCCTTGATATCGAGCTGAGCCTTGTGGAAATCATCCATACGGCCGATATCGAGCCAGTATTCGTGAATGGGAAACATCAACACATCTTCCTGCTTGGCAATTTGCTGCTCAAGCAGTGTCGGCATATCGATTCGCTCTTGCCTTGGGACATTCATGAATAATTCTGGACTGACCACATAAATTCCCGCATTGACAAAATAGCGTTGAATGGGTTTTTCCTGCATCTCGAGGATGCGGTGTCCGTCTCCGCTGATCACCCCATAGGGGATCTGATAGTCATATTCGCGAACGCACATGGTGGCCACAGGCAGGTATTTGTTATGGAAATCGAGCAGACGATTGAAATCCACCGTGGTCAGTACATCACCATTGATCATGATGAGTGGCAAGGTGGGGATGTCGGCAGGCAACAGCCCCAGCGCGCCGCCTGTGCCTAACGGCATCTCTTCATGCACGTAGCGAATATTGGCCCCCCAGGCTGAGCCATCGCCAAAATAATCGGTGATCTGCTCGGGCATATAGTGGGTGGAGATGTAGATATTTTTGAAACCCGCCTTGAGAAACTGACTGAGCAGAGTTTCCAGAATGGGTTTGTCGCCCACCTTGAGCATGGGTTTGGGGCAGCTGTCGGTGAGCGGGCGCAGCCGGGTGCCAAACCCACCCGCCATGATGAAGACGGGGTTGTCGTAGCTCGGTGTTTGTGCAGCCTGCTCCCAGGTTTCCAGTCCGATCAGCCTACCGGCTTCATCGACTACCGGCAGGGAAAGAATGCTGCGCTCGTGCATGAGCTCCAATAATTCTGTGCGGGCCATCTTGGCAGAGACGGTGATGGGGGTGGTGTTCATCACCGCCGTGACGCTTTGCGTCAGGGCCACATTGTTCAGGATGGCACGACGGATATCACCGTCAGTGACCACCCCCAGCAGATGCTGTTCTTCATCCACGACCAGACAGACCCGCAGCGCCTCCGCATTGATCACGGCCAGAGCATCACGCACCGAACGTTCGGGTGACAGCACCACTTTTTCCCAATTTTTGCTCATCCAATCCATCCTTTACTGCTTGATAGGCATAACGCTGCCACGGGCAACGTATGCAATCTGCTTTTCTCCAAGAGGGCGCGTCAGCGTGGCGCCAGCCCCCACCACGGCATCAGCGTCAATCGATATGCCCTGGATCACGGCGGCCCCCGTGCCGATATGGACTCGCTCGCCTGTCACCACCCCGCCGGAGAGCACGGCACCCGGTGCGACATGATTGTCACTCCCCAGGTGGCAGTCGTGATCTACGATGGCGCCGGTATTGATGATGCTGTTGGCGCCTATCCGGGTGCCAGCCTGAATGATCGCCCCCGTCATGACCTGGACACCCTCTTCCAGCACGGCGTAATCAGAGACCATGGCCTTCGTGCTGACGACCCCGGCAAAACGGTAGCCGAGGGCGTGATAACGGGCAAACAGCTCGGCCCGCAACGGGTTGCCCGGCAAGGAGCCGATACCGTTGATCAACTCCACCTCATCCGGGTGATGAGTCAATATCTGAGCCTCGTCGTGCCAGAGGGGAATATCTGCCAGCACGGCGCGCGGAGCACCTGTGGCGGGCGCAACCAGCGCGAGAGGAACCACTCCCTGGCCGCGCAGCATGTCGACCAGCACGGAGGCATGTCCGCCAGCCCCGAGGACGATGACCGGTTTATTCACGGATAGGTTCACCCGCCTGATAGGCACGCTTCGCTGGTTGCCCCAGAAGCTGCCAGTAGGCATAGGGGCTCATGCCGTCACCCGGACGCTTGATGGCGAGGTTGTCGGTGCAGAGGATGGCGCCCTTTTCAATGTCGCAGGCAGCCACCAGGCTCTTGCGTGCGATCTCCTTGTTCTTGATCTCGCTCGGGCGCGGCCCCTTGATGCCATCCCCCAGTGCCAGCTCCACATCGCGGATCCCTTTCACCATGGCGGCCAGCTCATCGGGTTCAAGAGAAGCCTTGTGATCAGGCCCTTCCATGTTGCGATCCAGCGTGAAGTGCTTCTCGATGAGGCAGGCTCCCCGGGCTACTGCCGCCACAGGGATGGTGATGCCCTGACTGTGATCCGAATAACCGACCGGCAACCGGAATGCGTGAGACAGGGTATCCATGGCTTTGAGGTTGATATCCACCATGGGCGCCGGATACTCGGTGGTGCAATGGAGCAGGGTGACCTTGCTGGCCAGTGCCGCCTGACCGGCCTCGCTGGCATAGGCAGCCATGAAGGCAGCCTCCCCAGGTTGAGCATCAAGAGGAGCCGTCAAACCGAAGGCGATCACCCCCAGAGCCGCTTCCACTTCTGCCAACGTGGCCATGCCGGTCGAGACGATCAACTCGCAGCCGGTGCGGGCATGGGCCAGTACGAAGGGAGCATTGGTCAGTTCCCCGGAAGGGATCTTCAATGTCTGCAACTTCAACCGGTTCACCAGGAAGTCCAGGCTCTCGGTATCGAAGGCGGTAGACAGAAACTCGATGCCGAGCGACTCGCAATGGGCGATCAGGCGAAGATGGGCATCGAACGAGAGTTCGAGGCGGGAGAGCATGGCAAACTGGCTCTCTTCCTTGCCGGTATTGGCGGTCTGATAAGCAGCCTGTTTGGCTTGACGGGTCACCAGATTGGCCGCCTTGAAGGTCTGAAACTTGACGACATCGACGCCTGCCTGGTAGGCGGCATCGATCAGCGCCACGGCGAGTGCTTCGTCGCCATTATGGTTGACGCCGGCTTCGGCGATGATTCGGATCATGGTGACGGACTCCTGTCGAGATCATGGAACTGTTTGATGGTGGGAGCAGAAAAGTGTTTCAGACACGCCAGGATCTGGTTGCTGGCATCCCCAGCACCATAAGGATTGACATAAGCATCCGGAGCCATCGGTTGCAGAGCCTGGGCAATACATTGCGTAATGACCGCAGCCTTCGCCTCGCAATGCAGCACGCTCTTCGCTGCTAGGCGCCCTTGTTGACGCTGACCGATATTGATGGTCGGAACACCCAGAGAGGGCACTTCGATGATGCCGCTCGACGAGTTGCCAATCACGGCGGCACAGTGTTTCACCGCGCTCAGGTAACGCTTGTAACCCAGAGATGGGATGGCCAGCACGCGTGCTGGATTGGCTGCCGCATACTGCTCAAGCAGTGGAATGATGGCTCGACCACCGTCATCTGCATTCGGATACGTCAGGATGACCTGATGGTCGGGATAGTTATCCAACGCCGCCAGCAAGGCACTGAAACTCTCCTTGGCCGGTTCATCGGCCAGAGTCACGGGGTGATAGGTCACCACGAAGAACGGTGAGTCCAGCGTAAACCCAAGGGAAGATTGCAACTCGTCCATGGACAGCAGCGGGGTCTTGATGATGTGATCCAGACCGACAGCGCCTACGTTGAACACCCGCTCCGGCGCTTCACCCAACTGGATGACGCGCTGCCGATAGGGCTCGGCGGCAGTGAAGTGCAGGTAGCTCAACTTGGTAATGGCATGGCGAATGGCGTCGTCATAAGCCCCCTCGGTGATCTCACCACCATGGAGGTGTGCTACCGGTATGCGCTGCAACATGGCCGCCTGGGCGGCCGCCAGCGCTTCGAAGCGATCTCCCAGTATCACCAGTACATCCGGTTGCAACCGGGCCAATGCATCTGCCAGCCCGAGCAAGGCCACTCCCATGCTTTTGACCACACCCACAGAGGTATCGGAGGAGAGCAGCATCTCGATGCGCTCATCGATCTTGAATCCATCTTGCTCTATCTGCTGATAAGTCAGACCGAACTCGGGGGACAAGTGCGTACCCGAGACGATCAGCTTGAGCTCCAGATCGGGATCGGCGGCAATGTCTTTCATCAACCAATAGAGCAGCCCGTATTCGGCGCGGGTACCGGTAAAGACGGCGATGGTATTGGCCATGTTCAGACCTCGACAGGCGAGCTGGGCAGGTTGATCAGATGGGCTTCCAACCACTCGGCGTTCTTCAGCTCCCCGCACAGGGCATGGGAGAACATGGGCAGACGATGCATCAGCTTCCATACGGGCCGGGTCATGACGCCAGCCTTGTTCAGCTCGGTCAGCAACGTATCCCGCTGGGTTTGATCTTCACAGACAATCGCATTGAGCCAGTAATTGGAACGCCCATAGGAAGGCTCGGTCACAAACTGGCATGCCTGATCCTTGAAGAACTCGGCATAGTGCATGGCCAGCGCCCGCTTTTGCGCCAGGAATTGCGGCAGGGCTTCCATCTGTGCACATCCGAGGGCCGCATTCAGATTAGGCATGCGGTAGTTGAAGCCAGGCTCGTCATGATAGAACTCGAACGGATGGGGCACCTTGGCGGTGGTGGTGATGTGCTTGGTGCGCGCCCCCTGTTCGGCATTCTGGCAGAGCACCATGCCGCCACCACCCGTGGTGATGATCTTGTTGCCATTGAAGCTCAGGGCCGAAAATGCGCTCAGCGTCCCCGTGTGTTTGCCTTTGTAGTAGGAACCCAGGCTCTCGGCAGCATCTTCCACCAGGGCGATGCCCCAGGCCTGGCACACGGCCTGAAGCTCATCGAGTTCAACCGGATGACCAAAGGTGTGCATGGGCACAACGGCTTTCAGAGGGCGCCCGCTTGCCTTGTGAATGGCACCTGTCTCGGTGCGTTGGGCATGCTCATCCAGCCAGCTGGCAAGGGCAACGGGACACAGACCCAGGCTCTGGCGTGACACATCGACGAACACGGGCTCTGCGCCCATGTGATACAAGGCATTGCAGGTCGCCACGAAGGTCAGGGGCTGAGTGATCACCAGATCGCCTGCCTGCACACCTGCCATGTAGAGGGCGATATGCAACGCCGCCGTGCCGTTCATGGTGGCAATGGCACGGGCAGAACCGGTAAAGGTGGCTATTTGCTGTTCGAACTGCTCGACATAGGCGCCCACACTGGAAACGAAGGTGCTTTCCAGGGTATCGAGCACATATTGACGTTCATTGCCGGCAAACGTCGGGGCGTGAAGAGGAATGAAGTCATCGGTTTTGTAGGTATCACGAATAAAACGAATCAATTGAGTATGCATACCGATCCCTTACATCTTGCCGTCGAGATATTTGCCTGTTTCTTTATGACCAAAATCCGGGATCATGGTGAAGAACAGCTCGACGATCTCGCTCTTGTCCCAAGCGCGTTTTGTTTTCATGGCCGCAATGGTCTGTTCGAAATGGTTGAGCAGATCATTCTGATATGAGGGTTCATTCTTGATGATGCCCAGGTTCTCGAACCGGGCCATATCCAGCACTTCCTTGTCGGTGAAGAACTCTTCGAAGTCTTTTTCACCCGTGGTATCGCTCTCGGTGAAGAGACAAGGCCACATCCCCTGCTCAGGCAGGCTCGCCATCATGGTTCTGGCTTCATCCTCGTCCTTGCACAGATACGGCTTGTAACCATGCTGCTCCAGATACTTCACGGCGATTTCGGCGAAAGTAATGAGGTGCAGGGACTCGCTGAGCTTGGGGAAGAAGATATCCCGATTCTCACCGAAGATGCAGGACATCAGGCACAGCTCACCAGACTCCTGGGGCGTCACGAAGTAACGCTTGATGTCACTGGGGGCGACGATAGGCTGACGCTTTTGCAACCGCTGGTTGAAGCCGTGCAACAAGGAACCGTCGGAAAAGGCCACGTTGGCAAAACGAGCGGTTGAAATGGCAATCTGCTCGCTGCGGCGCATCAGGAACATCTCCATGATGCGTTTGGAGGCCCCCATCATGTTGACCGGGTTCGCCGCCTTGTCTGTCGAGACACAGAAGTACTTCTTCACCCCCATGTCGATGGATTGCTGGATGGTTTTGTCCGTGTTGAACACGTTGACATCGATCATGCGCATCAAGGTGAAGGGGTCTTTCTCGCTGCGTACATGCTTGAGGGCAGAAAGATTGAGCACGTAATCATAGGCGCCGTCGGCTTTGATAAAGGCATCATACTCAATGGAGCCGATATCCAGCGCGAACGTCTGGAAATCACCATCGATATACCCGAACGAGCTGCGGATATCGCGCACCAGCTCGACCATATTGTTCTCACTGATGTCCACCACATGCAGCTTACGGGGGTTTCTCTTGAATATTTCCTTGGTCACCGCCTGTCCAATAGAACCAGCGCCACCAAGAACAAGAAAACGGGACTGGCTGACGATCTCAGACAGCTTTTGCTCATTTTTACAAATGTCATCAACGAACAGGTCTTTGTTACGACCGATGAGACTCAAAATATTATTCTTCATATTAAAGATACCAATCTGAAGTTCAGTCCGGGAAGGACATGCAAATACGTCAACAATGAATTCAATCAATTTCTCAAACTTGAGCGAGATACCAGGTGATTGTCTTGCGTATTCCTGACTCAAAGCTGTGCTGCGGTAGCCATTTCAACTCCGAAGCCATCTTGCTGGCATCGATGGCATAGCGACGATCATGGCCAGGGCGATCCGCCACGTGAATGATCTGCTCTCGATAGGAACCGGCCTTGGGTATCAGTTCATCAAGCTGATCGCAGATGGCATGCACCACCTCCAGATTCCGTTTTTCGTTGTGACCACCGATGTTGTAGGTCTCACCAACCTTCCCTTTTGACAGCACCAGGCAAAGGGCGTGGACGTGGTCTTCCACATAGAGCCAGTCACGGATCTGGTCGCCCTTACCATAGAGGGGGATCGGTTTGCCAGCCAGTGCATGACTGATGGTTTGCGGGATCAGCTTCTCTGCATGCTGCCAGGGCCCGTAATTGTTTGAACAGTTGGTCACCAGAATTGGCAGTCCATAGGTTCGGAGCCAGGCGCGCACCAGATGATCGCTCGATGCCTTGGCGGCAGAATAGGGGCTGCTGGGCGTGTAGGGCGATCTCTCGGTAAAGAGCGGCAGCGGCTCGTTCCACAGAGGGTGCTCAGCACTCACCTCATCTGGATGAGGTAGGTCCCCATACACTTCGTCGGTGGATACATGATGGAAACGAAAAGCGCGCTGGCGCAGCTCGTCCAGGCCATTCCAATAGGCACGGGCGGCTTCCAGCAACATATAGGTGCCGACGATATTGGTCTTGATGAAATCGGCAGAGCCGGTGATGGAGCGATCGACGTGGCTCTCTGCCGCCAGGTGCATCACTGCATCGGGTTGGTGGGCGGCAAAGACGCGATCCAGCTCGGAGCGGTTGCAGATATCTACCTGCTCGAACGCATAGCGTTCGCTATCGGCCACATTCGTCAAGGATGCCAGATTGCCTGCATAGGTCAGTTTATCGAGGTTGACGACGGAATTCTGAGTATGGCCAATGATATGGCGTACCACAGCCGAGCCGATAAAACCGGCACCTCCGGTAACAAGGATTTTCATATCAATAGATATTCATGCAAGGCTAGTGAGTTGTGGTGAACAGGATTGTCGAATAAAAAACACCCAGCTCAAGGCAGGAGGCAGGCAGTTCAATAACAAATAAGAGGAAATAAAAAACCGTCAAAGTATGCCGATTTTCTGTCAACTTTGTTAGCTACCGCCCTTGAGTTACAGCTCCCAATACGCTGCTTTTTAACCTGATTGTGCGCGCTGTTGGTCATCATATCCTCCAGCTTCTTGTTTTACTTGATGTTTGACAATGGCGTCACATCACATTGCTCACCAGGCATTACTGGCGCCTGCATTGCCCACATCTTGGGCAGTTAACCCGATTTTGGGCCAGATTCTATCTCGTTTGACCCGGGGATGAACAGTCAAAACATCGCAGGCTAGATGCCTATAGTGGGCTCATATGTGTCTTTTTAGTTATTGTTAACACTCCACCAAAGAACCCTAAGCCCAACAATGAGAGACATAACCTTACCTGACCGTTGCTATTATAGAAGAGAAAAGTCACTTGTTTTCAAATTCTTACAAACAATGTGAGTGGACGCGACATCAGAGCTAAGATTGTGTTGCCAGGCATGGTCTCCACGCGGTAATCCGCCTAAAGCATGAGGATTTCTCGGTCCCGGCCCGTGCGATAGGAACAGTCGCAACCCCTGATACTGAAGTGCTGGGTGAGCCCCAGGTTGCCGATAGCTTTGATTGAGGGGTCATGGATCAGCCTGGTCACGGAGTGAGGCGGGGTGATGACAATAAAGGCAGGCACGATTCAGTCCCGATACAGGGGGGTTATGTAGGATCCACGTTGACTCTCCCCCTTAGACACCCTCTAATTGACAGCCTGGACCCTTATCATCATGCATCTTATGAAAATCCTACTGGTCGAAGACGACAAGCTGCTCAATCATCACCTCACCACGCTGTTGACCGAGGCCCAGAATCAAGTCCACAGCACCGACAGTGCCCAGGTGGCGCTGCACTATGCGGCCGACTACCCCATCGACGTGGGCATCATCGATCTGGGCCTGCCTGACATGGACGGTCTGCAGCTCATCAGCCGGCTGCGCGAGCAGCAGATCCCCTTCCCCATCATAGTCCTGACGGCCCGGGGCAACTGGCAAGACAAGGTGGAAGGTCTGGAGGCCGGCGCCGACGACTATCTGGTCAAGCCCTTCCAGAAAGACGAGCTGCTCGCCCGCCTCAATGCCCTGGTGCGTCGCAGCGCCGGTTTCATCTCCCCCAGGGTGAAGGCGGGTGACTACGAGCTGGATCTCTCCCGCAAGGAGCTCACCGTCGCCGGCGAAGTCACTGTGCTCACCAGTTTCGAGTATCTGATCCTGGAATACCTGATGCGCAACGCCCGCCAGGTGGTTTCCAAGCAGCAATTGCTCGATCAGCTCTATGGCGATGGCGAAGGGGATCCCAACACCATAGAGGTGATGGTGAGCCGACTGCGCAAGAAGCTGGATCCGGAAGGGGTCATTGCCCCCATCTCCACCATCCGTCGCCAGGGTTACATCTTCAACCTCTCCTGCAGCTGATGCCCCGTTTCATGCTGCATCCCATGCAACTGATCCGCCGCTCGCTGCACCTCAAGCTGATGCTGAGCGCCATGCTGGTCATCGCGCTCATCATGACCTTCTCCGTCTATATCCTCTATCTTGGCCACGCCGAGGAGCAGGCGCAGAAGGCCAGCATCCGCATGCAGGAGAATCTCTCCAAGCTCTTCTCCTCCAAGCAACCCGATCCCCATGCCATCACGGATCTCGGCAACATCACCCCGGATGCCATCGACCCCAATCTCGACACCCTGATCTGCCGATCCGACGGTGAGCTGAGCTGGTCCAGCCTGCACATGCCGGAGGTGATCACCATCAAGGAGACCATCTGCCGGGATCTGATGAAATACCTTGGCGGCCTGGATCAGGACTATTTCTTCAAGCTGCACACCATCAAGAACGGCGAGAGCTACTTCATCTACAGCCTGCGTTTCCTGCGCAACCACGGCGACGGCCCCACCACCTACTACGTGGTCATGGTCGATTCCGCCAAGCGTTACCAGGCCCAGACCAGGGAGTATCTCTACCGCTGCATTCGTCAGGCGCTGCTCTCCTATTGCCTGCTCGGGGCCCTGCTGCTGCTGACCAGCTTCTGGAGTCTCTCCTCCCTGCGCACCATGGCGCGGCAGATTGACGAGATCCGCGCAGGCTCCCGTGAGTCGCTCTCCAACGACTACGAGCGGGAGCTGACACCGCTGACCGAGTCGGTCAACCAGCTGCTGGAAAACGAGCGCCAGCAGACCCAGCGTTACCAGCACGCCCTGAACGATCTGGCCCACAGCCTGAAAACCCGGCTGGCGCTCATCCAGATCACCGCCCAGGAGCTCAAGCTCGGCCACGATATCCATGACAATATCAGTGAGCAGATCACCACCATGGATCAGATCATCCAGTACCAGCTGCGCCGTGCCGTCACCGGACGAAAACGCCTTGCCAGCAAGGGTACCGAGCCGGTGCCCCTTATCGAGAAGCTGCTGGCCAGCCTCACCAAGGTCTACCGCCACAAGAAGCTGCAAACCGGCTTCCAGTTTGATGACGATGTCTTCTTTCACGGTGAACAGGGCGACCTGATGGAGCTGATGGGCAACCTGCTCGACAACGCCTGCAAGTTCGCCATCAGCGAGATCCAGGTAAGGGTCAACCGCCAGGGCAGCGGCCTGCTCATCGTGGTGGAAGACGACGGCCCCGGCATAGACCCCGGCAAGTCGCAGCAGATCTTCCAGCGCGGCGTGCGGGCGGACAGCTCCCCCGGCCAGGGGATAGGGCTCGCGGTGGTGACCGAAATCGTGCACAGCTATGGCGGCAAGATCCGGGTGGACGAGTCACCGCTCGGCGGCGCCAGATTCCATATCACCCTCCCCTGATACCGCGATACGGGCCCATGCCATGGGCCTTCCTTCTCCATGCAGACTCTGCCCTGCCTGTATCCAGCAGCTTGCAGATCCTTCCATCATTCTCAGACCACTTTATGAGGGTTCACCGGCTCTGCCACATCCTCCTGGATACGGCGTCACCTATGGTTCCCTCATAGGGGGAATGCCACGACATCAGGTGGACAGACATAAAAAAACCGGCCGCAAGGGCCGGTGAAACAGTTCAGGCTTGTCAGGTGACAATTCGCACCCAGCGGATGAAGACAGCTTCCAATTCCCTATGAAACCCTGTCCTCTTGAGTACGTGATGTCACTCTACGCCATGGTCACTGAATCGGGACTGAACCATTTGCGCATTCTTTATCCGCCTCAGAGGCGGATCCCGAGGGACTGGCGCAGATAGGCCCCCGCCCCGAGCAGCCCCGGGCCTTCATGGGTGATGAGGAACACCGGAATCTCTTTGAGATAAGGCTTGAAGCGCCCCTTGTCCTCGAAGGCGACCCGAAAACCTGAGCCGATGAAGAACTCCTGGAAGCGCGGCACTATGCCGCCGGCGATGTAGACGCCGCCGAAGGTGCCCATGTTGAGGGCCAGGTTGCCGGCAAAGCGGCCCATAAGCACGCAGAACAGGCTCAGGGTGCGGCGGCAATCGAGGCAATCCCCCGCCAGCGCCCGCTCTGTGATGTCCTTGGGGGCAAAGGGCTCGGGTTCACGGCCATCTGATTTGACCAGGCCGCGATAGAGATTGACCAGTCCAGGGCCCGAGAGGAAACGCTCCGCCGACACATGGCCCAGTTCGCCACGCATCACCTGCAGCACCGCATCCTCCTCTTCCGTGTTGGCGGCGAAGTCCACGTGGCCGCCCTCCCCCGGCAGACTGAGCCACTGCTCGCCGGCCTGCACCAGGTGCGCCACCCCAAGGCCGGTGCCTGCGCCATAGATGGCGATGGGCTTGCCGGCCACGGGCGCGGCGCCCCCCAGCTGGATGCGGTCACTCTCACCGAGCACGGGCACCGCCATGGAGACGGCGGTGAAATCGTTGATCACCTGCAGGCGATCCAGGCCGAGGTTGGTCTGCATCTCGCGGATGGAGAACTCCCAGCTGTGGTTGGTCATGGCGACCCAGTCACCGTTGATGGGGCAGGCGATGGCGATGCAGGCCTCGCCCACCTTGACGCCATGCTCCTCCAGATAGAGGCGCACCACGGCCTCCAGGCTGGGGTGGGCCAGTCCGGAATAGGTCTTTGCCTGGGAAATGGCGCCGGTCGCCAGCTCGCAGAGGGCCAGCCGGGCATTGGTACCGCCTACGTCGCCCACCAGCGCATGGGTATGCTGCATAACAAACTCCTTCGTTACCGACTCGGGGCGGCCCTTACCGTCCCGACATAATTATTTGGTTGCAATACTACCCGAGCCCCTTCCCTTGCGGCGTGTCGGATGAATGCAACTGTGCGCCCGCTCACAGTGTTGTTGCTTTGCAACATTTGTAAGCGTTTTCAAGGGGCAGATGGAAGTTTGTAACCAAAAGCACGAAATAATTAGACATGAGTCATACTTTGTAGGGACGAGATTAGTTCCGATAAGCGCTTGTCTTGTATAGTCATCAAGTAGATTGGAAACCTGCTTGAGCTGTGAATTTAGTGCACAGACACTGAAGTTAAATTACAAAAATGCCTGGTGGTAATGATGAATACCCTCGATAAAATTACGAACAATTTGGAAAGTTTCAGTAAATCAGAGCGTAAGGTGGCTGAAGTGATCCTGGCGTCGCCCCAGACCGCCATTCACTCCAGCATTGCCACCCTCGCCAAGCTGGCCGATGTCAGCGAACCGACCGTCAATCGCTTCTGCCGTCGCCTCGATACCAAGGGCTTCCCCGACTTCAAGCTGCACCTGGCCCAGAGCCTGGCCAACGGCACCCCCTATGTGAACCGCCACGTGGAAGCGGAAGACGGGCCCGACACCTATACCGCCAAGATCTTCGAATCCACCATGGCCTGCCTCGATGCCGCCAAGAACAGCCTGGACATCTCCGCCATCAACCGCTGCGTCGACATCCTGACCCAGTCCAAGAAGATCAGCTTCTTCGGCCTGGGCGCCTCTTCCGCCGTGGCCCGCGATGCCCAGAACAAGTTCTTCCGCTTCAACATCCCCGTGGTGAGTTTCGACGACATCGTCATGATGCGCATGAGCTGCATCAACAGCAGCGAAGGGGATGTGGTGGTGCTGATCTCCCACACCGGCCGCACCAAGGCGCTGGTGGAAATCGCGGCCCTGGCCCGTGAAAACGATGCCACCGTGATCGGCATGACCGCCAAGGATTCCCCCCTGGCCCGCGAGTGCAACCTGGTGCTCTCCATGGACGTGCCGGAAGACACCGACGTCTACATGCCCATGGCGTCGCGCATCGCCCAGCTCGCCCTGGTGGACGTGCTGGCAACCGGCTTCACCCTGCGCCGTGGCATGAAATTTCGCGAAAACCTGAAGAAAGTCAAAGAAGGTTTGCGCGAATCCCGCTTTGATACCCCGCATAATTCCTGAATCATTCGGGGGTCCGCCCCCGACTGTCTATGCCACCGGGCTTGGTGTAGTATCGTAATTTAATAACACAAGGCCACTCAGATGGCCTGCAAGCAGGCACCATGCCACATGCTTGACGGGGCAGTATTTCAAGTCATATCAACTTCACATCGGAGTCTTTCATGCCAAGACGTACAAAGATTGTAACCACACTCGGTCCGGCGACCGATCGCGACGGCATCCTCGAGGGGATCATTCGCGCCGGGGCCGACATGGTGCGGATGAACTTCTCTCACGGCACTCCTGAAGATCATATCCTGCGCGCCAACCAGGTGCGTGAAATCGCCGCCAAGCTGGGCCGTCATGTGGCCATCATGGGGGACCTGCAAGGCCCCAAGATCCGCGTTTCCACCTTCAAGGATGGCAAGGTCTATCTCGCCATCGGTGACAAGTTCATCCTCGATGCCGCCCTCGGCAAGGGCGAAGGCTGCCAGGAGCAGGTCGGCATCGACTACAAGAGCCTGCCAAACGACGTGGTGGCCGGCGACATCCTGTTGCTGGACGATGGCCGCGTGCAACTGAAAGTCGAGCAGGTCGAAGGCACCCGCATCCACACCACAGTGACAGTGGCGGGCCCCCTCTCCAACAACAAGGGCATCAACAAGAAAGGGGGTGGTCTCTCCGCACCGGCCCTGACCGAGAAGGACAAGGAAGACATCAAGACCGCCGCCCGCATGAACGTGGACTACCTGGCGGTCTCCTTCCCCCGCAGCGGCGATGATCTGCGCTACGCCCGCGAGCTGGCCCGCGAAGCCGGCTCCAACGCCAAGATAGTGGCCAAGGTCGAGCGCGCCGAGACCGTCGCCAGCGACGAGGCGATGGAAGACATCATCCTCGGCTCCGACGCCGTCATGGTGGCCCGGGGTGATCTCGGCGTCGAGATAGGCGACCCCGAGCTGGTGGGCGTGCAGAAGAAGCTCATTCGCCACTCCCGCCGCCTGAACCGCGTGGTCATCACCGCGACCCAGATGATGGAGTCCATGATCAACGCGCCGCTGCCGACCCGTGCCGAAGTCATGGACGTGGCCAACGCCGTGCTGGACGGTACAGATGCGGTGATGCTCTCCGCAGAGACCGCCGCCGGCCAGTTCCCCATCGAGACGGTCACCTCCATGGCCAGCGTCTGCGTGGGCGCCGAGAAGCACCCTAGCCTGAACGTCTCCAACCACCGCATGAGCTACACCTTCACCTCGGTGGAAGAGGCCGTGGCCATGTCCACCATGTATGCCGCCAACCACCTGGAAGGGGTCAAGGCGATAGTGGCACTGACCGAGTCCGGCACCACACCGCTGCTGATGTCCCGCATCAGCTCCGGCCTGCCGATCTTCGCCATGTCCCCCCACAACAAGACGCTGGCCTGGACCAACCTCTATCGCGGCGTCACCCCTGTGCTGTTCGACGGGGACGAGAGCAAACCTGTCTACGAGGTGTGCCGCGAGGCACTGGACGTGCTCAAGGCCAAGGGCCTGGTCCAGAGCGGCGACATGGTGCTGCTGACTCACGGCGACAAGATGGAAACCGTGGGCAGTACCAATACCTGCAAGGTGATGATGGTCGAGTAATTCCCCTTCACCGGCACCAAAAACGGCTCCCGCGGGAGCCGTTTTTTATGGCGCCAAACCTGGTTCAGCCACGAAACAGCGCCACCTTGTCGCCATCCTGCAGGCTGCCGGCGCCGCGCACCACCACCCTGTCCCCCTGCTTGAGCGCCCCGCTCACCGCCACCTGCCGGCTGTCGCCGAACAGCACTGTCACCGGCACCCGGTTCACGGTCAGCGCCTCGCCGTGCTGCTCCACCTGATAGACCACGTTCCCCTCGGTGCCGAGCACCAGGGCATCCCGTGGCAGCAGCATGGTCTGCTGCTCTCCCAGGGGCAACGCCACCCGCACCGGCGAGCCTATGATGAAGCGGCCCGGCTCTGGCCTGAGCCGCAGCTCGATGAGGCGCGACTTGGGATCGGCGCTCGCCGCCCGCTGGTAATAGACGGCGTGGCCGCTGAGCTGCTCCCCTTCCACCCGCAACCTGGCCTTTGCTTCCAGCTGGCTGGCCCAGACGATGGGTGCCCGCAGCCGGATGTCAGGCTGCGCCGGGTTGACCAGCTCCAGCGCCCGCTCGCCCGCGTCCACGTGCTCCCCCGGCTGGATGAAGTGCTCGTTCACCACACCGTCGAAGGGAGCGAAGATGTGGGTCCTTTGCAACTGCGCCTCGATCTGGCGCACCTGCACCCGGGCCAGCTGCTCGGCCAGCTCCGCCTGCTCCACGTCATAGCGCGCCTTGTCGTACTGGCTCTGGGAGGCACTCTTCTGCTGGTGCAACCGATCCAGGCGCTGGAACTCGGCGCGGGCGTAGCGCAGGTTGCTCGCCTCTCTCGCCTGCTCGGCCCGGGACTGCTCCAGGGAGAGGCGCAGGGTCGCGCTGTCCAGGCGCAGCAGCTCGTCCCCCGCCTTCACCCGGCTGCCGAACTCGGCAATCCACTCCACCCGGCCGCTCACCTCGGCGCTGAGCGCCGCCTGCTGGCGGCTCGCCACAGTGCCGCTGACCCAGATGCTGGCCCCCGCCTCCCCCTGGGTTACATCCGCCAGGGTCACCATCTTGTCTTGTGCCAGCGCGGGCAGCCCCCCTGCCAGCAGCAGGGCCCCCACCATCATCCTTGTGAACATATGCGTCATCGATAAGCTCCTTGCTCAGGCCCTCTGGCGCAGGGGTTGTGGGATCTCCGCCTGCTCTCCGAGACGGAGGAAGGCGGGTAACAGGATCAGGGTGAACAGGGTGCTGCAACTCATGCCGCCGACGATGACGGTGGCGAGCCCCCGGTAGATTTCGCTCCCCTCGCTCGGGCTCAGCATCAGGGGCAGCATGCCGAAGATGCTGGTGAGGCTGGTCATGGCGATGGGCCTCATCCGGCTTTGCAGGGCATCGGCCACCGCCGACTGGCGGCTCAGGCCGTCCCGCTCGGCCATGCGGGTCTGGTGCACCAGCAGGATGGCGTTGTTGACCACCAGCCCCAGCAGGATGACGAAGCCGATGATGGTCAAGAGATCCATCGGCAGCGGCACCAGGAGGCCGCTCAGGTGCAGCGCCAGCACGCCGCCCACCGAGGCGAGCGGCAGGGTGAGCAGCACCAGCACGGCATCCTTGAGGGAGGCGAAGACCCCCCACAGCAAGATGAGCAGTATCATCACCGCAAACAGGAAGATGCTCCCCAGGTTGTCCAGCGCCTGCTGCAGGCTGTCGGCATTGCCGGCGACCCTCAGCTCGCCACCGGCGGGCAGCAGCGGCCGGATGGCGGCAAAGCTCTTGGTCTGCAGGGTCTCCAGCACCTGCTCCATGCTCATCCCCTCAGGCGGGGTGATCTGCAGGCTGATGCTGCGCCGCCCGTCGGCCCGAAAGATGCTCTCAGGCCCGAGGCCGGGCTCCACCCGCAACAGCTCGCCGAGGGGGACGATGCGCCCGGACGGGGTCGCGAGCGGCACCGCCTTCAGCTCGTCCGGGTTGGCGGAGGCCTGACCCATCAGCAGGATGTCGAGCCGCTCCTCCCCGTCGAAATACTCGCCGACCCGCAGGCCGTCGCCGAAGGTCTGGATGATGGCGGGCATGGGGCTGCGATCCCAGCCCACCTCGGCCAGACGCCTGTCCTGGGGCACCAGCCGCAATTCGGGGGCGGTGAAATCGAGCCCGGGCTCAGGCCTTATCTGGGCCCCCGGCAAGTCCCGCTGCACTATGGCCATGCTCTGCCGCGCCGCCTGATAGAGCGCCGGCAGCTCGCCCCCCTGGATCAGCAGTGAGATGCCGTTCTCGCTATCGAAGCCGCCAAACAGGGAGCCCTGACCGCCGAAGGCCCGGGTATCGGGGATCCCCACCAGCAGCTGTTTCATCAGGAGCTGCTCCAGCGCCTTGATCTGACTCTCCTCTTTTGGCCGCACCCCGATCTGGGCGCCGCCCGGGTAGCGCAATATGTAGTAGTTCTTGAGGGCCGGCTCCTTCTCCCCCTTCATGTAGGGATCGAGGCGGGCGATCAGGGTGTCTATCACCTCTTCGCGCTGGGCCTTGAGGTTGACCCCTGGGGTGAAGCTCATCCACACATCGATGGCGTCACGCTTCACGTCCGGCAGGTAGTTCATCTTGGGCAGCAGCAGCCAGCTGGCCAGCACAGGCCCCGTCATCATCAGGGCGATGATGGCCCAGCGCCGGGGGGCCGTGCCGGTCCAGCGGATCAGGTGGCGGGTGATGCGCTGCCACTGGTTGTCATAGGGATCCAGTAGCCGCTCAGACCCCATCCAGCGCGCCGCCACCGCCGGCAGCACTGTCACCGCCACCACCATGGAGACGGTGACGGCGCAGGCGATGGTGAGCGCCAGGTCTGCGAACAGCTGCCCCTCCACGTCGTTGAGCAAGAGTACCGGCAGGAAGATGGCGACCGTGGTCAGGGTGGAGGCCACCAGGGCGGTCCACACCTGCCGGGTGCCCGCCAGCGCCGCCTCGGCCTTGTTCAAATCCCCCCGCTCGTGGCGCCGATAGATGCTCTCCAGCACCACGATGGCCGCGTCGAGCACCATGCCGACGGCGAAGGCGATCCCCGCCAGGGAGATGATGTTGAGGGTGCGCCCCATCACCTTGAGCAGGCAGAAGGTGAGCATGATGCTGATGGGGATGGCGATCGCTATCATCAGGGTCGCCTTGAGCTGGCGCAGGAAGACCCAGAGGATGGCGCAGGAGAGCAGCACGCCGAGCCCCAGGTTCGCGGTCACCATGCCCACCGCCCGGTTGATGTAGAGGGAGGCATCGAACGACTGCTCCATGTGCAGCCCGACCGGCTCCAGCACCTCCCGGTTGAGCTCATCCACCTTGGCCTTGATCCCCTCCAGCGCCGCCAGGGCATTGGCTCCGCTCTCCTTGAAGATCTGCGCCGCGATGGCGGTGTTGCCGTTCTGGATGCGCAGCACCGGGTTCTCCTCCCGGGCCAGCCGCACCTCGGCCACATCCCGCAGGTAGATGGGCAGGCCGTCCCGCCAGTCCACCACCTTGTCCCCCAGGGTTGTCACATCGTAGCGACCGGCGAAGCGCAGCTTGTACTCCCAGCGGCCGATGTCGAGGGTACCGGCAGAGACATCCCAGTCGGTGGTTGCCCGGCTGGCGAGCACGGGTATCTCCACCCCCAGCTCGGCGGCGCGATAGGGGTCGAAGCGGATCTGGATCTGGCGCTCGTTGATCCCCTCCACCTCCACGGTCGATACCCCGGGGATGCGCTCAAGCTCAGGCTTGACCCTCGCCTCGATCAGCGCCTGGTGATCGTCTATCTCCCCCTTGGCGCCAGGCAACTGCTGGATGAAGAAGAAGGTCAGGGTGTCGTTGCTGCTGTAGTTGTTGACGTAGGGACCGCCGATGTTGTCCGGCAGGCCGGAGACCCGGTTCAGGCGCGAGATGACGTCGAGCTGGGCCCGCTGCATGTCGGTGCCGAGGGCAAACTCCATGTCGATCTCGGTGAAGCCGGGGTAGCTGTTGCTGGTGAGGCTCTTGAGCCCCTGTACCCCCTGCATCTCCTGCTCGATGGGGTCGGTTATCTCCGACTCCATCTCCTGGGGCGAGGCCGAGCGCCAGTCCACCGAGATGTTGAGGTGCGGACGGTCAATGTCGGGAAACAGCTGGACTGGCAGTCCCCGGATGCTGAGCAGGCCCAGCAAAAAAATCAGCACGACCGAGACCGCCACCCAGATGGGGCGTTCGATCGCCGTTTTGGCGAGGTTCATTCACTCTTCCTGAGTTTGTTGTTGTGGGCCATTCCGCTGGCCTTGCTTCCTGCCCCAAGGGTGGGGGCCATTGCATTTAACTGGAATTAATCGAGGTTGTAAATGCCTGGTTAACAAACAAAAAAACCGGCCACATGGGCCGGTTGTCGGTTCACTCTCGGGGTCAGGCGGCGTGCACGACCGGGTTCGGTTGAGACAGGCCTTCCAGCTCGCCCGGGGCGAAGTTGTCTACCTGGATCGCCTCGTAGCGCAGGGCATCGGCGGCCAGCAGCTTGTCGGCCTCCTCCTTGCCGAGGATGGACTGGGACAGGGCCGCGGCCACCAGCTCCGGCAGGGCCATCTTGCGGGGCAGCTTGCCCTCTTTCTGGGCCTGCACCAGCTTCTTCTCGATGGGCTGCACCGCCACCATGGCCTGGAAGGCCCGCTCCATCAGACCGACCGGATCCGCCTCCTCCTTGCCCACGTAGCAGAGCGCGGTCAGACGGTCGCGGAACTCGCCCGGCGTCATCATGGCCAGACAGATGGCGTGGCAACGCTCGTCTGCCGGCATCTTGTAGCCCACGCCGAACGGGAACACCACCCGTTTGAGCACGGCGCCCACCACCTTGTTCGGGAAGTTCTGGAAGAAGCCCTCGAACGCCTTGCCAATCAGGTAGAGGTTGCGCTCAACCGCGTATTGCACGAACGGCAGATCCGAGACCATACGGCCCTGATCCTCGTAGTGCTTGAGGGTGGCGGAGGCCAGATAGAGGTGACTCAGCACGTCACCCAGACGGGCGGAGATCATCTCCTTGCGCTTGAGATCGCCACCCAGCATCAGCATGGAGACGTCGGCACAGAGTGCCAGCCCCTTGCTCATGCGAGAGAGCTGCTTGTAGTAGCGGGCGGTTTCCCCTCCCACGGGGGCATTGTTGAACTGCCCCAGGGTCAGCCCCTGGAACAGGGCACCGAAGAAGTTGCCGGTGCCGAACGCGATGTGCTTCATCAGCAGGGCGTCAAACTTCTCGAGGCCGCGTTCCACGTCGGTGTCTGCGGCCGCTTCCAGCTCGGCAAACACGTAGGGGTGGCAGCGGGTGGCACCCTGCCCGAAGATCATCAGGTTGCGGGTCAATATGTTGGCCCCTTCCACCGTGATGGCGACCGGAATGCCCATGTAGGCGTAGCCGGTGTAGTTTTTCGGGCCGAGCTGAATGGCGCGACCGGCGTGGATGTCCATGGAGTCATCCATGATCTGGCGCGCCATTTCGGTCATGTGGTACTTGGAGATGGCGGTGACGATGGCGGGCGCCTGACCCAAGTCCAGGGAACCTGCCGTCATGCGACGTGCCCCTTCCAGCTGATAGGTGAGGCCGCCGATGCGGGCCAGCGCTTCCTGTACCCCTTCAAACTTGCCGATGGACATGCCGAACTGCTTGCGCACATAGGAGTAGGCACCCACGGTGCGGCTCGCCATGTGGCCGCAGGCGGTGCCCAGGGCAGGCAGCGAGATGCCGCGACCGGCGGAGAGGCACTCCACCAGCATACGCCAGCCGCGGCCGGCGTATTCAGGGCCGCCGATGATCCAGTCGAGCGGAATGAACACATCCTTGCCGAAGGTCGGACCGTTCAGGAACGCCAGTCCCATGGGGTAGTGGCGATCGCCGACCCGCACACCCGGGTGATTGGTGGGGATCAGGGCACAGGTGATGCCGATCTCTTCCTTGTCACCCAGCAACTTGTCCGGATCGTACATCTTGAACGCCAGACCCAGCACGGTGGCGCGGGGCGCCAGGGTGATGTAGCGCTTGTTCCAGTTCAGGCGAAGCCCGAGGACCTCCTCCCCCTTGTACATGCCCTTGCAGACGATCCCCTTGTCCGGGATGGCGCCCGCGTCCGAGCCCGCTTCCGGACCGGTCAGGGCGAAGCAGGGTACTTCCTTGCCGTTGGCCAGCCCCGGCAACCAGAAGTCCTTCTGGGCCTGGGTGCCGTAGTGCATCAGCAGTTCACCCGGGCCCAGGGAGTTGGGCACCATGACGGTGACCGCCACGCTCAGGCTCTTGGTGGCGATGCGGGTGACTATGGTGGAGTTGGCAATGGCCGAGAACTCGCGGCCGCCATAGGATTTCGGGATGATCAGGGCGAAGAAGCCTTCCTTCTTCAGATAGTCCCAGACCGGCTCGGGCAGGTCCTTGGTCTCGTTGACGATCTTGAAGTCGTCCACCATGGCGAGCAGGGTCTCGACCTGATTGTCGATGAAGGCCTGCTCCTCGGCGCTCAGGGTCGCCTTGCCGTAACCATGCAGTTTCTTCCAGTCCGGGTTGCCGCGAAACAGCTCGCCATCCCACCAGACGGAGCCGGCTTCCATGGCCTCCCGCTCGGTGGCCGACAAGGGCGGCAGTATCTTCTTGAAGATGCCGAACACGGGACGAGTTACCACCTTTTTACGGATGGCGGGCACGCCGAGTACCACGGCTATCGCCAGCACCAGCAGGACAAGCAATGTGATCATACCGAAGTTCCTTCTATTTCACTGTTTCCGTTGATTATTGTTAGGTGTTACACGGCCAGGGAGAGCCTGGTCGACTCCACGGGCGCCCCGACACCGGACGCCAGATAAGGAATAACGTTGCGCACCAGCCCTTCCACATCGAGCTGCTGGCCAAAATCGGCCTGGGCGATGTCACGCAGGGCATCGGCGGAAGCCATGGTGAACACGACTGTGCCCAGGGTGAAGTGCAGGCGCCAGAAGAGATCCGCCGGCGACAGGGCCGGGTTGGCCTTGGAAATCGCCTGGGTGATCCCGTGCAGGGTCGCCCCGTAGTGTGTGGTGATGAAACGGCGCAGGTGGCCCTGACTGTCGATGTAGCCGCGCCCCAGCAACTGCATGAAGAGCGCCGGGCCGTTGGCCCGCACCGCCACCAGCTTCATCAGGGGATCGACGAAGCTCTCGAACACCTGCAGCAGGGTCAGCTGCTCCTGCACCATCAGGGTCTGCAGCCGCGCATCCAGCGCCGGCATGAAGATACTCAGGTAACGATCGAGCACCGCCTGGATCAGCTCCTTTTTGGAGCCGAAGTGGTAGTTGACCGAGGCCAGGTTCACATCGGCCTCGCTGGTGATCAGACGCAACGAGGTATCGGCGAATCCCCGCTCGGCAAACAGCACCTCGGCGGCATCGAGAATACGGTTTTTGGTATCGATTTTACTCACTGGACACCTCACTTAAACGAATGTTTAAAAAGTACGTTTCACGCCCAGTCATGTCAAGAGAATGTGAACAGGTGTTGGCGAAATGTTTTCAACCAAAAAAGCGGGAACAAGATGGGAACTTAGCGGCCAGGCCGGACTCTATATCTATGCCACTGCAATTAAACATTAAGTCTCGCCCAACTTGCGCCATGCTAGTTGGGCATTTTTTTATCCGGATGGCGGCGAAGATTGCGGGCGAAAAAAAACCGTCGCAGGGGCGACGGTGGGGAAAAGTGAGTCGAATCATCCAGTTTCGACTCATCGATGAGAGTTCAGGCTTGCATCGATGGGGTTATGCTCGCAGACAAAGGTGGTCAGACTTTGTCAGTCCTGGCGTAATTTGTGACAAAGTATGGCAGGCCGCCACATGGCCCGAGTCCGCCAATTTTGCTATGCTGGCGCCTCATGCCAGAGGGGAGAGAAGATGAAGTATACGGTCGATACCCACACGCACACCGTCGCCAGCACCCACGCCTACAGCACCATTCACGATTACCTGCCCATTGCCAGGGCCAAGGGGATCAAGCTGTTCGCCACCACGGATCACGGCCCCGACATGGCCGATGCCCCTCACTTCTGGCACTTCGTCAATCTGCACGTGCTGCCGCGGGTGGTGGACGGTGTCGGCATACTGCGCGGCATCGAGGCCAACATCAAGAACATAGACGGCGAAATCGACTTCCCCGAGCGCTACGAGTCGCGCCTCGACATGATCATGGCCGGCTTCCATGAACCCGTGTTTCCCCCCTGCGATCAGGCAACCCATACCCAGGCCATGATCAACGCCATCAAGAGCGGCCGGGTCGACATGATAAGCCACCCGGGCAACCCGGCTTTTCCCATCGACATCCAGGCCGTGGTCAGGGCCGCCGCCGAATACAGGGTGGCGCTGGAGATCAACAACTCCTCCTTCAGTCACTCCCGTCCGGGCAGTGAAGGCAACTGCCGCGCCATCGTCGAGGCGGCGCGCGACCTCGGTGCCTATCTCACCTTCGGCTCAGACTCCCACGTGGCCTTCAGCCTGGGGGATTTCGACCACTGCCACCGGCTGGTGACCGAGGCCGGCTTCCCCGAGGAGCGGATCCTGGCACGCTCCCCCCGCGCCCTGCTCGCGTTTCTCGAGAGCCGTGGCCGCGCCCACATTCCGGAATTCGTCGATCTCTGAGGTGTGCCCGTAACTCCATGAGCAGGCTCATAAAAACAGTCCTGGCTCATTGACTTGCCTGCACATTTTCGGGAATCTAGGGACAAGCCGGTGTAGCTCAGTTGGTAGAGCAGCGCATTCGTAATGCGAAGGTCGCAGGTTCGACTCCTGTTTCCGGCACCAGACATAGCAAGGCTCGCAGCGATGCGAGCCTTTTTCTATTGCGGTCCGGACAAGCCTAGCGTCAGAAAAACGGGCCTGCTCGGCAGCAAGGTACCCAGACCAGGGCGGTCCATGTACACCTAAAAAAACAGGGCGAACCAGATGGTTCGCCCTGTGGCTGTCACAGTGCCAGCGAGAGAGACTAGCCCTGCCCTTCGGAGGCCGCCGGGGCTTCCTTGGGGGCCTGCCAGCCACCGCCGACCGCCTTGTAGAGGGCGACCTGGTTGCTGAGCTGGGCCAGGCGGGTGCTGATGAGCCCCTGCCGCGCGCTGAACAGGGAGCGCTGGGCATCCAGCCTCGTCAGATAGCTGTCCACCCCCTGCTCGTAGCGGAACTCCGCCAGCTTGAAGTAGGTCTGGTTGGCGTTCACCAGATCCTGCTGGGCCTGCAGCTGCTGCTGGTAGTCCGCCTGGGCGCCGAGGGTATCCGCGACCTCCTTGAAGGCGGTCTGGATGCTCTTCTCGTAGCTCGCCACCGCCTGTTTGGTGCCGACCTCGGCCACGTCCAGATCCGCCACGCGCTTGCCACCGTCGAAGATGGGCAGGTTTATCTGGGGCATGAAGGTCCAGGTGCCGGTGCCGCCATCAAACAGCCCGCTCAGCTGGTTGCTGGCGGTGCCCGCCGTCGCGGTGAGCGAGATGGTCGGGAAGAAGGCGGCACGGGCCGCGCCTATGTTGGCGTTGGCCGCCTTCAGGCTGTGCTCCGCCGCCAGTATGTCGGGCCGCTGTTGCAGCAGGCTGGAGGGGGCCCCCACCGGGATCGGCGCCAGCTTCACCTCGGCCAGGGTCGCCGGTTGCCCTTCCAGCACAGGCACTTCTGTGCCGAGCAGCAGGGCCAGACCGTTTCTGTCCTGTTTCACCTGACGCTGGTATTGCGCCTGGCTGACCCGGGCGTTCTCGAGCGCCGTGCGCCCCTGCGCCAGCTCCATCTCGGAAGCCGCCCCCAGCCGGTACTTGTGCTGGGTCAGGGCATAGCTCTCCTGCTCGGTCGCCAGCGTCGCCTGGCTCAGGGCCAGCAGCTCCTGATCCGCCAGCAGGGTGAGATAGGCGTTCGCCACCGAGGCGATCAGCGCTATCTGGGTGCTGCGCTGGGTCTCGATTTGCGCCAGGTAGTTCTCCAGCGCCTGATCTTTCAGGCTCTGGATCCGGCCAAACAGGTCCAGCTCATAGGCGGTGATGCCGATGTCGGCGCCGTACTGGCTGCTGATGCTCCCCTGCCCCGTGCTGCTGAGATCGTCGGATCCCTGCTGACGGGTGCCGGAGCCGCTGGCGGCCAGGGTCGGCAACTGGGCCGCCCGCTGGATCCGATATCTGGCCTCATAGGCCTCGACGTTGAGGGCCGCGAGCCGCAGATCCCGGTTGTTCTCGAGCGCGGTGTCGATCAGCTTTTGCAGCGCCGGGTCCAGGAACTGTTGCTGCCAGGGCGCCAGCGCCCCCTGGGTGGCGAGGTTCTCTTGCCAGGAGGCGCCTTGCGGCACCTCGGGGCGTTGGTAATCGGGGGCCATGGAGCAGGCCCCCAGCAGCAGCGTCACACTCAGGGCGACCAGGGTCTTAGTCATGTTGGGTCTCCTTGGTCAGCGCGGCGCGCTCCTCGGCTGAACTCTGCTTGGTGAAGTAACGCATCACCAGCACGAAGAAGAGCGGCACGAAGAAGATGGCCAGCACGGTCGCGGTGATCATCCCCCCCATGACACCGGTGCCGATGGCGTTGCGGCTGCTGGCGCCGGCACCTGTGCTTATCACCAGCGGCAAGACGCCGAGGATGAAGGCGAGGGAGGTCATCAGGATCGGACGCAGACGCTGACGGGAGGCTTCCACCACCGCATCGCCGAGCTTCATCCCCTTGTCATGGAGCTCCTTGGCGAACTCCACGATCAGGATGGCGTTCTTGGCCGAGAGCCCGATAGTGGTGAGCAGGCCCACCTGGAAGTAGACGTCGTTCTCAAGCCCGCGCAGGGTCGCCGCCAGTATGGCGCCCAGTACCCCGAGCGGCACCACCAGCATGACGGAGAATGGAATGCTCCAGCTCTCGTACAGGGCCGCCAGACAGAGGAAGACCACCAAGAGCGAGATGGCGTAGAGCGCCGGCGCCTGGGAACCCGCCTGACGCTCCTGGAAGGAGAGCCCGGTCCACTCGATGCCGATGCCTTCCGGCAGCTGTTTCACCATCTGCTCTATGGCCGCCATGGCGTCACCCGTACTCTTGCCCGGCGCCGCTTCACCGACTATCTCCATGGCGGAGACGCCGTTGTAACGCTCCAGACGGGGCGAGCCGAAGCTCCACTCGGTGCTGGCGAAGGCGGAGAAGGGCACCATCTGGCCCGCGCTGTTGCGCACGTACCACAGCTTGAGATCCTCCGGGTTCATCCGGAAGGGGGCATCCGCCTGCAGGTAGACCTTCTTGACCCGGCCTCTGTCGACGAAGTCGTTCACATAGGAGGAGCCCCAGGCCGCCGACAGGGTGTTGTTGATGTCGCTGATGGAGAGCCCCTGGGCCAGCGCCTTCTCGTAATCGATCTTGATGTCGAGCTGGGGCGTGTCTTCCATCCCGTTCGGGCGTACCCGCACCAGGTTGGGATCCTGCGCCGCCATGCCGAGCAACTGGTTACGAGCCTGCATCAGCTTCTCGTGCCCCAGACCACCGCGGTCCTGCAGGAAGAAGTCGAAGCCGGTGGCCGTGCCGAGTTCAGGGATGGGAGGCAGGTTGAAGGCGAACACCTGGGCCTCCTTGATGCTGAACAGATAGCCCATGGCGCGGCCTATGATGGCGTTGGCGCTGCGCTCTTCCCCTTGACGCTCGCTCCAGTCCTTCAACTTGATGAAGGCCATGCCGCTGTTCTGGCCGCTACCGGCGAAGCTGAAGCCCGCCACCGTCAGCACCGAATCGACGTTCTCCTTCTCGTTCTTGAGGAAGTAGTCGCGCATGTCGGCCAGCACCACCTCGGTACGCTCCTTGGTGGCCCCCACCGGCAGCTGCACCATGGACATGATGACCCCCTGATCCTCTTCCGGCAGGAAGGAGGTGGGCAGGCGCATGAAGAGCACCGCCAGCACCGCCAGCATGGCCAGGTAGATGATGCTGTAACGGGTCCCCTGCTTGATCACCTTGCGCACGCCGTTCTGGTAACGGTTGGCGTTGGTGTCGAAGAAGCGGTTGAACCAGCCGAAGAAGCCGCGCTGGGCACCGAACTCCCCGTGTTTCATGGGTTTGAGCAGGGTGGCACAGAGCGCCGGGGTCAGGATCAGCGCCACCAGCACAGAGAGCACCATGGCCGAGACTATGGTGAGGGAGAACTGGCGATAGATGGCACCGGTCGAGCCGCCGAAGAAGGCCATGGGCACGAACACCGCCGACAGCACCAGGGCGATGCCCACCAGGGCGCCGGTGATCTGGGTCATGGACTTGCGGGTCGCCTCCAGCGGGGAGAGTCCCTCCTCGCTCATCAGCCGCTCCACGTTCTCCACCACCACGATGGCGTCATCCACCAACAGGCCGATGGCCAGCACCAGACCGAACATGGTCAGGGTGTTGATGGAGAAGCCGAAGGCCGCCATGACCCCGAAGGTACCGAGCAGTACCACGGGCACCGCTATGGTCGGGATCAGGGTCGCCCGGAAGTTCTGCAGGAACAGATACATGACGCAGAACACCAGGAAGATGGCCTCGATCAGCGTCTGCACCACCTCCTCGATGGAGATCTTCACGAACGGCGTGGTGTCGTAGGGGTAGACGATCTCCATGTTGGCCGGGAAGTACTCGGAGAGCTCACCCAGCTTGGCCCGGACATGCTCGGCGGTGTCCAGGGCGTTGGCACCGGTCGCCAGCTTGATGGCCACCGCCGCCGTGGCCTGGCCGTTGTAGAGCGCGGTCGCGTCGTAGTTTTCACCGGCGAGCTCGACCCGGGCCACGTCTTTCAGCAGCACCTTGGAGCCGTCCTGGTTCACCCGCAGCAGTATGTTGTTGAACTCCTCCACGGTGGAGAGCCGGGTCTGGCCCATGATGGTGGCGGTAAATTGCTGATCGCTCACCGCAGGGGTGCCACCCAGCTTGCCGAAGGCCACCTGGGCGTTCTGGGCCTGGATGGCGGCCTGCACGTCGGCCGGGGTCATCTGCACCCGGTTGAGCTTGTGGGGATCGAGCCAGACGCGCATGGAGTACTGGCTGCCGAACAAGGTGATGTCACCCACCCCGTCCAGACGGCTCAGGGGCTCCTTGATGTTGGCCACCACATAGTCCGCCAGGTCATCGTTGGTCATGGTGCCGTCGGTGGAGATGAAGGCGGCCACCATCAGGAAGCTGCTGGAGGTCTTCTGGACCCGCACGCCCTGCTGCTGCACCTCTTGGGGCAGGAGCGACATGGCCTGTTGCAGCTTGTTCTGTACCTGCACCTGGGCGATGTCGGGATCGGTACCCGGCTTGAAGGTGAGGGTCACGCTGACGTTGCCGGAAGAATCCGACTGGGCAGACATGTAGAGCAGGTGATCCAGCCCCGTCATGTTCTGCTCGATGATCTGGGTCACCGAGTCTTCCACCGTCTTGGCGGACGCCCCCGGGTAGCTGGCGGAGATGCCGACGGCCGGCGGGGCTATGGTCGGGTACTGGGCGACCGGCAGGCCTATGATGGCCATGGCCCCGGCCAACATGATCACCAGGGCAATCACCCAGGCGAAAATGGGTCTGTCTATGAAAAATCGTGCCATGAGGCGACTACTCCATCCTACTGCTTGGTGACCTGGGTCTGATCGGCTTGTGCTGTCGTGGTGGTGCTGGTGCGCTCAGCGGGCGCCACCAGGGCACCGGGTTTGACCTTCTGCAGACCGGCCACTATCACCTTCTCGCCGGCATCGAGACCGGACTCCACCACCCAGCTGTCGCCAACCACGCGGCTGAGCTGCACTTCCCGCAGCTCGACCTTGTTGTCCGCAGTCACCACCATGACGGTGGCACCGCCTTTCGGTGTGCGGGTCACGGCGGTCTGGGGCACCAGCAGGCCTTGCGGGCGCTCGCCCTCCTGCAGGGTGGCGCGCATGAACATGCCGGGCAGCAGCAGATCATGGGGGTTCGGGACCAGGACCCGCAGGGTCACCATGCCGGTGGTCTCGTCCACTGTCACGTCGGAGAACTGCAGGGTCCCCTGCTCGCCGTACTGGCTGCCATCTTCCAGCTGGAAGCTGACCTTGGCGCCCTCCTGCTGGCCCTGGGTCAGCTTGCCGGCGGCAACCTGGCGCTTGAGGCGCAGCAGATCGGCGGTGGACTGACGCACGTCCACATACATGGGATCGAGCTGGGAGATGGAGGTGAGGCTGTCCGCCTGCTGGGCGGTGACCAGGGCACCCTCGGTCACCGCAGACTTGCCGATGCGGCCGCTGATGGGGGCGGTGATCCTGGTATAAGCCAGGTTGATGTTGGCGCTCTGCAGGGCGGCCTTGGCGGCCCCGATCTCGGCAACCTGCTGCTTCCAGGCCGCATCGGCGTCGTCATACTCCTGACGGCTGATGGCTTTCACCTTCACCAGCTCGGCATAACGCTGGGCCTTGAGACGGGCGCTCTGCTCGTTGGCCTGCGCCTTGGCCAGATTGGCCTTGGCACTGGCGACGGCGGCCTGATAGACGGCGGGATCGATCTGGTACAGCAACTGGCCGGCCTTGACGTCGCTGCCTTCGGTGAACAGGCGCTTGAGGATGATGCCATTCACCTGGGGGCGCACCTCGGCCACCCGCAGGGGGGCGGTGCGGCCGGTGAGCTCGGACATGAGTTGCAGCGGTGCGGCATGGAGAGTGACCACGTCCACGGCGGCAGGCGGCATCTCGCCCGCCCCTTGCCCGGCCTCGCCCTTGTCGCCACAACCAGCCAGCAGGCCGCTTGCCAACAAGGCAAGGCCCACCGAACGTGCGAGAATGTGTTTATGCATGGAGTTTCTGAGCCTCTGTTTCAAACAAAAAAAAACCACAAAACCACAGGGTTTATAGGGCCCCTGTTGGTAAAACTGCGAAGATGAGGCAATATACATACATTCATAAATGTATGTAAGTAACTTTTTCCCCTTTTAACAGGTACAGATCCGATGGCCAGAAGAACCAAAGAAGAAGCGCAGCAGACCCGCTGCCACATCATGAGCACGGCCCTGAATCTGTTCTGCCAACAGGGATTGGCGAAGACCAACCTGACCGACATCGCCAAGGCGGCAGACCTGACCCGGGGCGCCATCTACTGGCACTTCAAGAACAAGGAGGAGCTGTTTGTCACCCTGTGGGAGGAGCTGTGCGCCCCCCTCTCCCACCAGCTAGACGCCTGTGTGGATGAGCAGGAGCCGGATCCCCTCGGCAAGCTGCGCAGCTTCCTCAAGGAGGTGATGCACAAGATCAGCACCGAGCCCGCCCACCAGCAGATGTTCACCATCATGTTCAATCTGGAGTCGCTGGAAGGAGAGGCCATCTCCCTGCGGGATCACATGCGCGTGCAATCATTCAACTTCTTCCGGGATCTGGAGATCACCCTGGCCAACGCCGTGCGCCTCGGCCACCTGCCCCAGACCCTGGATCTGCACCGCGCCGCCACCCTGCTGCACTGCACCCTGGACGGTTACATCATCAACTGGCTGCACTTCCCGGAGCGCATCAACCTGATTCGGGAGGCCGACTTCCTGCTCGACACCCTGTTCGGTCTGCTCGCCAACCCCTCTCCCTCGCTCTTGCGCCGCCCCTGATGGCGCTGATGGTGCGCAGGGCCGGGGAGGATCCTCAGCAGAGCTGAACAGCGGGGGGCAAATTTGCTAGAGTAGCCGCCCACCCTAGAGACGAGCCCTATGCCACTGCCACAGTCACCCGCCCAAGGCCCCCAGAGCGCTGCTCCGCTGGCGCCCCGCCCCGCCCTCATCGGCCAGGCCCACTCCCCCTTCCTGGCCCGCCTGCAGCCGGGCGCCCACCTGCTGGAAGCCGGCTGCGGCGCGGGGGAGGATCTGCACCATTTTCGGGAGCTGGGGTTCATGGTCACCGCCTTCGATGCCAGCCTGAGCCAGGCCAGCGCCGCCTCGCGCCTGTGCGGCCAGCCGGTACGGGTCTGCCGCTTCGAGCAGATGCACAACGTGCTGCCCTATGACGGCATCTGGGCCAGCGGCTCGCTGCCCTGCCTCACCGAGGATGAGTTGGCCCCCGCCCTGATGCACCTCGCCGGCCTGCTCAAACCCCAGGGGCCCCTCTACTGCTCCTTCCCCCATGGCGAGAATGACCCCGGCAGCCCCTTGCCCCCCTCGCAAGGCGACTACCCGCTGCTGACCCGGCTCGATGAGGCCCGCTTGCAACAGCTGATCGCCCCCCTGCCGTTTGAGCTGCAACAGAGCTGGTGCAGCGACGATGCGGTGCACGGCCGCTGGCTCCATGCCCTGCTGATCCGCGACCCCAATCCCGCCACCATCAATCAATATCGCGGCCGTCGATCCAGACAGGGGGCCCGACGTGATTCAGCATCCAGATAACAATATTTAACTCTGAGTTAACCAGGTGATGGCAGACAAGATGCGGCATTTGTGTTAAAAAGCGGCATTAAAATCAAGATTAAATAACAAAACAGACACCAACACCTGGATTCCCCCATGAAACTCGTCCTCAATCTGATTGCCGGCATCCTCGCCGGTCTCCTGCTCGGCCTCTACGCCCCGGAATGGGTCGCACGGGTGCTGTTCACGGCCAAGACGGTGATAGGTCAGCTGATCACCTTCACCATTCCGCTCATCATCCTGTTCTTCATCATGAGCGGCATCGCCAGCCTGCCGAAGAACTCCGGCAAGCTGCTCGGCAAGACGGTGGCCCTCTCCTACTGCTCCACCATACTGGCGGGCCTGTTCGCCTTCACGGTGGCGAGCCAGCTGATCCCGCAGCTGACCACGGCCGCCGAGCCCACGGCGCAAGCCGCCATCAAGCTCAGCTCCTACATCAACCTCGAGATCCCGCCCCTGTTCGGGGTGATGTCGGCGCTGGCCGCCGCCTTCGTGTTCGGCATCGGCATCAGCGCCACCCAGGCCACCGACCTGCGCCGGGTCGCCGATCAGGGCCGTGACATCATCGACCGCCTGCTGGCCCGCGTGATTATCCCGCTGCTGCCCTTCTACATCGCCGGGGTCTTCGTCGAGATGACGGTGGAAGGCACCGTCTTCGCCACTCTCAAGACCTTTGGCGTGGTGCTGGTGATGGCCATCGTCATGCACTGGCTCTGGCTCAGCCTGCTCTTCATCGGCACCGGGCTGGCGCTGGGTCGCTCCCCCGCCATGCTGATCAAGAACATGCTGCCCGCCTACTTCACCGCCCTTGGCACCATGTCCAGCGCCGCCACCATCCCGGTGGCCCTGCAGGCGAGCAAGAACAACGGCGTGAGCGACGGCATCGCCAACTTCACCGTGCCCCTGTGCGCCACCATTCACCTCTGTGGCTCCACCATCACGCTGGTGACCTGCGCCACCGCGGTGATGTTCCTCTCCGAGCACCTGGCCATTCCGGGCTATGGCACCATGCTGCCCTTCATCATGATGCTCGGCGTCATCATGATTGCGGCGCCGGGCGCCCCCGGCGGCGGTGTCATGTCGGCGCTGGGCCTGCTCACCTCCATGCTCGGTTTCGGTGAGGCCTCCATCGCCCTGATGATTGCCCTCTACCTGGCCCAGGACAGCTTCGGCACCGCCTGCAACGTCACCGGTGACGGCGTCATCGCCCTCTGGGCCGATCGCTTCGCCCAGGGCGAAGCGCCCCTGGCCGCACCGGAGCAGGACGCCGCCTGAGGGCCTGAACCACAATAAAAAAACGGGAGCCAATGGCTCCCGTTTTTGTTGATGGACCCTCGATGAACCAAGGTTCAACCCCGGCGGCGGATCACCCCTTCCTGCATGGTGCTCGCCACCAGCACGCCGTCGCGGGTGAAGAACTGGCCGCGTACCAGGCCACGACCGCCGCTGGCACTCGGGCTGTCCACCACGTAGAGCAGCCAGTCATCCAGCCGGAACTCCCGGTGGAACCACATGGAGTGATCTATGGTGGCCACCTGCATGTCCGGCTCCCAGTACGACACCCCGTGGGGCTGCAGGGCAGCGAACAGGAAGTGGAAGTCGGAGGCATAGGCCAGCAGGTAGTTGTGGACCCGCTGATCGTCCGGCACAGTGCCGTTGGCCTTGAACCAGGTGTAGCGCAGCGGCTCGTGTACATCCGGGCGAATGGGGTCGACCAGGGTCACGGGGCGGATCTCCAGGGGCTTCTCGCACAGGATCTTGTCCCGCAAAGCCGGGGGGATCAGCTGCTCGTAGGGGCGCACCAGCTCCAGCTCGCTCTTGAGCTGCTCGGGGGGCGTGATGCCGGCGGGCATCTGGGCCTGATGCTCGAAGCCCTCGGCCTCCACCTGGAAGGAGGCATTGAGGTAGAAGATGGGCTTGCCGCCCTGGATGGCCTTGACCCTGCGGGTGGAGACGGTCTGACCGTCGCGGATGTTCTCCACGTCGTAGACGATGGGCTTGTTGGCATCCCCCGGACGCAGGAAGTAGGAGTGAAAACTGTGAACCTGGCGATCCCCGGCCACCGTCTGCTTGGCGGCTGACAAGGCCTGCCCCATTACCTGCCCGCCAAACACGGATCGCAACCCGAGATCCTGGCTCTGGCCCCGAAACAGGCCCTCCTCGATCTTCTCCAGCGCCAGCAGTGCCAGCAGCTCATCCAGTACCTTGCTCATTGGTTTCTCCTGTATCTGTGCGCGAAAGGCTAACAAGGAGACCGTGCCGAGGCAACCTCCCCCCTCTCTCAGTGGGTCGTGCCGCCACCGATCGCCAGGTCCTGCTCGTGATTCAGTGCCGCGTCCAGGCCGATCGTCAGCCCCTGCACTATCTGGGTCAGGCTCATCGAGGGGGTACCCGCCAGCTGCCGCGCCGCCTGCTCTGGCAGATAGGGGATGTGCAGGAAACCGCCCCGGCAGCACAATCCGTCCCGGGCAATCCTATGCATCAGGCCGTAGAACAGGTGGTTGCAGACATAGGTCCCGGCGCTGTAGGAGACGGCGGCGGGCAACCCCGCCTCACGCAGTGCCAGCACCATGGCCTTGATGGGCAGGGTGGTGAAATAGGCCGCAGGGCCATCTGCCACTATGGGCCTGTCGATGGGCTGAGCCCCGGCGTTATCCGGGATGCGGGCGTCATCCAGATTGATGGCGACCCGCTCCAGACTGAGTTCGCTGCGCCCCCCCGCCTGACCCACCGCCAGCACCAGCACGGGCTGATGCTGTGTCAGTTCGGCCTCCAGTTCCGCCAGGGCCAGGTCGAAGACACAGCTCAGTCGCACCGCCCGGATCAGATGTTGTTCACCGAGGTGCTGGCCATCGAGTCCCCTGACCGCCTCCCAGGACGGATTGAGCGGCTCGCCACCGAAGGGCTCGAAACCGGTCAGTAAAATGGTCTTCATTATCATATCCTTCTGGGTTGTTTCGGCATGCGGCCGGCCACGGCGCCCCCACAGCAATACGCATGATCCTGAGGCGACGAGGCCGCCCGAGTGGGTGGCCCTCGTCATGACGCATTAACGAAACGCCAGGAAGTACATCAGCAATATGTTGCAGCCAAGCATCAGGATGGCGGTGGGGATCTGTACCAGGATGACCTGATACTTGTTATCCAGCTCGAGCAGGGCGGCGGGCACTATGTTGTAGTTGGCCCCCATGGGGGTCATCAGGGTACCGCAATAACCGGAGAGCATGCCAATGGCGACGACGGCGGCGGGGTTGCCGTGGGCCCCCATGATGAGGAAGGGGATGGCGATACCCGCCGTCATCACGGGAAAGGCCGCGAAGGCATTGCCCATGATCATGGTGAACAGCGCCATGCCGACACAGTAGATGGTCACCATCAAGAACAGATTGTTGGGGGTGACAAACAGATTCACCACCTCCTTCACCGACTCCCCCGTCTGGGCGACCACGAAGACCCCGCCCAGCATGGCGAGCATCTGCGGCAGGATGGCGGCCCAACCGATGGAGTCCACCAACCGTCTCGATTCACGCACCGCCTGCAGAGGGGTGCCACCGGTCAGCCTCCAGCCCAGCAGCAGGGCCGCCAGCGTCCCTATGGCCAGGGAGGTCAGGGTGATGTTCTTCTGATCCAGCACGAAGTAATCCCCCAGGGTGGCATGCCCCAGCAGTACGGTGCTGAGCACAGTCGCCACCGGGATCATGACGGCGGGCAGGAACAGACGGTTACCCAGCTTGCCCGCCGAATCTTGCCGCTCGGCATCAGTGCGCTGGGAGTAACGCCCCATCGCCAGCTGACCGGTGCCGGCCAGCAGGGCGATCAGGATCACCAGCACACCCACTATCCGGTAGGCAATCTGACTACCCAGTTGGCTGACCAGCAGGTCGCCGAACAGGAAGATGGCGCCGAAGCAGAACCAGAACAGGGCCGTCGTATAGCGTTTGGGGTTATGCCTGTCCGAGAGGGTCATGCCGACCTGCAGCATGACGATGAGACCGATGAGGTAGTAGATATCATTGAGAGTGATCAGGCTGTTCATCATGCACGCTCCAGCACGGCTTGTCCGGGGGCCTTGGCCTGTTCACCCGCCTGCCAGGCGGCCACGTCGCGGGCAATGCTGGCATCGAGCCTGAGCAGACGACCCATGTGGATCAGCAGCGCGCACAGGGCGGTCGGTATTCCCCACAACCCTATGTAGAGGGGTTCGACCTGGGTGATGCCGTTCTCCTGGAGGAAGGCACTCATCAGCAAGACGGCACCGAAGGCGAGGAAGATGTCCTCACCGAAGAAGACCGCCACGTTGTCACAGGCGGCAGCATGGGCCCGTATCTTGTCACGAATATGCTTGGGCAAGTCACCATGACGATGCACCGCGGCCCCCTCTGTCATGGGGGCGATCAGCGGACGCACCGTCTGGGCATGGCCCCCCAGGCTCAGCAACCCCAGCATGGCCGTGCCCTGACGCAACACGAAATAGAGCATCAGGATGCGGGCCGAGGTGGCCTTGCGGATGCCGGCGATCCAGCTCTGCGCCCGCTCCTTGAGGCCATGGCGTTCCAGCAGGCCGATCACCGGCAGGATCAGGATCAGGGTGGCCAATTGCCGACTGTTGAGAAACTTCTCACCGAAGGTCTCCAGCAGCCCGGTCAGGGACATGCCAGTCGCCAGACCTGTCGCCAACCCCGCCGCCGTCACCACCAGCAACGGATTGAATTTCAAAGCAAAACCTAGCACCACCACGGGGATCCCTATCAGTGGCAATAATACACTTCCATCCATGTGAGCCTCTCCATTCCATCTAGACGCCACCGCGGTGGCTTGAGATTGACCTCCTCAATGAGGTCTTATCGATATTCCGTTCGACATCAGGCCCTCGCGCAGGCGCTGGGCAAAGGCAACGGCATGGGCGCCATCCCCGTGCAGGCAGATGCTCTGAGGCAGCAACGACAGCAGGGTCCCCTCCAGGGTCTCCACCTCCCCCAGCCGCACCAGGCGCAGGGTCTGGCTCAGCGCCTTCGCCTCGTCGTCGATGACTGCGCCGGGCTGGCCCCGCGGTGCCAGGGAGCCATCGGCCAGATAGGCGCGATCGGCGAAGACCTCGGCTATGGGGGTCAGACCATGGCGCCGGGCGGCGGCGATCAGCTCGCTGCCCGCCAACCCCATCAGCTTGAGGCTGGGATCCAGACTGACGACGGCGCTGGCGATGGCATCGGCCAGGGCCCCATCCCGGGCTGCCTGGTTGTAGAGCGCACCATGGGGTTTGACATGAGCCAGCCGGCCCCCGGCCGCCTTGGCCAGCGCGGCCAGGGCCCCCACCTGATAGAGCACGTCGGCATAGACCTTCGCCGGCTCCCGCACCATGGGGGCCCGCCCGAAGTGTTCCCGATCCGGGAAGCTGGGGTGGGCGCCGATGGCGACGCCCCTGGCCAGCGCCAGCCGGACTGTCTCGCCCATCAGGAACGCATCCCCCGCGTGCCAGCCACAGGCGATGTTGGCCGAGCTGACACAGTCCAGCAGCGCGGCGTCCGAGTCATAGCCTTCGCCCACATCGGCGTTGAGATCAATGCATCTGTCCATAAGCCTTCCATTCGAAACGATTGAGGTAGAGCCGCCATTCACGGCGCGCCGCCAGGGCCTGCTCCCTGGTCTGGGAGACGAAGCGCAGCCGCTCCCCCGGACGAGCCTGAGCCAGCTTCCAGAGATCGGCCTCGATGACGCAGCCGATGCGCGGGTAGCCCCCGGTGGTCTGGGCATCGGCCAGCAGCACTATGGGTTGTCCACCAGGGGGCACCTGGATGACGCCGGGCAGGACCCCGTGGGAGGGCAGTTCCCTTCCACGGCTGCGGACCAGTTCGGGCCCATCGAGGCGAACCCCCATGCGGTTGCTGGCGGAATTGGGCCGCCAGTGCGCCTGCCAGAGCGCGTTCACGGCGGCCGCGTCAAACTCGTCGAATTCCGGGCCCGGCAAGACGCGCAGACACTGATCCGACGTCCGCAGCAGGGCGCCGATGGCGCCATCATGGTGCAGCGGCTCCCCCAGCGGCAGGCGATCGCCCGCCTGTAGGGCCCGGCCCTGATGGCCACCGAAGGCGGCCTGCAACTCGGTGGCACGCGACCCCATCACCAGGGGCTCGGCCACACCGCCATCCAGGGCAAGGTAGCTGCGCATGCCATGGCGGGGCGCGGGCAATAGCAGGCGCTGGCCGCGCCGTACCCGCCAGCGCCAGCCGTGCCAGACGGGCTCTCCGTCCAGGGTGGCGCCACAATCGGCCCCGGTCAGCGCCAACCAGCCGTCACGCAGGAAGCGAAACTCGGCCGCCCCCAGCACCAGTTCGATGGCCGCAGCACCGGCCGGATTGCCCACCAGTCGGTTCGCCAGGATCAGCGCCTCCCTGTCCAGGGCGCCCCCCAGAGCAATGCCGAGATGGCGAAAACCGGGGCGACCGAGATCCTGGACTGTACTCTGCAGTCCGGGGCGAACCACCTCTAGCATGGCGAGCCTCCCACTGGGACGAAACGCACCCGATCGCCGGGCAGCAGGTAGGAGGGCTCGTCACGGTTCGGGTCGAACAACACCAGATCCGTGCGCCCGATGAGTTGCCAGCCGCCGGGGCTGGCCGCCGGATAGATGCCGGTCTGGGCCCCGCCGATGCCGACGCTGCCGGCGGGTACCCGCAGCCGTGGCTCTCTGCGCCGTGGCACGGCCAGCGCCGGATCCAGACCACCCAGATAGGCGAAGCCGGGCTGGAAGCCGAGAAAGTAGACCCGGTAGTCGCCGCCACTGTGGCGCGCCACCAGCTCGGCCGGTGTCAGGCCGCAGCAACGGGCCGCCTCGTCCAGATCGGGTCCCCCCTCATTGCCGTAGTGCACCGGGATCTCCCGCTCGCGCGGGGTGAAGTCGAGCTCCTCCCCCTGCCGCCACAGCTCGGTCAACCGCCGCTCTAGGCGGGCCGAGGAGGTCACCTCGGGATCGAACACCAGGGTCAGGTTGTTCATCCCCGGCACTAACTCCTCCAACGCCGGCTCAGCCGACACCTGACCCTTACCTTCCTGCTGACGAAGTCGCTCCGCCAACCACCAGATCCGCCGCTGGCCGACAAACCCGGCCTCCGGCTCCGCCTCCAGCACCAGGGCCCGCTCTCCCAGCGGGTAGAGGCGACACTCACTCGATCCCATACAACCCCCGACAACAAAACACTCAATTAACATACAGCAAACATATCGATAAAACATCGATAATTTATCTACAATAAGTCATCATTGGGTATGCAAGCCGTGGCGCGTCCCAGGCATCTCATCAGGAAAGGAATCCCCATGAACAAGTCTCCCTCCATCGTCTCATCGGCCCATCTCGTCTCGGCCCAGGCCCCCGCCCTCTCCGAGCTGGAATTCGGCCTGACCGTGCTCAACAACTCGTTTCACCGCTGGGTCGTGCGTTGCATGGGGGCCGCCGGAGAGAAGGGGCTGACCGCGCTGGAGGTGCTGCTCATCCATCACATCAATCACCGGGATCGCCCCAAGCGGCTGGCCGATATCTGTTTCGTGCTGAACATAGAGGACACCCATGTCGCCACCTATGCCCTGAAGAAGCTGGTGACCTTGGGCTATGCGGCGCGCACCAAGGTGGGCAAGGAGGTGCATTTCAGCACCACCCCGGCCGGAGCCGCCCTGTGCCACCAGTACAGCGAGATCCGCGAGCAGTGTCTGATCCAGGTGATAGTGGAGAGCGGGCTGGCCGGGGCGAACGGCTCGACGGCGGAAATCGCGCAGCAACTGCGGCTGTTTGCCAGCCTCTATGATCAGGCGTCAAGGGCCGCCGCCTCCCTCTAGTTGCCCGAGCGCCCATAAAAAAAGCCCACCCCTCGCGGGGTAGGCTCTTGAGCGGCAGAGGCGGGAATTACTTGCTGCCGGTGCCCGAGTTGCGGGTCGAGGCTTGCGGCTTGCGGCGGGCCGTGGTGGCACGGGCGCGCGGCTCCTTGCCCTGCATCTCCTTGTGGCGCTTGACGGCGCGACGGATCTGGGCGGCCTGCTTGTGGCGGGTGCTCTTGCCATCCTGCTGCAGGTCGACCTTGGACTCGGTCTCGTTGGGCAGGTTGACCAGACCGCGCAGGTAGTTCACCTCGGGCAGTTTGAGCTCCTGCCAGCCACCGCGGGGGATGCCGCGATCCAGGGTGACGTCACCGTAGCGAATGCGCATCAGGCGGCTCACCTGCACTTCCTGGGATTCCCACAGGCGGCGCACTTCACGGTTGCGACCCTCGGTCAGGGTGACGTTGAACCACTGGTTCAGCCCTTCACCGCCGGCCGGCTTGATCTTGTTGAACTTGGCCATGCCGTCTTCCAGCTGGACGCCCTTGCGCAGGCGCTGCAGCATGGCTTCGGTGATCTCGCCAAAGACGCGCACCGCGTATTCCCGCTCCACTTCGTGGCTCGGGTGCATCAGCCGGTTGGCCAGCTCGCCGTCGGTTGTGAACAGCAGCAGGCCGGAGGTGTTGACGTCGAGGCGACCCACCGCAATCCAGCGGGCCCCGTCCATCTTGGGCAGACGATCAAACACGGTGGGACGACCTTCCGGATCGTGGCGGGTACACATCTCCCCTTCGGGCTTGTGGTACGCCAGCACGCGGCAGATCTGCTCCTCGGCCGCACGGGTCTTGACCTGGTGACCATCCACCCGGATCACGGCGTTCACTTCGACGCGATCCCCCAGCATGGCGACCTTGCCATCCACGCTGACCCGACCTGCGGTGATCAGGGCCTCCATCTCACGACGGGAGCCTTGACCCGCGCGGGCCAATACTTTTTGCAGTTTTTCACTCATCGGGTTTACCTGATTGTTGATCGCTGCCCGCTGACATAGCGGACAACATTGACTCCTGTGACGCGCCATCGGGCATCGTCACCACGTTCATTCTCAAGACGGCCTGCCGCTTATTGACCGTCGCTCCCCTCGCCCAGCATGACCGGCAAGGGGGAGTGCAGTTCGGGATCCAGCTCGGGGAGCTGCTCCAGACTCTGCAGATTGAAATAGTCCAGAAACTCTCGGGTGGTGGCGAGCAGCTCGGGGCGACCCACCACCTCCTTGTGACCTATGCTGCGCACCCAGCCGCGCTCTTTCAGGGTATTGATGATCTGGCTCGATACCGCCACCCCGCGGATGGCTTCTATCTCGGCCCGGGTGATGGGCTGACGATAGGCAATCAGCGTCAGGGTTTCCAACACGGCGCGCGAATATCGGGGCGCCCGTTCGCTCCACAGGCGCGACAGCTCCTCGGCGTACTCCTGGCGGGCCTGGAAGCGCCAGCCGGAGGCGACCTCCTTGAGCTCCACCCCTCGCTCGCTGTAGTCCTGCCTGAGCTCCGCCAGCAGCAGCTGCACATAGCGGCTGGTGACAGGGTAATCCGCCAGCACGCTGCTTTTCAGCTCGCTGACATTGAGCGGACGGCCGGCCACGAACAGCGCCGCTTCGATCAGGGTCTTCAGCCGTTCAGCCGGCAGCGCCATGACGCATCCCTCCCTGAGTCAGGGTCTTGAGTCGTTCAGTGGGCAGCGCCACGCTCGCTCTCCTCGTGCTGGCCAGCCAGGGCAAAGTGAATAGGCCCCAGGGGTTCGGCCTGCAGGATCCAGATCAGTTGCTCCTTGCACAGCTCCAGCAGGGCCAGGAAGGTCACCAATACCCCCATGCGCCCCTCCTCGGCCCGCAGCACCTGCTCCAGCCGCAGGGTCTGCCCCAGGGACAACATGGCGAGGATCTCCGCCATGCGCACCCGGGTCGGGATCTGCTCACGGCGGATCTGGTGATGTTCAAAATGAGTCGCGCGTTTTACCACACTTTGCATGTAAAGGGCGAGCTCAACCAGAGAAACATCGGGGGCCAGCGGCTTCAAGGCGCCAAAATCCGGTGGCAGGGCGCTGGCGATGAAGATCTCCCGCTCCAGCCTCGGCAAGGCGTTGACCCGCTCTGCGCCCAGCTTGAAGCGCTCGTACTCCTGCAGCCGGCGGATCAGGGTGACGCGGGGGTCTTCCCCCTCCTCCTCGTCCTCCAGCTCCGGCGCCTTGGGCAGCAGCAGGCGGGATTTTATCTCCGCGAGCCAGGCCGCCATCAGCAGGTATTCCGCCGCCAGCTCCAGATTGAGCCCCTGCATCAGCTCCACGTACTCCATGTACTGGGCGGTGATCTGCAGGATCGGCAGGTTCAGGATGTCGAGCTGCTGACGGCGGATGAGGTAGAGCAGCAGATCCAGCGGCCCCTCGAAGGTGTCGAGAAACACCTCGAGCGCATCGGGCGGAATAAACAAATCCTGGGGCAGCTCATGGTAGGGCTGCCCCAGTACTTTCGCGATGGGCGGGGGAAGCAGGGCCTCCCCCGTCGCACCCGGCGCGATCACCGCCTCGGGTACGGGCTCGGCAGTATCACTCAAACGGCGTCGGATCCCCGGCACCGCGACGGCGCAGCACGGGCTCGTCGTCGGAGAAGTCCACCACAGTGGTAGGCTGCTCACCCAGATAGCCGCCGTTGACCACCAGATCCAGCTGCTTGCCGAGCTTGTCGGCGATCTCTTCGGGGTCGAACTCCGCCATCTCGGAGCCCGGCAGGATCAGGGTGGTGGAGAGCAGCGGCTCACCGAGCGCCTCCAGCAATGCGAGCGCGATATTGTTGGCGGGCACCCGAATGCCGATGGTCTTCTTCTTCTCGTTCATGAGGCGACGTGGCACCTCCTTGGTGGCCTTGAAGATGAAGGTGTAGGGCCCTGGGGTGTTGTTCTTCACCAGCCGGAAGGCGGTGTTGTCCACCTTGGCGTAGGTGGAGATCTCCGAGAGATCCCGGCACACCAGGGTGAAGTCGTGGTTTGGCTCGATGCGGCGGATACGGCAGATGCGCTCCAGCGCATCCTTGTTGCCCATCTGGCAGCCCAGGGCGTAACCGGAGTCGGTGGGATAGACGATGACGCCGCCGTTTTGCAGGATCTGCACCGCCTGGCTGATGAGGCGAACCTGGGGGTTGTCCGGATGTACGTAAAAATGCTGACTCATATGCTCTTCTCGCGATAGGGGCACGCCGGGTGCCCGCTTCATGGTCAAGGGCCCCTTGGCCCATGACACTACCTTAACCTGTTTGGCACAGACTCGCCCGTACCAAAGATCCGTGTCCGCCCATTGTGCTCAGCGGCTGGCCAGCAGGCTGGCGTGCTGCTCCTGGCTGAGCCCGAAGTGATCGGGGTGGCCGAGCCAGAGCGGCATGCCCTCCTTGGGCAGCCACAGATGGCGGCCCAGCTCGGTCCAGTTGGAGGGGAAGTGAAAATCGGACCCCACCGAGATATAGAGATCGTGATCCTTGGCCCACTGACCGAGATTGGCCCGCTCCTGGGGGCTCTGCTGGGGCAGGGAGACCTCCATGGCATCGCCACCGGCCGCCTTGAAGGCCACCAGCAGCCGCTTGATCCACTTGGCGGTGAGGTCGTAACGACTGGGGTGGGCCAGCACCGCCAGCCCGCCCGCGGCATGAATAGCCGCGATGGCCTCTCCCATCTCGGGCCACTCGGCGGGCACATAGCCCTTGTTGCCCCGGCTCAGGTACTTCTTGAATACCTTTTGCATGTTGTCGGCCACCCCACGCGCCACCAGCACCCGGGCAAAATGGGCCCGGGTCACGGCGGCGTCACCGGCGAGCTGCTTGGCCTCTTCATAGGTGCCCGGGATGAGGCACTTCTCCAGACGGCGCCCTATTTCCTGAGCGCGCGCCTCGCGGCGGGCCCGCTGACCGGCCAGGAAGGTGACCAGCTGCGGATTTTTTTCATCCACCCCGAGCGCCACTATGTGGATCTCGTGGTGCTCCCACCCGGTGGAGATCTCGACCCCGCTCACCAGTCGCAGCGGCAACTGTTCGTTCTGGATCGTCTGACGGACTTCATCAAGCCCGTCAAGGGTGTCGTGGTCAGTGACCGCTAACACCTCCACCCCTTTCTCGGCGGCGCGGCGCACCAGATCGGCAGGGCTCAGCACGCCATCCGAGGCCGTGGTATGACAGTGAAGATCGAATCTCATCGGCTTGTTTCGCTCTCATCAGGGGGCCTGCTTGGGGAAAAGAAGGCAAAAAAGCGACTTGACTTGGCCGCGGCTTTATCGTTTTCTGTAGGCACTTCATTGCAAACATCTTTTTACAGGACGCTATCATGCAAACGACTTCCATCCTGACCATCTGGTGGTGGCACACTCCCTGACATGCGGGCGTGTGGTCGTTGCTGTACCTGTAATCTGACAGCAAATTAAGAACCCAAAGAAAAAGCCCGCTGACCCCAGCGGGCTTTTTTATTATCCGGCAAATGGACCTGTGATGAAACCGACAATTCAGACAAGTGCACTGACATGGCGATGGCGAACTCGCTGACGTGACGAAAACCCAATCCCAACTCGAGAGAAACGCCATGAACATCGGTTACACACAACACATGCAAGGGAAGGCATTATGACAGGCAACAAGACCCGGTTACCCCTGGGCGAATTCGACACCATCCGGCTCAATGCCCCTTATGTGACAGATCCCCTGGCGCTCTACACCCAGCTCTGCCAGCACAAGCCCAACAACCTGCTGCTGGAATCGGTGGAGATCGACTCCAAGGCCGGCACCCAGAGCCTGCTGCTGGTGGATGCCTGCATGCGCATCGAGTGCCGTGGCCGCACGGTGCTGGTCCGCGCCCTCACCAGCAACGGCGCCGCGCTGCAGCGCCTGCTCGAGCAGCGCCTTCCCGCCGTCATCACCCAGACCCGGGTGGCGGACGAGCTGCAGCTCGACTTCCCGGCCTCCGACCGCACCCTTGACGAAGACAGCCGCCTCAAGGGCAGCAGCGTGCTGGACGTGCTACGCACCCTGCAACGGGAGCTGCAATGCCCGCAGGGCAAAGAGGCCCTCTTCATGGGGGGCAGCTTTGCCTACGACCTCATCGCCTCCTTTGAAGACTTGCCCGAGGTGCCGGAAGGGAGCAACGACTGCCCCGACTACTGCTTCTATGTGGCCGAGACCCTGATCACCATAGATCACATCAAGCAGAGCACGGCCCTGCTGGCCTGCCTCTTTGGCGGCGAGCAGGACGAGCGCCAGCTCAATGAGCGTTACGCCCAGCTGACTGCGCGCCTCGAGGCCTTCAAGCAGGCCTGCCAGCAGCCGCAACCTGGGGCGCAGGGCGCCAAGCCACTCACCGGCAACCTCCAGATCGACAAGAGCGACAAGCAGTTCTGCGCCGAGGTGGAGAAGCTCAAGGGCTTCATCCGCCGTGGGGACATCTTCCAGGTGGTGCCGTCCCGCAGCTTCTCCCTCCCCTGCCCCGACCCGCTGGCCGCCTATCGCCGCCTCAAGCAGACCAACCCCAGCCCCTACATGTTCTATGTACAGGACGAGGGTTTCACCCTGTTTGGCGCCTCCCCGGAGAGCGCGGTCAAGTTCTGCGCCGCCAGCCGCCAGGTGGAGATGTACCCCATCGCCGGCACCCGCCGCCGCGGCCTGAACCCCGATGGCAGCATCAATCTGGATCTCGACGGTCGCATCGAGCTGGAACTTCGCCAGGACGAGAAAGAGGTGGCCGAGCACCTGATGCTGGTGGATCTGGGTCGCAACGACATCGCCCGCATCTCCGAGCCCGGCACCCGCTACGTGAAGGATCTGCTCAAAGTGGATCGCTACAGCCACGTGATGCACCTGGTCTCCCGGGTGGTGGGCACTCTTCGCTCGGATCTCGATGCCCTGCACGCCTATCAGGCCTGCATGAACATGGGCACCCTGACCGGCGCCCCCAAGCTGCGGGCCAGCGAGCTTATCCGCATGGTGGAAGGCAAGCGCCGCGGCAGCTACGGCGGCGCCGTGGGCTACCTCAACGGCGCGGGAGAGATGGACACCTGCATCGTCATCCGCTCCGCCTTCGTGAAAGCGGGCCTGGCCCATGTCCAGGCCGGTGCCGGCGTGGTCTATGACTCCAAGCCCCAAGCCGAAGCGGACGAGACCCGCGCCAAGGCGGCCGCCGTGCTGGCCGCCATCGCCGCCAGCCATGGCACCTCCCTGCAAGCCCTGAGCGCCCAGCAGGAGCAACATAAGGACGTGAGCCATGACTAACATCTTCCTGCTCGATAACTTCGATTCGTTTACCTACAACGCCTTGGCCGATCAGTTCCGCACTTCGAAGGAGCAGCCCCATGACTAACATCTTCCTGCTCGATAACTTCGACTCCTTTACCTACAACCTCGTGGACCAGTTCCGCACCCTCGGCTATCCGGTGCGCATCTACCGCAACAGCCTGCCGGCGAGCCGCATCATGCAGGAGATCGAAGCCTGTGACGGCGATGCCGTGCTGGTGCTCTCCCCGGGGCCGGGCGCCCCCCACGAGGCGGGCTGCCTCATCGATCTCATCAAGCTGGCCCGCGGCCGGGTGCCCATCCTCGGCATCTGCCTCGGTCATCAGGCCCTGTGCGAAGCCTACGGCGGCACAGTCGGGGCGGCCGGGGAAATCGTCCACGGCAAGCGCTCGCTGATTGAGCACAACGGTCACGGCGCCTTCGCGGGGCTCCCGAGCCCGCTGCCGGTGGCCCGCTACCACTCCCTGGTGGCGACCTATGTGCCGGAGGAGTTGCAGGTGATTGCCCACTATCAGGGCATGCCCATGGCCATAGAGCAACGGGACGAGCGGGTGCTGGGCTTCCAGTTCCACCCGGAATCCATCATGACCTCGGAAGGGGCCCGCCTGCTGACCCAGGCCCTCGCCCACATCACCCGTCCAGAAAGCCACGTGCGGTAAGGAGACCCCATGCATCAACATCTCAACACCCTCTATCAGGGGCAGTCTCTCACCCGCGACGCCGCTCGCGACGCCTTCGGCCAGGTGGTCCGTGGCGAAGTGGATCCCATCGTGCTGGCGAGCCTGCTCACCGCCCTCAAGCTCAAGGGGGAGACCCCGGAGGAGATCGCCGGCGCCGCCGAGGCCCTGCTGGCGGAGGCCCGCCCCTTCCCGCGCCCGGACTATGCGTTCTGCGACATCGTCGGCACAGGTGGCGACGGCCTCAATACCATCAACGTCTCCACCACCTCGGCCCTGGTGGCCGCCGCCTGCGGCCTGAAAGTCGCCAAGCACGGCAACCGCTCCGTCTCGAGCAAGTCCGGTTCGAGCGATCTGCTGGACAAGATGGGGATCAAGCTCGACATGAGCCCGGCCCAGGCGCGCCGCTGTCTGGACGAGCTCGGCATCTGCTTCCTGTTCGCCCCCCAGTACCACGCCGGGGTGCGCCACGCCATGCCGGTGCGCCAGGCCTTGAAAACCAGGACGCTATTTAACGTCCTGGGGCCGCTCATCAACCCCGCCCGCCCCAGCTACCAGCTGATGGGGGTCTATGCTCCCGAGCTGGTGCGCCCCATCGCTGAAACCCTGCTGGCACTGGGGCTGAAAACCGGTATGGTGGTACACGGCGCCGGGCTGGACGAAGTGGCCATTCACGGTCCGACCCAGGTGGCCGAGATCCGTGACGGCGAAATTCGCGAATACCTGCTCACCCCGGCAGACTTTGGCCTCGAGACCTACCCGGTCAGCGCCATTCAAGGGGGGGAGCCGGAAGAGAACCGCGCCATCACGGACGCCATACTGGCAGGGGAAGGCACTGCGGCCCACAACGCCGCCATCGCCGCCAACGTGGCGCCGCTGCTGGTGATGGCGGGCAAGGCCCCGGACTTCAAGCAGGCGGCCGCGCAGGTGCTGGCCAAGCTTGCAAGCGGTGAAACCCGCCTGCTCGCCCAGGCCCTCGCCACCCTGAGCCATCAGGAGGCATGATGTCAGTCAGTACTCACGGCAGCCAACAAGGCAGTACCACTCTTAGCAAGGATATCGAGATGCTCGACCCCCTCTCCTCCCCCGATGCCTTCCTGAATCGGGCGTCCATCAACCAGACCATTCTCGGCAAAATCGTGGCCGCCAAGCAGGAGTGGGTCGCGGCCCGCAAGCTGGCCCAGCCCCTGGAGAGCTTCCAGGGCGCCCTGGTGCCAAGCGATCGGGACTTCGAGGGCGACCTGCGTGCAGGCTCCACCCGCTTCATTCTCGAATGCAAGAAGGCTTCCCCCTCCAAGGGCTTGATCCGCGACGACTTCAGCCCGGAGGCCATCGCCGACATCTATGGCAACTACGCCACCGCCATCTCTGTGCTGACGGACGAGCAGTTCTTCCAGGGGGATTTTGCCTTCCTGCCCAGGGTGCGCGGCCGGGTCAAGCAGCCGGTGCTGTGCAAGGACTTCATGATTGACCCCTATCAGGTCTATCTGGCCCGCCACTATCAGGCGGACGCCATCCTGTTGATGCTCTCCGTGCTCACCGACGAGGGCTATCGCGCCCTGTTCAAGGTGGCGAAAGAGTTAGGTCTAGGGGTGCTCACCGAGGTGAGCAATGCAGAGGAGCGGGATCGCGCCGTCGCCCTCGGCGCCCCCGTGATTGGCATCAATAACCGGGATCTGCGGGATTTGAGCGTGGATCTCGCCCGCACCCAACAGCTGGCGGCCGAGATCCCCGCCGATCGGGTGGTCATCAGCGAGTCCGGCATCAACCACCGCGCCCAGGTGGCGGAGCTGCGCGCCCATGCCAAGGGTTTCCTGGTGGGCTCCTCCCTGATGAGCGAGCCGGATCTGGAGGCGGCGGTGCGCAAGCTGGTGCTCGGCCAGAACAAGGTGTGCGGCCTCACCCGCCCCGAGGATGCCGCCGCCGCCCATCAGGCGGGTGCCGTGTTCGGCGGCCTTATCTTCGTCGCCAAGAGCCCGCGCTACGTGGACATTCCCGCCGCCCGCGCCGTGATGGCGGGTGCGCCGCTCTCTTATGTGGGGGTGTTTCGCAATGCCCAGCCCCAGACCATCGCCAAGACGGTAGAGGCCCTGAACCTCGCCGCCGTGCAACTGCACGGGGACGAGGACGCCGCCTATATCGAGACCCTGCGCCCGCTGCTGCCAGCAGGCTGCCAGATCTGGAAAGCGGTCGGCATCACAAGCGGCGAGCCCCTGCCCTCCCTCGACTACCCGGCGGATCGCCTGCTGCTGGATACCAAAGTGGGCAGCCAGAGCGGTGGCACCGGCCAGGCATTCGACTGGGGCCTGCTGGGAAGTCTCGATAAAGCCGGGCTGATGCTGGCGGGGGGGCTCAATCCCGACAACGCCCTGCAGGCGGCCCGGGTGGGCTGCGTGGGCCTTGATTTCAACTCCGGGGTGGAGAGTGCCCCGGGCCAGAAGGATGCACACAAGCTGGCGGCGACCTTTGGCGCCCTGCGCCAACTGTAAGAGTGCCCTGCGCCAACGGTAAGCGTGCCCTGTGCGCCCTCTGATGCGACACCCAATTGACGTTTCGATTTCGCTTTTAGCTACAAGGAATAATGTATGACCCTGCTCAATCCGTTTTTCGGTGAATTTGGTGGCATGTATGTGCCCCAGATCCTCATCCCCGCCCTGCTCCAGCTGGAGAAGGCCTTCGTCGATGCCAAGGATGACCCTGCCTTCGTCGCCGAGTTCCAGTCCCTGCTGACCGAGTATGCCGGTCGCCCGACCCCGCTCACCCTGACCCGCAATCTGACCAAGGGCACCAAGACCCGGCTCTACCTCAAGCGTGAAGATCTGCTGCACGGCGGCGCCCACAAGACCAACCAGGTGCTGGGCCAGGCCCTGCTCGCCAAGCGCATGGGCAAGAGCGAGATCATCGCCGAGACCGGCGCCGGTCAGCACGGGGTCGCCACTGCACTGGCCTGCGCCCTGCTCGGCCTCAAGTGCCGGGTCTACATGGGGGCCAAGGATTGCGAGCGCCAGAAGCCGAACGTGTTTCGCATGAAGTTGATGGGGGCCACCGTCATTCCGGTGCACTCCGGCTCCAGCACCCTGAAAGATGCCTGCAACGAGGCGCTGCGCGACTGGGCCGCCAACTATGAATCGGCCCACTACCTGCTCGGCACCGCCGCCGGCCCCCACCCCTTCCCCACAATAGTGCGGGAGTTCCAGAAGATGATCGGGGAAGAGGCCAAGGCCCAGTGCTTCGAGAAGGAAGAGCGCCTGCCCGACGCGGTGATCGCCTGCGTCGGCGGCGGCTCCAACGCCATCGGCATGTTTGCCGACTTTATTGATGAGCCGTCGGTGCGCCTTATCGGCGTCGAGCCCGGTGGTCACGGCATCGAAAGCGGCGAGCACGGCGCGCCGCTGGGTCACGGCAGCAAGGGGGTCTTCTTTGGCATGCACTCCTACCTGATGCAGGACACTCAGGGCCAGATCCAGGAGTCCTACTCCGTCTCGGCGGGTCTGGACTTCCCCTCCGTCGGCCCCCAGCACGCCCACCTGGCCGCCATCGGCCGTGCCGAGTACCCCTCGGTGACCGACAAGGAGGCGCTGGACGCCTTCCAGGAGCTGGCCAAATCCGAAGGCATCATACCGGCGCTGGAGTCCTCCCACGCCCTGGCCCACGCCCTCAAGATGGCCCGCAGTGAACCGGAGAAAGAGCAGGTGCTCATCGTCAACCTCTCCGGCCGTGGCGACAAAGACATCTTCACCGTTGCCGACATTTTCGAGAAAGAAGGAACCTTGTCATGAATCGCTACGCACAACTCTTCTCCCGTCTGGACAAGGCCAATCAGGGCGCCTTTGTGCCGTTCGTGATGCTGGGTGACCCCACCCCCGAATTGTCCCTGGCCATCGTCGATGCCCTGGTCGAGGGGGGCGCCGACGCCCTCGAGCTCGGCATTCCCTTCTCCGATCCGGTGGCGGACGGCCCCACCATTCAGGGTGCCGCCCTGCGTGCCTTTGCCAGCCACACCACCCCGGACGACTGCTTCACCCTGCTCGCCCGCATCCGCGCCAAGTACCCGGAACTCCCCATTGGCCTGCTGGTCTACGCCAACCTGGTCTATGTGCGCCACATCGACGGCTTCTACGAGAAGTGCCAGCAGGCGGGGGTGGACTCCGTGCTGGTGGCCGACGTGCCGGTGCAGATGTGCGAGCCCTACAAGGCGGCGGCCGACAAGTTCGGCATCGACAGCATCTTTATCGCCCCGCCCAACGGTGACACCGAGACCCTGAAAGCCGTGGCCGAGCTCGGCAGCGGTTACACCTACCTGGTGAGCCGCGCCGGCGTGACCGGCGCCGAGACCAAGGCCGGCATGCCGGTGGATGGCCTGATCAACACCTTGCGCGAGTTCAATGCTCCCCCCGCCCTGCTCGGCTTTGGCATCAGCGAACCGGCCCAGGTGCGTGAAGCGATCGCCGCTGGCGCCGCCGGTGCCATCTCCGGCTCCGCCGTGGTGAAGATCATCGAGACCCACCACAAGAACCCGGAACATATGCTCACTCGCCTGAAGGAGTTTGTGGAAGGGATGAAGGCTGCGACCAATCGATAGGGAATGGCATTAGCCAAATGCCATTGGCCGTGTCTACAGAAAAGGGAGCCTGATAGGCTCCCTTTCTATTTCCTGCTTATTGCCGCTCCCAGCGTCTTTATCCCCTCTCCCCTTGGGAGAGGGTCAGGGTGAGGGAACCCATAATCCCCCGGCGTTATCGAATCGTAGGTTCGAATAGCGCAGCGTATTCGGACATTCGCGATCCAGGCGGAGTTAATCCGAACTCCCGAGCCAGCGGTGAGGCGTTTGATGCGGCTGCGCCGCATGGGACGCGAGGACTCCGTCCTCGACGGGGTTTCGCCCGCCCTTCGGGCTGAGGCTAGTGACTTTGGAAAGACCCAAAGTCACCAAAAGTCTTCTCCCCCGCCAAGCCGCCCGCCTACGGCGGATTCCCTCATCTCGCTCTCTGGGTCGGACGGAACGCCGCAGATGGTACATCCATGTACCAACTGCGGCTGCGCCGTCATCCCTGACGGCGCTCCTGACCCATTGAGCTCGACTCGGCAGCTTGGAGGGGGATCAAAACCGTGCCCGCCTGAGGCTACCGTGCAACAGTGAACAAGCACCCTCTCCCTCTGGGAGAGGGCTGGGGTGAGGGGAATTTCCGCACTCTCTCTACTAACCCAACAACCCATTTAAAGCAGCTGTTTATCACTAATTGGTTGAACCCGCTCAGATTTCTATCAACCACCCCTTCCCATGCCTCGTTCAGGGCCCTTAAGATAGCCAAACGACGATCCATCTTGTGGGAGAGCATCATAGGAATGATTGCTGACATAACACAGGTTAAAAGCAGCAGACTGGGGACTGTAACTCAGGGGCGGTAGCGTTTCCGAAGATAAATATTTCTAGGGAATTTTAATAACTATCTTCCTAGCTAGCATTTATTTTAGTAGAAGAAGGTAAACGCCAACTAAACAATGAAAGAAGTCATGAGAAAACTGCCTAATAGGAAATTACATGCACAGTGAACTTATAGAAACACACTGTTCAAAACCACCTCATACCAAGCAATTAATCAAATAACAAAACAATCATTTAATTATGTTCACTTTAGATGTAAACACCCCTTAGAATCAAATTAATACTTATATCACAATAGTACTGCAGGAGAATTTATGGCAGCTAGTGAAGATGTATATCGTGAGGCACAAGTAAGACTACACAGGATTTTAGGTAGTTACTTGTCTATGCAGGCATGGAAACTTGGTGCCGATAGTTTAGTTATCCAAAGAGAGGAGCTTTTAAATTTCCTAAAATTAACTAGAATGAAAAACGTTAGGGTTGATTGGATAAAAGAAGACCTAAAACATCTATTCAAATATACCCAGACAACTTTCTACTTAAAATCAGGGAATTATGCAGAGCTTTATTTGTCAAGAAAGGAATTCCCTAAAAACATCTGCAGTGATTACATGGAAACTAAACAGCGGATTGAAAAGTTTAAAGAGTATGGACTAATACTTGTTGATGTTCATTTACCTACCGAAGGAGAACTAATCAGTAAAATGGCTTTGATAATGTCTGGAATAGAGAAAGCTTAGCTTACTATGCCATTCAATATCTTTGTGATTCGTTAAAAAATTAGGACACCCATCTTTCTGAGCAAGATGTTGTATCGACAGAACACAAGAGATGGGAGTCCAAATTTTGTTGTTCGCGGCTTGGGTGTTAGCATGTTTTAAAATTGTACGACTGCACATAACAAGGGGCAACAACCGAGCTTCGGCAATTGTGCCAGACGTTATGCACTAAAGGAGTGCAGTATGCGGTATCAGGTGATTAGACGTGATCTGACTGAAACTACCAGAAAGTGTGACTTCTGCCCACAGTATTTAACCTCTCTGAAAGCTTATGTCTTAGAACATTTAGAGACAGGAGAGTTGTCATACGCAGGGCCAACCTGCGCAAAGAATAATGCTGGGGAAGGTTCGTTATCCGGGATTCCAGACTTAACCAAATTTACTTTCCCAAAAAATGATCGAGAAGGCGGTGGTTATGGTGGCGGAGGGGGTGTACTTGCGGACAATCCAGAGAAAAGAGCGATTGAGTACTTAATGCTAAGAGAATCGAAGCTTGTTGGCGAACTCAAATGTTCATACTCAGTGTTGAAAAAATACTATGAAAAACACAATAGTCAGCGACTTTCGGAAGCTGATATTCGCCATATAAATAATATTGCAGCTAAAGCCCCCGAAAACCTCCGTCCAGAAACGCTGCAAAAAATATACAACTATTTATTTTGGATTGATGTGGCTATAGCAAAATTGCCGGAAGAGAAAACTGAGTTCCTGGCTGGTGTCAGAAGCACTATTGTTTCGAAAGGTAAAATTTCAGAAAAACAAACCGCATCTATAAATAAGTGGCTTGAAAATATTGACGGCGTACCACAGTTAAAATAGCGCATGACAGGTTGCCGTAAAATCAGGACACCCACCTTTCTGAACAAGATGCTACAAAGCCAGCACAAAAAAGGGGGGCGTCCCAGTTTCTTTACATTTATCTATTAGGCAAATAATGATTGTATACCTGCTTTTACTACTTCTATTTTCAACCCATACCCTGGCACTTGATCCCGTATCAGTTGCAATTTCACCTGATCAGAACCATACCGTTTCACTAGCCAAGCAGGCGCAGCTGAGCCAGCAAGAAAAAAAGATAACTCTAAGCTGCGCCAATCAAATGCTCACTTTTGAGCAGGATGGTATGGGGGATATCAAAAGTACCGTGCAACGCTACGACTATCCACACTTTAGTCTGCTGACACTCCCGGTGAGCTCGGGTTATGGCGGGGTAAATATATTCTACCGTCTGGTGAGACTGGTTGGCAGCGATTGCTCGCTCGCGACCGATAATGAAATTGCCAATCCAGAACTGATGTCAGACAAGATTGAGAGTTCGATGAAATCTGGCCCCAGATATATTGATCGTACCTATCAGCTCAACGCTGACGGTGAGATGACGCTTGTCAGCGAGCGGGAGAATTACGCCAATTTCTGTATCGAAACTCTACATCCGGCCGAGATTGCCGCTATCGACTGCAATAGCAAAACACCGGATATCTACCTGACAGTCGGTGTGCCACGAGCCTCTTTTTATGCCAGCGCCGAGAGCGAGAACCCACGAAAGAGTTACCTCATCAAGGGTGATCGGGTACACCTACTTGATTTCAGTTTTCCGTATGCCCGCTACAAAGTGGCGTTTCACGGCAAGAGGGTCACTACCGGCTGGATTGCTGCTGCGGATATCGATTTACCACAATGAGTCGCAACAAAATCAATCCCGACATCAAGGCTACCCCCGGCAGCCAGACCCAGTAGAGCTCGGAGAGGATCACCGCCTCACCTCGGGCGGTGAGATAGGCTTCCAGCTTGAAGGGGGCAACCCGGATCACCTGCCAGGGGGCGAAGAAGCGTTCGTCACGCCATGGCCAGAGCCAGCCAACCCCCTTGCCGCCGGTGGTGAGGGAATCGAGCAGGCTGTGGGAGAGCAAAGAGACCAGCAGAAACAACCAGACGGTGGCGACGCTCGCCCGAAATTGGCGGTGAAACAGCATGGCCAGTGTGGGCAGGGCAAAGGCGAACAGCAGGGAGTGGGTAAAGCCGCGGTGGCCAAAGACATGGCCGTAGGCGACCCCCAGTTTAAAGGCGAGCACATCGGCATCGGGCAGCATGGCGATGGCAACCCCCGCCAGCAGCAGGCGCGGCGGGATGATCCGGCTGCCAAGCCCGAGCCCAAGGCAGAGGGGTACGGCGGCGTGGGTGACTATGGTGGGCATAGGGTGAAGCTCCAACTGAAAACGTTGGCCTACCTTATTCCCGCTCGGTGAAGTGAAGGTGAAGTTGCGGGTCGCCAGCCTTGAGCCCATGGCGGGCATTGCCTACAATGACCCACTTTTTATCAAACTCAGGTCTATAAAATGAGCGACAACAAACCTGCACTGCCCGACCGCCTGGCGGCCAACCCGCGCAGCCCGCACCATGTGGCAGAGTGCTTCCAGCACGAGATCGGCATTCGCGTGAACGGCAAGGAGCGCACCAATGTCGAGGAGTACTGCATCAGCGAAGGCTGGGTGAAGATCCCCTCCCCCAAGGCCAAGGATCGCTACGGCAATGCCATGCTGATCACCGTCAAGGGCACTGTCGAGGCCTTCTACGCCTAAGCTGCGTATGGCCGCGACGCCCCGAGCAGGGGTGCGACCCTGTGATCCCAGAACACCGGCCAAGCGCCGGTGTTCTGCTTTTTGGGCCGGCCCTGGCTTATAGGCGGGCTCTCTTTCTTTGTTCTCCTTTGCCTTCCTTTTTCTTCCTTTCCCTCCCTCTCTTTCGCCTTTTCCCTTTCGCCTAGGCCCTGATCCGGTTGGCGAGCAGCCTTTTGCATCCAGACAAGGGTGGCGCTCTTGTCATCCCTGCCGGTTTACCCAGGCCATCGCCGCACCGCTCATCCTCGGGAGCGCGGCTTGCCGGCCTGCCAGCGTTGCAGCGCGGCGCCCGCCAGCACCAGCAGGATGCCGAGCAGATCGCTCGCTGCCAGCCGTCCGGCCAGGGCATCGAGCAGGGCGCCCCCCGCCAGCTGGCCCGTGACGATGAGCAGGGCGCAGGCCAGGGCGCCGACCCGGCCTATGGCCCAGCTGCTGATGGCGACGAACAGCGCCCCCAGCACGCCGCCGAGCAGCAGCCAGGGGTCGAGCCCGGCGAGCCGCTCCCAGGGCGCCCCCTTGAGGATGAGCAGGGCGCCGAGCAACCCGAAGCCGAGCAGGTGGTTGGCAAGGGAAGCCGTCATGGTGCCCCGGGCGCTGGCGAGGCGGCCATTGAGGGTGCGCGACAGGCTCACCGCCACGCCGTTCAGCAGTCCCAGCAGGATCAATATGGTCATGGTGTTTCTCCTAACGCAGCACGATAAACAGGGCGCCAGCCAGCACCAGCAATGCGGCGAGCAGTCCCAGCAGGATCAATAGGGTCATGGTGTTTCTCCTAGCAGAGCACGATAAACAGGGCGCCGGCCAGCACCAGCAAGGCGGCGAGCGCGTCCTTCCCCGAGGGGCGGCGGCGGGCCAGCCCGAGCCAGCCGAGGCCATCGCACAGGGCACCAAACAGCAGCTGACCGAGCAGCAGCAGGGCCAGGGTGCCCGCCATGCCGAGGGGGGAGTTGAGGCACAGGGCCGCCAGCACCACGGTAAGCGCCCCCGGCAGACCGCCGAGCCAGGCCCAGGGCGGGGCCGCCTCCGGCGTCGGGGGCCTTGGGGAGAGCCACCACAGGAGCCCGGCCACCAGGCTGCCGACCCCATGGGCCAGCCAGCTCGCGAGCCAGGGGTCGGTGGCGTGGGCCAGGGCGCCGTTCTGGGCGATCATCAGCGCCAGCAGCAGGCCAGCAACGAAGGCGGCCAGGGCGCCTATGCTCTGGCCGAGTGTCTGGCCGAGGGCGGGGCGGTCGGGGCCGCGGTCAACAAGAGGGGGGATCATGGGGTTGCTCCTTGGTTGAACTGACGAGCAGGGTAAATTGTTTTTGATTTGGGGATAATCCACGCTTCTGGAACAACATTGTTTCCATATCGAGAACAACATGAACCAGGAAGCCTTCGCCCTGCTCCCGGCCTTCGTCGCCGTGGTGGAGTCGGGCTCTTTCTCCGGCGCCGCCCGTCAGCTCGGTCTCAGCAAGTCGGTGCTGAGCAAGAAGGTGAGCCAGCTCGAGCAGGCCCTCGGCTGCCAGCTCCTCTATCGCACCACCCGCTCCCTCACCCTCACCGAGGCGGGGGAGCGCTACTTCGAGACGGTGCGCCATGCGGTGCGCCTGGCCTGCGACGGGGAAGATGCCATCGGCGCCCTGCAATCGGCCCCCCGCGGCCTGCTGCGGGTGACTGTGCCCATGGTCTATGGCCGGCGCCACATAGCCCCCCTTGTCCCCGAGTTTCTCGCCCTCCACCCCGAGGTGCAGTTGCAGCTCGAGATGAGCGATGCCCAGCAGGATCTGGTGGCCGAGGGGTTCGACGTGGCGGTGCGCATCGGCGAGCTGGAGGATTCGAGCCTGGTGGCCCGCCGCCTCGCCCCCTGTCTCAGCACATTGTGCGCCGCCCCCGCCTACCTGGCGCAGGCCGGCACGCCCCGCACCCCGGTCGATCTCGAGCGCCACAACTGCCTCTTCTACTCCCTGTTTCGCGGCGGCACCCAGTGGCGGCTGCACGGGCCCGAGGGGGAGGTGGCCATCACCCCCAGGGGCAATTTCGAGGTCAACAACAGCGACGCCATCCACACCGCGCTGCTGGCGGGGCTCGGCATCGGCAACATGCCGGACTTCATCGTGGCGCGGGATCTCGCCGCCGGCCGGCTGGTGCCCGTGCTGCCTGACCATGCCCTGCCCGAGCACGGCATCTGGTGCGTCTATCCCAGGCGCCGCCACCTGCCCGCCAAGGTGGAGGCCTGGCTGGCCTTCCTGCAGGAGCGGCTGGGGCTGCGCTGAGGGCACCATCGGGATAACCGTAAGGGTTCACGTTTTTTTCATCGGGAAGGGAGTAGAGTAGGCAGCAAACCAAGCATCTGTTTTTATTGGAAAAGCATTCAGGGGACGAGCCACGGTATCGCGCCCCTCACCCCAGGGGGAGCCCCATGATGAAGAAAACCGCGATTGCCCTGACCCTCACCAGCCTGCTGGCGCTGCCGCTCTTTGTCGCATCCGATGCCTGGGCCGCCCCGGTGCGCTCCCTGCAAAAGGAGCAGAATTACGATCAGTACATCAGCAAGCGCCAGGTGGTGGACCAGCTGCTGGCAGACGCCGCCCGCATCTTCCACTCCCCCGCCCGGGTCTCCGATGCGGGCTTCACCGCCAAGATGCCGAGCAACATGGAGCAGGTGACCACCCTGCTGCTGGAGGCGCACCAGCTCGAGCCCTATCGCACCGATCTGCTCATCTCGGCGGCCAACGCCCAGATCTACAACGGCAACGTGGAGAGGGCCATCGCCCTGTTCGAGCAGGCCCTCACCGCCGCCCCGGACGATCTGGACATCAACACCTATCTCGCCACCTGGCTGCGCTTCAAGGGCGATCAGGCCAAGTCCGATGGCTACCTCAAGCGGGTCGGCGAGCTCAACGCCGGTCGCGCCGCCGACTTGCAACGGCTGTTCGCCACCGTGGACCGGGTGGTCGCCACCCCCCTCAAGGAGCGTCAGGGACGAGGCGAGAAGAAGGGGCGCCGCGCCATCGTCACCCTGGGCTATGCCCTCAATCCCGATGGCTCCATGCACGAGATCCTGCTGGGGCGCCTCGAGACCACCCGCGCCCTGGCCCAGGCCGATCCGGCGGCCCTCGTCATCCTCACCGGCGGCGTGCCCCAGAACCGCCAGACCGAGGGCAAGCTGATGGCGGACTGGCTGGCAAAGAAGGGCATCGACCGCTCCCGCATCATCGAAGAGAACTACGCCACCAGCACGGTGGAGAATGCCCTCTACAGCGGCTATGCCCTCGCCCGCCACGAGATTGAGTTCGCCACCCTGGTGAGCTCGGCGAGCCACGTGCGCCGGGGCCAGACCCTGCTGGAAATCGCCTGCTGGCAGAGCGGCCCGGCCAATATCCGCATCGACAGCGTCGCCTACCCGGACAAGCCCCTTTCCGCCCTGGCCAAGGCGAGCCCGGAGGAGCTGCTCGGCATCTACCGCGACGCCCTGCGCACCTATGGCCTCTGGAGCTACCGCTCGGCCCCGCTGGTGGAGCGCTGATCCCCTGGCCCCGCCACCCTGGCGGGGCCTTTTCCTCTCTTCCCCCTGCCAGTCACTGCCCTCCCTGCTGGCCTGCCCCTGTGCGCACTTTCCGGCACCTGGGGTCTGGCGCTTTGCCCCTTGCGCCAACCACCCGATAGACGGCGGGTGAGCAAGCTATTCACCTCCCGGCATATCTCAAACAGATCATTGATTTACCGTTCTTTTTCTAAGAACCAAACGGCATGAGAACACCCTTCTCGTTCCTTCGCACTCGGGGATGTTCAGATAAAGATGTGGCTTCCAACCCCCCCGAACAAGGAAGTGCATCATGACAGCAAAAGGCATCTCTCTGTGGCTCGCGGCCTTAGTGCTGCTCGGCCAGTCCGCCCAGGCCCTCGAGGTCACCGTGGCCTACCAGACCTCGGCCGAGCCCGCCAAGGTGGCCCAGGCCGACAACAGCTTCGCCAGGGAGAGCGGCGCCACCGTGGATTGGCGCAAGTTTGACAGCGGCGCCAGCGTGGTACGGGCGCTCGCCTCCGGCGATGTGCAGATAGGCAACATCGGCTCCAGCCCCCTGGCGGTGGCGGCGAGCCAGAACCTGCCCATCGAGGTGTTCCTGCTCGCCTCCAAGCTTGGGGAGTCCGAGGCCCTGGTGGTGAAGCAGGGGCTCGCGAAACCCGAAGATCTGGCGGGCAAGCGCATCGCCGTGCCCTATACCTCCACCACTCACTACAGCCTGCTGGCGGCCCTCAAGCACTGGAACATCGACCCCACGACGCTGCAGATAGTGAACCTGCAACCGCCGGCCATCATCGCCGCCTGGCAGCGGGGAGACATCGACGGCGCCTATGTCTGGGCCCCGGCCCTCAACCAGCTCACCAGGGAGGGCAAGGTGCTGACCGACTCCGCCCAGGTGGGTGACTGGGGGGCGCCGACCCTGGATGTCTGGGTGGTGCGCAAGGACTTTGCCAAGGCCCATCCCGAGGTGGTGCAAGCCTTCGTGAACAGTACCCTGGCCGCCCAGCAGGCCTACCTCGCCAACCCCGACGGCTGGCTGGCCCAGCCCGAGCATCTTGGCAAGCTCGCGGCCCTGAGCGGCGTTCCCGAGGCGGACGTCCCCACTCTGGTGAAGGGCAATACCTATCTCGATGCGAAGGCCCAGAGCGCCGAGCTGGGCAGCCTGGTCAACCAGACCATCATCGACACCGCCCGCTTCCTCGAGAGCCAGGGCAAGGTGCCAAGCGCCGCCTCGGATTACCGCCAGTTCGTGACCGATCGCTTCGTGAAAGCCGTGGCCCAGTAAACCGGAGGAGACGACCATGCTGCAGCTCTCTCATGTGTCCGCCGAGTACGCCGGCAGGCGAGTGCTCGACAACATCAGCCTCTCCCTGCCCGAGGGGGAGCTGATGGTGGTGCTCGGCCCCTCGGGATCGGGCAAGACCACCCTCCTCAACCTGGTGGCGGGCTTCGAGCCCTGCCACCACGGCCAGATAAGTCTCGAGGGAAAACAGGTCACCGGCCCCGGCGCCGAGCGCGGCGTGGTGTTCCAGAGCGAGGGGCTGCTGCCCTGGCGCAACGTGCTGGACAACGTGACCCTCGGCCTGCAACTGGCGGGGGTGCCCAGTGCCCAACGCACCGAACAGGCCCAGGCACTGCTGCGTCAGGTGGGGCTGGAAGGCGCCGGCAATCGCGCCATCTGGCAGCTCTCCGGCGGCCAGCGCCAGCGGGTCGGCATCGCCCGAGCCTTGGCCACCCGGCCCCGCCTGCTCCTGCTGGACGAGCCCTTCGGCGCCCTGGACGCCTTCACCCGGGAGCAGATGCAGACTCTGCTGCTGCGCCTGTGGCACGAGCATCGGCGCCAGGTGCTGCTCATCACCCACGACATCGAGGAGGCCATCTTCATGGCCACCGAGCTGGTGCTGCTCTCCTCCTCCCCCGGACGGGTGATGGAGCGGCTGACCCTGGAGTTCGGTCGCCGCTTCGCCGCCGGGGAGCCCTGCCGCAGCATCAAGTCCGACCCGGCCTTCATCGAGCGCCGTGAATACGTGCTGGGGCGAGTGTTCGCAGAGCGGGAGGCCTTCCCATGACCCTCGCTCTCGCCCGGCAGCGGGATGTCACCCACGCACGCGCAACGGGCTGGCCCCTGCCCCGCCGTCTGACCCTGAGCCTCGCCACCCTGCTCGTCCTGTTGGCCCTGTGGTGGCTGGTGGCGCACCTTGGCTGGGTCGATCCCCTGTTCCTGCCGCCCCCGGAGCGGGTGTTGGCACAGCTCATCACCATCGCCGGGCCCCAGGGCTTTATGGACGCCACCCTGTGGCAGCACCTGGGGGCGAGCCTCGGCCGCATCCTGGTGGCCCTGGTCGCGGCGGCCTTTTTTGGCATCACTGTGGGCATCGCCATGGGGCTCAGCCCCACGGTGCGCGGCGGGCTGGACCCCCTCATCGAGCTCTACCGCCCGGTGCCGCCACTGGCCTACCTGCCCCTGATGGTGATCTGGTTTGGCATAGGCGAGACCTCCAAGGTGCTGCTCATCTATCTGGCCATCTTCGCCCCCGTGGCCCTGGCGACCCTGGCGGGGGTGCAGAGCGCCAACGCGGTGCGAGTGCGGGCGGCCCAGGCGCTGGGAGCATCCCGGCCCCAGGTGCTGTGGCACGTGATCCTGCCAGGCGCCCTGCCGGACATCCTGACCGGGCTGCGCATCGGGCTCGGGGTGGGCTGGTCCACCCTGGTGGCGGCCGAGCTTATCGCCGCCACCCGGGGGGTGGGCTTCATGGTGCAATCCGCCGGCGAGTTCCTCGCCACCGACGTGGTGCTGGCAGGCATTCTGGTGATCGCCCTGATCGCCTTCGTACTGGAACTGGGCTTGCGCGCCCTGCAGCGCAGGCTGACCCCCTGGCACGGAGAAGGACAATGAACCACAAGCTGACCGCTCCCATGGTGATCCTTCACATCGCCTTCGTACTGGAACCGGGCCTGCGCGCCCTGCAGCGCAGGCTCACCCCCTGGCATGGAGAAGGACAATGAACCACAAGCTGACCGCGATCCTTCACATCGCCTTCGTATTGGAACCGGGCCTGCGCGCCCCCTGGCATGGAGCAAGACAATGACCGACAAGCTGACCATCACCCCCCTGGGCCCCCATATCGGCGCCGAGATCGCCGGCGTCAATCTGGCCGAGCCCCTGACCCAGGGGCAGTTCGAGCAGATCCATCGCGCCCTGCTCAAATACCAGGTGCTGTTCTTTCGCGACCAGCCCATCACCCCGCGAGCGCAGCGGGCGCTGGCGAACCGCTTCGGGGATCTGCACATCCACCCCGTCTACCCCCACACGGAGGAGGCCGAGGAGATCATCGTGCTCGATACCCACGACGACAATCCGCCGGACAACGACAACTGGCACACCGACGTGACCTTCATCGAGACGCCCCCGGCGCTGGCCATTCTGGCCGCCAAGCAGCTGCCTCCCACCGGGGGGGACACCCTCTGGGCCAGCGGCATCGCGGCGCTGGCAGCCCTCTCCCCCCCCCTGCAAACCCTGCTGGCGGGGCTGGAAGCCGAGCACGACTTCACCAAGTCCTTCCCGGCTCACCGCCACGACGGCAGCGAGGAGGAGCGACAGCGCTGGCAGGCGGCCGTGGCCCGTCACCCGCCCCTGCGCCACCCGGTGATCCGCACCCATCCGGTGAGCGGTCGGCAGGCCCTGTTCGTCAACGAGGGGTTCACCACCCGGCTGCCCGGGCTGCCCCCAAAGGAGAGCGAGGCACTGCTCGGCTTTCTGTTCGAGCACATCCGCCGCCCCGAGTTTCAGGTGCGCTGGCGCTGGCAGGAGAACGACATCGCCATCTGGGACAACAGGGTGACCCAGCACTATGCCAATGCCGACTACCTGCCGGCACGCCGGGTGATGCACAGGGCCACCATACTCGGGGACAAGCCCTTCTGGCGCCCGAGCTGACTTGCGCGACGTCCCCTCGCCCAATGAAAAAGCCCGCCAAATGGCGGGCTTTTTGTACCGGCGGCGGGCCCTCAGCCCTTGAGCTCCAGCCACAATGGTGAAGCCCCAAGATCAGGCTGAATGGCGTGCTTGGGTGTCGCCGACGGGCCCTCATCCCTTGAGCTCCAGCACTGTGGTGAAGCCGCCAAAGATCATGCGGGCCCCATCGAAGGGCATGGTCTGGTGCATGGGGCTGGCCGGATCCATCCTGGGGTCCTTCATCATCTTGGTCATGGCCTCGTCCCGCACCGCCTTGCTCGGCCACTCCACCCAGGAGAAGACCACGGCTTCGTCCTCCTTGGCCGCCACCGCGCGGTAGAAGTCGGTCTGCTTGCCGTGGGGCACGTCATCCCCCCAGCACTCCAGCACCCGGGTGGCCCCATATTCGAGAAAGATGGGGTCAAACAGCCCAGCATGATCGATCAGGGCCTGCTTGTTGACCGTGGGCACGGCGATCACGAATCCGTCTACATATGACATGAGAGGTTCCTCCTGTGGTTGAGGATCTCAGCATAGCAGCCGTGCCCCTGGCCGCCCTCGGGGCCCGGTCACCCTCAGAGGGAGACCAGCCGCTCCAGATCGCTGCGGGTCAGGCGCTTGCTGTCCACCTTCACGTAGAGGGAGTGCTCCTCGCGCACCAGCAGCACGTCGCTCACCCCGTCGCAGGCGCGGATCCGCTGCTCCAGCGCCGGGGTGGCCTCGACCCCCTCCGGCAGCACGATGCGCAGGCTGCTGACGTAGGGAGGCTCCGCCATGGTGAGGCTCACCCCGAGCCAGAGCAGGGCCAGCACGGCGCAGCCGCCAAACACCAGAGGACCGCCCCCCAGGCTGTAGAGCAGGCCGCCGAGGCTGCCGCCGATGGCGACCCCGAGGAACTGGCTGGTGGAGTAGACCCCCATGGCGGTGCCCTTGTAGCCGGGCGGGGACTCCTTGCTGATAAGGGACGGCAGCAGGGCCTCCATCACATTGAAGCCGACGAAGAAGAGCTGCAGCCCGGCGAGCAGGCCCCAGAGTTGCAGGCCGCTCTGCCAGAGCACCAGCTCGGCGGCCAGCATCACCCCCACGCACCCGATGAAGACCCGCTTCATCTGGCGGTGCTTCTCGGCATAGATGATGAAGGGCACCACACTCACGAAGGCGACCAGCATGGTGACCAGGTAGGCCTGCCACTGGTGCTCCCGAGCCAGGCCCGCTTGTTCGAGCAGGGGCGGCAGAGCCACGAAGCTCGACATCAGCAGGGTGTGAACGCAGAGGATGCCGAGGTTGAGCCTGAGCAGGCGCGGGTTGGTGAGCACGGTGCGAAAACCGCCACGCACCATGGCGGACTCGCGATTCTGCAGGTGGGCCGCCGGGGTCGGCACCACCCAGATCACCATGGCGATGGCCGCCAGCGCCAGCAGGGCGATGAGCCAGAACAGACCGGAGAGTCCCACCGCCTGGGTGATCAGGGGGCCTGTCACCATGGCGATGGCGAAGGTGATGCCAAAGCTCACCCCGATGAAGGCCATGGCCTTGGTGCGATTCTGCTCCCGGGTGAGATCCGACAGGAGCGCCATGACGGCGGCGGAGATGGCGCCGCTCCCCTGCAGGGCGCGCCCGACGATGACCCCCCAGATGGAGTCGCTCAGGGCGGCGATGACGCTGCCCAGCGCAAACATCAGCAGGCCGCCGACGATGAGGGGCTTGCGGCCGATGCGATCGGAGAGCAGGCCGAAGGGGATCTGGAACAGGGCCTGGGTCATGCCGTAGATGCCGATGGCAAGGCCGATCAGCGCCTCGGAGGCGCCCGCCAGGGACATGCCGTAGGTGGTCAGCACCGGCAGGACCATGAACATGCCGAGCATGCGCAGCGAGAAGACGGAGCCGAGCGCCCAGGTCGCGCGGCGCTCGCCCCTCGTCATGGTGAAATCATTCATGATGGCCTCGATAGGTCAGGGAGAGGAGACAGAAAGGGGCGGATGACAAGGCACGCCACACCCGAGAAAGCCGACAAGGTGCCCCGTGGGGCGGGCCTCATAATAACAGAGCCGGGAAGGTTCCCGGCTCTGGATTCTATTGATTTTCCCGCGTTGCATCACAACACCGAGTCTGGCTGGCACCTGCCTCAGGGCAGCATGCTCACCAATACAGGCGCGGCATCCGGCTGGAAGTCCACCGACATCATCACGCTCAAACACGTGATGGTGACGATGGAGAACATGAACAGCTTGCGGGCCCAGAGGGAGTCATCCACCGCCGCCTTGTAACCGGACAGCGCCATCCCCAGCCACCAGACGCTCACCGCGGTGGCCACCACCAGATACTTGTAACCGGCGTAGCCGCCGAGGAACAGCATCAGGGTCGGCACCATGAACGCCAGTATGTAGAGGGTGATGTGGAGCTTGGCCACCGGGATCCCCTTCACCACCGGCAACACCGGGATGTTGGCGGCCTGGTAATCCTTGAAGCGGAAGATGGCGATCGCATAGGAGTGCGGCATCTGCCACAGGCTGAAGATAGCCAGCAGGATAAACGCCCCAGAGTCGAACTGGCCGCTCACCGCGCAGTAGCCGATGACGGGTGGCGCGGCGCCGGAGAGGCTGCCGACCAGGGTGCCATAGACCGAATGACGCTTCATGTAGAGGCTGTAGACCCCCACATAGACCAGGAAGCCCAGCACCGCCAGCAAGGCGGCAAACGGATTGGCCGCGAAGTAGAGCAGTGCAATGCCCGCAACGCCCAGTGCCGTCGCATACCAGAGCGACACACCGGGGGCGATGAGCCCCCTCACCAGGGCGCGGTTCTTGGTGCGCTCCATGATGCAGTCGATGTCCCGGTCGATGTAGTTGTTGAACACGCAACCGGAGGCCACCACCAGTGACACCCCCACCATGGTCAGGATGAACAGGGGCACATCCAGGCTCCCCTTCGAGGCCAGCAGGAAGCCGCCGATAACCGAGATGAGGTTACCGAAGATGATGCCCGGCTTGGTCACTTGCAGGTATTGCTTCATCATCACATCAACCCGCTCAGTGAACCATCATGTTGATGTTGAGGTTGTACATGATCCACAGGGAACCCACGACCACGATGGCGATGATGAGCACGGTAAAGACCAGTGCCACCAGGTTCCAGCGCTCCTCGGAGGAGGTGTTCATGTGCAGGAAGTAGACCAGGTGCACGAAGATCTGCACCACCGCCATGGCCACTACTGTGCCGAGCACCATGGCATGGGAGGCGGAGCCGTCCATCACCATCCAGAACGGGATCGCGGTCAGGATGAGTGACAGCACGAAGCCGGTCAGGTAGGACTTGACGCTGCCGTGGCTGGCGCCGTGATTGTCAACGGAATGAGTGCTCATTTACATGACCCCCTTCAGATAGGTTCTGACACTGTCGTGGCTGGCACAGTCAATATTGTCAACAAAATGACTCATTTACATGACCCCCATCAGATAGACCACGGTGAAGACGCAGATCCACACCACGTCCAGGAAGTGCCAGAACAGGCTCAGGCACATCAGGCGCGTGCGGTTGCGCTCGGTCAGCCCCTTCTTGCTGATCAGGACCATCATCACGATGATCCAGATAAGGCCGCTGGTCACGTGGATACCGTGGGTACCGACCAGGGTGAAGAAGGCGGAGAGGAAGCCGCTGCGATCCGGGCCCGCATCATTGACGATCAGATGATGGAACTCGTAGATCTCCATGGCGATGAAGCCGGCGCCGAGCAGGAAGGTGACCAGCAGCCAGGTGTTGACCGCGGAGACCTTGTTCTTGTTCATGGCCAGCATGCCGAACCCGAAGGTGATGGAGCTCAGCAGCAGCAGCATGGTTTCGGCGAACACGAACGGCAGTTCGAAGATGTCCTTGCCGGTGGGGCCGCCGGCGGTGCCGTTGACCAGGACCGCATAGGTCGCGAACAGGGTCGCGAACAGGATGCAGTCACTCATCAGGTAGATCCAGAAACCGAATACCTTGGTGGCACCGGCATCATGGTGCCCATCCTCATGGGCACCGTGAGAGTGATGTAGAACGTCAGTCGCCATGGAGTTAAGCCACCTTGTTGATATTGTCGAAATGCTGACCTTCGGGTGCCCATGTTTTCTGGGCACCGTTGAGGTGAATGTGATCTGGAGCGCCAGTTGTCATAGCGTCAGGCCACCTTGTTGATATTGTCGAAATGCTGACCTTCGATGCGCTCGATCTCGTCAACCTGTACGTAGTAGTCCACATCGTCGTTGAAGCTGTGGATGATCCAGGTGGCGATCATGCCGACGAAGCCGGCGATGGCCATCCACCAGATGTGCCAGATCATGGCAAAGCCGAACACCACGCTGAAGGCGGCGATGATGACACCGGCACCTGAGTTCTTCGGCATGTGGATGGGAGCGTACTTGGCCGGCTGGCGATAGGCGCTGCCGTCCTCTTTCGCTTCCCAGAAGGCGTCCAGACCGGTCACCTTGGGCTCGATGGCGAAGTTGTAGAAGGGCGGCGGAGAGGAAGTGGCCCACTCCAGGGTACGGCCACCCCAGGGATCGCCGGTCCAGTCACGGTTCTTCTCGCGGTCACGGATACTGACCACGACCTGGATGAGCTGGCACAAGACGCCGATGGCGATGAGGCCGGCGCCGCAGGCGGCAACAACCAGCCAGCCGTGGAACTCGGGATCGATGTTCTGGCTGACACGACGGGTCATGCCCATGAAGCCCAGCACGTAGAGCGGCATGAAGGCCACGAAGAAGCCGGTGATCCAGAACCAGAACGCACGCTTGCCCCAGACGTCATCGAGCTTGAAGCCGAACGCTTTCGGGAACCAGTAGGTGATACCGGCGAAGCAACCGAACACCACGCCGCCGATGATGACGTTGTGGAAGTGGGCAATCAGGAACAGGCTGTTGTGCAGCACGAAGTTGGCGGCCGGTACGGAGAGCAGTACCCCGGTCATGCCACCCACGGTGAAGGTGATGATGAAGCCGACGGTCCACAGCATGGGCGAGGTAAACTCGATGCGACCGCGGTACATGGTGAACAGCCAGTTGAAGATCTTCACCCCGGTCGGGATGGAGATGATCATGGTGGTGATGCCGAAGAAGGCATTCACGTTGGCCCCAGACCCCATGGTGAAGAAGTGGTGCAGCCAGACCACGAAGGAGAGCACGGTAATGGCCACGGTCGCCCACACCAGGGAGGTGTAGCCGAACAGCTTCTTCTTGCAGAAGGTCGCCACCACTTCGGAGAAGATCCCGAATACCGGCAGCACCAGGATATACACCTCGGGGTGACCCCAGGCCCAGATCAGGTTGATGTACATCATCATGTTGCCACCCATGTCATTGGTAAAGAAATGGGTACCCAGGTAGCGGTCTGCGGTGAGCAGGGCGATGGTGACGGTCAGGATCGGGAAGGAGGCAATGATCAGGATGTTGGCGCACAGGGCGGTCCAGGTGAACACCGGCAGACGCATCATGGTCATGCCGGGGGCACGCATCCGGATGATGGTGGCAAAGAAGTTGACACCGGTCAGCAGGGTACCTAACCCGGAAATCTGCAGACTCCAGATCCAGTAATCGACCCCGACCCCGGGACTGAACTCCAGCCCCGACAAGGGCGGATAGGCCAGCCAGCCGGTCTGGGCGAATTCACCGACCCCGAGGGAGACGTTGATCAGCACCACGGCCGCGGCGGTAAACCAGAAGCTCAGGTTGTTCAGGAAGGGGAAGGCGACGTCACGGGCACCGATCTGCAGCGGCACCACGATGTTCATCAGGCCGATCACCAGCGGCATGGCCACGAAGAAGATCATGATGACGCCGTGGGCGGTGAAGATCTGATCGTAGTGGTGCGCGTTCAGGTAGCCTTCGCTACCGGCGGAGGCCATGACCTGCTGACCACGCATCATGACCGCATCGGCGAAGCCGCGCAGCAGCATGACCATCCCTAAGATGAGATACATGATACCGAGGCGCTTGTGGTCCACCGAGGTGAACCACTCTTTCCACAGATATTGCCACTTGCCGTAATAAGTGATGAGACCGGCAAGCGCCAGCCCACCCAAGATGATACCGGCTATCGTAACCATGATGATGGGTTCATGGTACGGAACAGCCTCGAGTGTCAATTTTCCAAACATCGATTATTCCTCGGATCCTGCTTTCACACTCTTGTCAGCCATGGACGTGGCCATGTGTCCGGCATGCTCGTCGTGACTCATGGCCGCGTGGTCCATGGGTTCTGCTTTTGCAGCGTCATGGTTCATGGCCTTGTGGTCCATGGGTTCTGCTTTCGCGGCGTCATGCTTCATGGCCTCGTGGTCCATGGCGCCATCTTTTGCAGCGTCATGGCCGCCATGGGACATGCCGCCCATGAACTTGTTGATCACATTGACGAACAGCTTGGGATCGGCGCTGGCGAAGTACTCAACCGGGTGGTTTTCGCTCTTCTTGGCCAGGGCATCGAACTCACCCATAGTGCTCAGCATCTTGGGAGACTGTTTCACCTTGGCGACCCAGGCATCGAAACCGGCCTGGTCCTGGGTGGCAATCGCCTTGAACTTCATGCCAGAGAAACCGGCACCGCTGTAACTGCCGGAGATCCCCTTGTACTGACCCGCCTCGTTGGCAATCAGGTGCAGCTTGGTCTGCATCCCGGCCATGGCGTAGATCTGACCGCCCAGCTGGGGGATGAAGAAGGAGTTCATCACTGTGTCTGAGGTCACCCGGAAGTTGATCGGGGTGTTGACCGGGAAGGCCAGCTCGTTGACCGAGGCGATCCCCAGCTCCGGATAGACGAACAGCCATTTCCAGTCCAGCGAAATCACATCGACCTGGATCGGCTTGACGTCAGATTCCAACGGCTTGTAGGGGTCGAGGGAGTGAGAGGTTTTCCAGGTAATCACCGCCAGGATGGCGACAATAATGACGGGCACGGTCCAGACGACCGCTTCAATCTTGTTGGAGTGGGACCAATCCGGGGTGTATTTGGCAGTGGTATTGGATGCTCTGTATTTACGAGCAAATGCCACCGTCATAATAATCACAGGAATCACCACGATTAACATCAACCCGAGTGCGGTCAATATCAGTGACTTCTGCTCCAGACCAACCTGCCCCTTGGGGCTCATCAGAGCCATGTCGCAGCCACTCAGCAAGCCAGCGGTTGCCATCAACAGCAAAGCGCCCAAGCCCCTCTTTACTTCAAAAGGTCTCATGCAATGTCCTCATCGTTTCAAGGCTTATTGGTATAATAAAAATGCCGCATTTTATTGCATCAGACCGGCATGTGAACAACATGAAAAATTAATCCCAAAAATGTTCCAAGGGTGGTGAAAACAGGTATCAGATGTTAATCGCTTGACAGCGACCAATTTATTAAATTCACAGTTCATCAATTCATCTCCCGTTAATTTATCTCCCCGCCAAAATCGCTCACCGATTAATCAAAACGGTCCATACCCCTTATTTCAAGAGGGAGAAACAGGGCAAGGAAGAGTCATTCAACCCCCTCCAGATGCACAAGCGCCCTCTCCCTTCCTTGATCTGGATGCGTATATTCCGAGGTGGAATAAAAAAATAATTAATCAAACGAATGTATGATTAACTTCCCGGGACCGAAAGAAGTGCAGAAGGGGCTGCCCTGTCTGGGGCCCGCCATGAAAAACGGGCCTCATGTAAGGCCCGTTGAAGACGACACCCCACCTCGGGGTCTCCCTCAGGGGTGTTTATGCTCCATTCGGGTCGCCACAGCGATGCGGTTCCAGGCATTGATGGTGACCACCTGCATCAGGCACTGGGCCAGCAGGGTTTCCCCCAGCAGGGCCAGGGCCTGTTGGTAGGTCTCCTCGGTGAGCCCTCGCTCGCCGATCAGGGTTACCTCGTCGGTCAGGGCCAGCACGGCCCGCTCCCGCTCATCGAACAGCGGGGATTCGCGCCAGGCGGACAGCGCCAGCAAGCGCTGGGGGCTGTCGCCGTGATTCATCGCCACCTCGGCGTGCATCTCGATGCAGTAGGCGCAGCCGTTGAGCATGGAGGCCCGCAGCTTGATGAGCTCCTTGAGCGACAGGGGAATGTCGGTGCCGCCGAGATAGGTTTCCAGCCCCCGCATGGCCTGGATGGCGGCGGGGATCTGGCTGGCGAGCTGGATACGGTGAGACATGGCAAGACTCCTTGGATGAGCGCCCCCATGGGCGATGAGCACATTGTTCACGCTTTCATCCATGGATAGAATACCACCACAACCTGCAACAGTTTTGCATTTACTGCAAAGGTATACCCATGCTGGATCGCGTCCGTATCCTGGCTCAGGTGGTGGAGTCGGGCAGTTTCTCCCGGGCCGCCCGCGCCCTCAACCTGGCCCCCTCCTCGGTGACCCGCACCATAGATGCGCTGGAGCAACAGCTGGGGATCCCCCTGTTCAAGCGCAGCACCCGCCAGCTGGTGCTGACCGAGCAGGGGGAGTACTTCCTGGCCCGCTCGGTGCGCCTGCTGGAGGAGGCGGATCAGCTGGTGCAATCCCTGCAGCCCCTGCCGGTGGCGCCAGAGGGCCCGCTTCGGGTCTCGGTGTTCGAGAGCTTCGGCACCACCTGGCTGGCGCCGCGCCTGCCGGCCTTCCTGGCCCGCTACCCCGGGGTGCGGCTCGAGATCGAGCTCGACAACCGGCTGGTGGATCTCGACGCCGAAAACGTGGACCTGGCGGTGCGCATCGGACGCCCCGTGGACAGCGGCCTCCATAGCCGCCATCTGCTCACCAACCGGACCCTGCTGGTCGCCTCCCCCGCCTATCTGGCCCGCCACGGCGAGCCCGCCCATCCCGATGAGCTGGCGCACCACAACTGCCTCATCCGCGGCCATGGCCGTCAGCGCCAGCACTGGTATTTCCGGCAAGGGGCGCAGCGGCACAGGGTCGCGGTGCGGGGCAACCTCGCCTCGGTCGGCGGCACGCCGCTGCTGTGCGCGGCCGAGGCGGGCGCCGGCATACTGCTGCTGTCGAGCTGGATGGTGCAGCAGGGGCTGGACAGCGGCACCCTGCTGCCACTGCTGCCCGAGTGGCAGGCCTCCCCGTACGAGGATCGTCATGACGAGATCCATGCGGTGTTTAGGGGCGGCCGCTTCTTGAAGCCCCAGACCCGCGCCTTCATCGACTTTCTGATCGAGGTGATGACGCCCTTGCAAGGGCCGCGCTGATGGCTGCGTCCTGGCCATGGCTTATGGGAAAAGCAGACGCCGGGCAGAGTGCCCGGCGTCCGGTGTGAACAACACGTTCAGCGCAAGAGTTCAGCCCGCGGGTTCAGCGAGCATTGCGCCCATCCGGGGGTGAGGTGACACCGCGATAATCCCCGTAAGGGAAGACGCTGCGCAGGCGCTGGGCCACGGGCTCCGGGATGGAGCGGGAGAAGACCAGCCTGACCCCGTTGTCGTCGCGCTGACCCAGGATGCGGCCCCGCACCGGATCCTGCTGCAGGATCTGCTTGGCCTGGGCCAGGAAGCGCGGCGGCACCGAGCCTCGCTTCACCTGCACCTTGCCAGGGGCAAGCCGGATCTCGAACAGGGCACCACGCCCCAGCTTCATCAGCCACCAGATGAGGGCTATCGCCACCAACAAAGACAACCAGGCCATCCGCTTGCTCCTTGAATACCTCAGTTTTCGTCAGTATAGGCCAGCGTCGGCTGGCAATTATTTGGTGAGCCTCACGCTTTGTCCATCACGCTGGCGAGCGTCTCAGCAATCCTTCCCCCAGGCCACCAGCGTCTCACGATAGAGCGCCAGCAGGGCCTGATCCCGCACCGCCACCCCGACCCGCTGGGCCGGATAGCCCGCCCACTCATCGTGGGGGTGGGACTTGCCGTCGAACTTCTGCAGGGTGTGGCCGATGGCGGGGCCATGGTCGATGACCCGCACCGGTCCCTCCCGCAGGGTGAACAGCTCGGGATCGATCACGTAGGCGATGGCGGACGGATCGTGCACGTGGCAGCCATTGAGGCCGATGCGCTCGGAATAGAAGCGCAGGTAGAAGCGGCTCACCGCCCACAGGAAGCGGCCGGGCTCACCAGCGTCGTCCCGCAGGGCATCCAGGTAGGCACTGCTGAAGAAGCTCTGCTGGGTCACGTCCAGCCCGATGATCACCACGGGCCAGGGGGCGGTAAACACCCGGTCGGCCGCCTCGGGATCGTCGTGAATATTGGCCTCGGCATAGGGGGTCACGTTGCCGCGATGGCCGTTGACGCCAAAGGCGCCCCCCATCACCACCACCTGCTTCACCAGCGAGGTGATCTCGGGGGCGGCCTCGAGCGCCAGCGCCAGGTTGGTCAGCGGCCCGATGGTCACCAGGGTGATCTCGCCGGGGTTGGCCTTCACCGTCTCGACTATGTATTGCCAGGCCGGGCGGGGATCCGGGGTCAGGGTCACCTCCCCCGCCTCCACATCCCCCAGCCCGCTCGGGCCGTGCACTACCGTGGTCGGCCCCACGGGCTCGCGCAGCAGCGGCGCGGCGGCGCCCTGGGCTACCTCTGCCTTCATGCCGTATTTCTGCTTGAGCCAGAGGGCGTTGCGGGTCCCGTTCTCTATGGTGGCATTGCCAAACACAGTGGTGATGGCGAGCAAGTCGATGGCGGGGTGGGCCTCGGCAAAGAGTATTGCCATGGCGTCGTCGATACCGGGATCGGTATCCAGAATGATCTTGTGGGTCATGGGGCCTCCATATGGCAGAAGTGCCAGTGTAGCGACCCCGGGCCCGATTAACAGCGTCAGGATCACAGCCTGGGGTTTCATCTGCCTCAAGCATGCTGGCGTCATGACAAAAACCGGGCTGCGCCATGGCGGGCACGAGCCCTTGCCTTGCCTTGCCTTGCCTTCCGGATCAGGCTGACATCACTGCCGGGACGGCTCTACCTCGGCCTCCTGACCCCTGGCCGTGCGTTTCAGCTGCCCCATGAACTGCTTGAAATGGGGGAGAAACTCCTTGAACAGCTCCTCTTTGCGATGCTGCATCATCACTTCGCCGAACAGCTTCAACCCGACGATAAACGCCTGATGTTCCTGCTCCGACATGGGCAGCTTCCCCTTGCTGAGCGCCAGGATGGCAAATATGTCGTCGTGATTCTGGCAATCGAACTGCAACGGGGGCACCTCGCGGTCCAGCGCCTGGACCTGTACACGATACGGGTGTGGCATCTTTCATCTCCTCTCGGGCTGGGCTTTTGCCCACATGGTTGATAAAATCAATTACACCAATTTAAGTTGACTTTATCAACCATGAACCTGTCAAACCGTCTCTTCCGGATCCTCGATCACTACAGAATCGCCCTGGCGCAGCATTTTCGGGCACAGCAGATCGCCCTTAGCCCCCTCCATTACAAGGTGCTGCAACTGATCCACGCACAGGATCCGGCCACACCACAGCTCATCGCACAGCTGACGGGCCGCGACAAGGCGCAGGTGACACGCCTGCTACAGGAGATGGAGAAACAGGGGATGATAGAGAAACGGCCCCATCCGACGGATAAACGCAGCATCTGTCTGGCCTTGACCCCGCTGGCCTGCGAGCGCGTCAACCAGGGGGAGCAGCTGGCCGCATTGCTCGACGAGCGGTTGTGCTCCCTGCTGGAACCGGCAGAGGTAGAGCAGTTGCAGCAACTGCTGGGCAAGATAGAAAAAGGGCTTGGATCAACCGATTAGATCCAACACCTGCATCAAGGGCTCCATTGCCTGATTTGTGGCCAACCAGCACGGCCCCCGCTGACGCCGCCTTGTGAGCCGCTCCCGGAGATGGTATCACTGGCCCCTCTCTCCCCACTCCTCGCCGAGGCACCAACGTGATCACCCTGATTAAAGAGTCTGACCAGCTGAAGATGCCCTGGAAAAACAGGCAGGGCACCACGGCCCAGATCCTTGTCTCCCCCCCGGGCTCGAGCCTGGAGAAGCTCGACTTTGACTACCGGCTTAGCTCGGCCCCCATCAAGGCGGCGGGCCCCTTCTCCAAATTTCCCGGCTATCAGCGCATCCTGCTGCCCGTCAGCGGCGCCGGTTTCGTGCTCAACGGCCACCCCTATGCCACCTTCGAGGCGGCCCATTTCAGCGGGGATGACGAGACCCACTGCGAGCTGCTGAAAAAGGAAGTGACGGATCTGGGGCTCATCTACGACCCGGCGCGCATCGGCGCCAACGTGCGGGTGCTCAATGTGCCCTTCCCCCTGACCCTCACCCTGGAGGCGGACAAGACCTACCTCTGCCACCTGCTGAGTGGCCAGCTGACGGTGGCAGGCCAGGCCGTGGCCATCAACGAGACCCTGGTGGTGCAGGGGGAGGAGAGCATCCACTTCGAGTGCGGCAAGAAGACCACCCTCGCCTTCTTTACCCTGCAGCCCATCGGCTGATCCGGCATACCGTCAGCGTCTGGGGGCACGTCCCCCGCTGTCGAGGCAGGCCTGCATGGAGTCGTAGGGGGTGTAGTGCTTGGTGCGACTGTAGTAGGTGCCGCCCTGGGGGTGGCAGATGCCGCTCCTGCTCTTCTTGACCGGGGGCTCCGCTGCCAGCGCCAGGGCGCATAGCAGCAGCAGGCAACCGCTGATCACCCATTTCATGGCTTTCATGACGACCTTGGTTCCTCTTGGGCAGGCCCATCAGGCCCGAAAGGCGCCCATTTTACCCTTTCACTCCCCTGCTCACCCGGCGCCGGATCATAAAACGGCGCGCGATACCGCCCGCACGGGCACCCAACTGATGCCGCAATCACGGCAAGCGGGCACAAAAAAGCCGGGATATCCCGGCTTTTTCCTGTCAGGCCAGCGCGGCTCAACCGACCTTGAAGGCCCCCTTCATCATGGCGAAGTGGCCGGGGAAGGAGCAGAAGAAGGTGAGATCCTTGCCCGCCAGCCCGTCGGTCTTGAAGGTGACGCTGGTGCTCTCGCCGCCCCCCACCAGCTTGGTGTGCGCCAGGATACGGGCGTCGTCCTTGGGCAGGTAGTCGTGATCGACGCCTGCGCTCATGCCCGCGGTGGCGATGGCCTGATAGTCGGCGGTGTTGGCCAGCACCCAGTTGTGACCCATGTTGGCCACCGGCAGCTTGCCCGTGTGATTGAGGGTGACAGTCACCTCCTTGCAGGTAGCCGGCACGCTCATCTCCTTCTGATTGAACTGCATGGCGTCATTGCCTTCGATGACCAGGGCGCACTCATCGGCCAGCGCCGGGGCAGCCAGGGAACTCAGAAGCAGCAGGGTTAACACCTTTTTCATCATCTTCTCCTTTGATTGGCGAGGAATGGCAACACCCTTGTCTGGCGAATCGCACGTCGACACGCAAAGATGCTGTCATGATCGATCTTCATTGTACCCAAATGTTACCGAAGGGCTGCCGCTTTTGCTCAAAGCTGCGGACCAGGTCACTTCCCGAGTCCATTGAACTGTGGAACAGATCGGCCGGCTTCACCCCAGCGCGGCTTAATTATTTTCACCCGGACCCGGCCCCCGGGGCTCGTCAATGGCGGCGCCCTTGGCTAAGCTGCTCCCCCGTCGATGACTCCCGCGAGAATGCAAGATGAAGCCCCTCTCCCTGGCCCCCCGCGGCCTGCTGCTCTCCCTGATGCTGCTGTTGACCGCCTGTCAGCCGGCGCCGACCCAGACCCGCATTCAGGGCAACACCATGGGCACCTACTATGCGGTAACCCTGAGCGACCCCTTCCCCGGCGGCCAGGCCGCGCTGCAGGGGGAGGTCGATGCCCTGCTGGCGCGCATCAACCAGGAGATCTCCACCTATGATCCTGGCTCCCTCATCTCCCGCTTCAACCAGGATGCGGGCAAGGCCCCCATGCCCATACCGGCCAGCATGGCCAGGATTGTGCAGCAGGGCATGGATGCGGGGCGCCTCACCCAGGGCAAGCTGGACGTCACCGTGGGCCCCCTGGTCAACTTGTGGGGCTTCGGGCCGGACAAGCGCCCGGTCAAGCGGCCCACCGCAGAGCAGATCGCCAGGGCGCGGGAGCGGGTCGGCATCGACAAGCTCAGCCTGACGCCGCAAGGGGACCATTTCCTGCTTGGCAAGGCCATCCCCGACCTCTATCTGGATCTCTCCACCCTGGGGGAAGGGGCGGCGTCCGATGACATCGCCGCGCTGCTGGAGCGCAAGGGGGTGCACAACTACCTCGTCGAGGTGGCGGGCGCCGTGCGCAGCAAGGGGCACAACGACAAGGGCAACCCCTGGCGGGTGGCCATCGTCGAGCCCTCGGACAGGCCGGGCGCCATCGAGGATGTGGTCACCCCGAACGGCATGGCCCTGAGCACTGCCGGCAGCTACCGCAACTATTACGAGCTCGATGGCCGACGCTACTCCCACATCATAGATCCCGCCACCGGCGAGCCCGTCACCCACAAGCTGGTCTCCGCCAGCGTCATCACCCCCACCGCGCTCGAGGCCGACGCCCTCGACACCGCCCTCATGGTGATGGGGCCCGAGCAGGCGATGGCCTTTGCCACCGAGCACAAGCTGGCGGTCTATCTCATCGAGAAGACGGCCACGGGCTTTGCGGCGCGCCACACCCCTGAGTTTGCCCCCTACCTGGTGCGCAGCCAGCCATGAACGACGAGGCCCCGCAATGCGGGGCCTTTTCATGACGGCGCGCTATTCGATGGGGATGCGATGGGGCGCCGGGGTGACCGCCTGCTTGGGCAGTTGCAACGTGAGGATGCCGTTCTCGAAGCGGGCGCTGACCTTATCCGGCGCCACCTCCACCGGCAGCTCGACGGTGCGCGACACGCTGCCATAGTAGCGTTCGCTGCGCAGGGATCTCTCCTCCTTGCTCTGGCTGTCGTGCTGGCGGATCTCCGCCTTCAGGGTCACCAGCTTGCCGTGCACGTCCACGTGGATGTCCTCCTTGGCCACCCCGGGCAGCTCGGCCTGCAGCAGGTAACCGCCGTCGCTCTCCCTCAGATCCAGCGTGATCCGGCTGGGCAGGGGATCCCCGTGCAGGGGCCGGATGTAGAAGCCGGAGGCCATGTCGTGGAACAGGTCATCAAACAGGCTGGTGCGGCTCGGTAGCAAACTCATTTGATTCCTCCTTGTGGTGCGGGTGATGTCTGCAGATCGCCGGGATCTGCCTCCCTTCAAGTCTAAAAACCGGGTCGAACCGCGCCACTGCCATCTCGCGTCCGGTTGACGAAGATCAAGGGCGCACCATGATTTTTTTGCGGACTGCCTCTTGCCCTGGCGGGAAAAACGGGGCCCCTTCCCATGTTCAATTGCCTGTCTGCGGACTTTGGTGGCACACTTCTCCCACCAGCCCGCAGCGCCTCGATGCAAGACAGATGCAGACACCGGATCCCGCACCAGAGAAGAAAGCCCAGCCCAAACCCAGGCGCATCCTGCTGGTCAACGAGCAGCGTTCCTTTCAGATGATGATGAAGGCGATGCTGATCAACATCGGCATCAACCGCATCACCTACATCAATTCTGCCGACGAGGCGCGCCGCCGCTGCCAGAAGGAGAGCTTCGACATCTATCTGCTGGACTACGAGCTGGGAGCGGGCGAGAACGGTCGCCAGTTGCTGGAGAGCCTGCGGGACCAGCAGCTGATCCCGCCCCAGAGCGTGGTGATCATGGTCAGCAGCGACAGCTCCCGCGCCATGGTGCTGAGCGCGCTCGAGGCCGAGCCCGACGAATACCTGATGAAGCCCTTCTCCCAGGAGCAGTTCTCGTTTCGCTTGAAGCGCGCCCTCGCCCGTCGCCAGTCCCTGGAGAGCGTCTTCATCGCCCTCACCCAGAACGATATGCCGGCGCTGATCGAGGCTTGTGCCAGACAGGCCGATGCGGTGCCGCGCTTTGCCAACTTCTGCCGCTGCCTGCAGGCCGACACCCAGCTTAAGCTCGGCCAGGCCAAGGAGGCGCGCAGCCTGATGCGCCAGCTGCTGGCCGCCCAGGAGAACAGCTGGGCCAGATTGACCCTGGGCAAGGCCTGCTACCGTCTGGCACTCTTTGACGAGGCGGTGAGCCACCTGCAGGCGACGCTCAAGAACACCCCCCTGATGGTGGAGGCCCACCTCTGGCTGGCGGAGTCCCTGCTATCCCTTGGCAAGGAGGAGCTGGCCCAGCAGGAGCTGCGCCGGGCGGTGGACATCTCCCCCCAGTCGGTGCAGCTCTCCCGCCGGCTGGCAGAGGTGTGCCTGCAGCGCCACGACTACGGCCAGGCCAAGGATGTGCTGCTCGCCCTCATCGACCTGTCGCGCAACTCCATCCACCGCACCCCCCACTACCTGGGGGCCTACATCCAGACCCTGACCCTCTACGCCCTCAACAGCAACGACGGCTATCACATCGCCAACCTGCAAAAGCAGGTGAACTCGGCCCTGTCGCGCATTCGGGATTCCCTGATGATGTCGGAGTTCAACTACCCGGTGTTCGAGCAGATCTGTCAGGCCAGGGTGCGCATCGCCCTGGGGGAGCTGCTCAAGGGCAAGAAGATGCTCTATCGCGCCAACCAGAACTGGCTCGACAAGCCCGAGACCATGCCCCCCGCCCTGCTCGGCGAGACCATACTCGCCCTCTACCAGCTCGGGGAGTTCGAGTACGCCGAGAGCCTGCAATCCCTGCTGGCGGAGGATGAAGACCGGCTGCTCACCACCTGCATCCAGGTGACCCGCGACGACAAGACGGTGCTGGAGCGCCGTCAGCGCTACCAGCAGCTCAACGATCTCGGCATCAAGGCCTACCAGAGCGGGGAGCTGGAGCAGGCCCTCGGCCATTTCCGCGAGGCCCTACGCCGGGCTCCCGCCAATACCGGCGCCGCCCTCAACAAGATCCAGGTGCTGCTGCAACTGATGCAGAAGAACCGCAAGAGCCCGGAATTCGGCGCCGAGTGCAAGGAGACCCTGGAGGTGCTGGAGGGCATCCCCCTGAATCCCGCCCAGCAGGATCGCTTTCGCAAGCTGCGCCAGGAATTTAACCAGCTAGCCTAGCCAGCGGCACCTCTCCCTCACCTATGCTGATACAGACTCAGACAAGGAGGGGCGACAGCATGGGGATGTGCCGATACCTGGTGGCTGATGGCCGCCACTGCAGCGAAGAGGCGGGGGATCACGACCTGTGCCACTGGCACGACCCCCATGCCTCCCACTCGTCACCGGACACGGCCGCGGCGCTGGAGCGCTATGTGCGCCAGGGGGGCCTGTGCCACGGGTTGCAACTGGCCCGCGCCGATCTCGCCGGTCTCAACCTGGTGAACAGAGAGGGGCCACAGGGATTCCTGCTGGAGCAGTGCAACCTCTATCGCGCCAACCTGAGAGGCGCCCACCTCTATGGCATTCGCATCAAGGGCGGCAGCCTGATGAAGGCCGACCTCAGCGAGGCCAACCTGCACTGCGCCGAGCTGCACGACGTCAACCTGCTCGGCATCCGCTGGAAGAACACCCGGCTCGACAACCTGGACACCGGCAGGCGCCTGATGCAGGACAGGAAGGGGCGACGCGAGCGGGACCCGGTGCAGGCCCGCGTCTGGTTCAAGGAGGCGGAGGAGACCTATCGGGATCTGCGCAAGGCCTCGGAGGCCCAGGGGATCTTCACCATGTCAGGCCGCTACATCCAGCAGGAGCTCACCATGCGCCGCCTGCAGATGCCGTTCTGGTCCTATCACCGCTTCGCCTCCTGGATAGTGGATCTCTTCTGCGGCTACGGGGAGGCCCCCATGCGGGTGGTGCTCTTCTCCCTGCTGCTCATCTTCATCTGCAGCATCTTCTACTTCTTCTGCGGCCTCAACTTCGCGGGCAACCACCTCATCTACCGCCCGGAGGCGACCCTCGAAGAGAACGCCATCTTCCTGCTCGAATGCCTCTACTACAGCGTGGTGACCTTCACCACCCTGGGCTATGGCGACTTCACCCCGGTCGGCCTGTCGCGGATCTTCGCCGCCTTCGAGGCCTTCACCGGCAGCTTCACGCTGGCGCTGTTCGTGGTGGTGTTTGTCAAGAAGATGACCCGCTGAGCACGCTGGTGCCGCTGCGACGGCCCGGCCCGGTTCCCCTGAGCCGGGTCAGGCATAGCCACCCGGTCCCTGAACTTGCATCCAGACCGGATTCCTAGTCCAATAGCGACTAATAAAAACGACATGAGCACCCCGAACATGAAGATCATCTCTTTCAATATCAATGGCCTGCGCGCACGTCTTCATCAGTTGCAAGCCATCATCGACAAGCACCAGCCGGATGTGATCGGCCTGCAGGAGATCAAGGTGCACGACGAGGCCTTCCCGGTGGCGGACGTGGAGGCCATGGGCTACCACGTGGTGTTCCACGGCCAGAAGGGTCACTACGGGGTCGCCATCATGAGCAAGCAGGCCCCCATCGAGGTGCAGAAGGGGTTCCCCACCGATCCCGAGGATGCCCAGCGCCGCATGATCATGGCCAGCTTCAAGCGGGAAGACGGCTCTGTTATTAAGGTGATGAACGGCTACTTCCCGCAAGGGGAGAGCCAGGATCACGAGACCAAGTTCCCGGCCAAGCAGAAGTTCTACGAGGACCTGCAGCACTACCTCGAGACCCACCACAGCCCGGACGACCAGATAGCGCTGATCGGGGATATGAACATCTCCCCCACGGATCTCGACATCGGCATCGGCGAGGCGAACCGCAAGCGCTGGCTGCGGGATGGCAAGTGCTCCTTCCTGCCCATAGAGCGGGAGTGGATGGAGCGCCTCAAGGGGTTCGGCCTGACCGACACCTTCCGCGCCGCCAACCCTACCGAGTGCGAGCGCTTCTCCTGGTTCGACTACCGCTCCAGGGGCTTTGACGAGAACCGTGGCCTGCGCATCGACCTCATCATGGCGTCCGATGCCCTCAAGGACAAGGTGACCGAGACCGGCATCGACTACGAGCTGCGCGGCATCGAGAAACCCTCGGATCACGCCCCCATCTGGACCTGCTTCGCCTGATGATCGCCCGCCAGTGGGGGCATCAGGCCCTCACTGGCACTTGCTTGCTCCTTGCTGCCTACCCTTTCACCGTCCCTGTCACAGGCTGTCGCGCCCCTCCTCTCCTCCCGCCGTCAGGACCCGGGCCAACAGCTCAGGTTCAACTTTGTCACTCTATTATTAAAAAACCCTTGTATTGCAAAACGTTAAATGTGCAAACATGTCATTAACAGCCCCCATTGATATCCAATTTGCACACAACCATAGTGGCTCAACCGGCAGGAGTGTGAAGATGAAGGTTTCAGGCGCCAGGAAAGAAGCATTCAAACGCGGTTTTATGGCCCTGGCACTCGCCAGTGCGCTCACGGGTTGTGGCGACGACAAAAGCGCCCAGGCCCAGACACTGCCCCCGGTCCCCGTGGTGGTGGCCACCGTCACCCCTGCCGATGTGCCCCTCACCACCGAAGTGGTCGGCGAGACCGCCGGCTTTCGCGAGATCGATGTGCGCTCCCGGGTCGGCGGCATCCTGCTCAAGCGCACCTATGTGGAGGGCCAGCCGGTCACCGAGGGACAAGAGCTGTTCCTGATTGATCCCGCCCCCTATCAGGCGGCGCTGGAGCAGGCGCAAGGCAGCCTGGCCCAGGAGCAGGCCCGCCTCAACAAGGCCAGGGCAGACAAGGATCGCACCATTCCCCTCTATCGTCGCCAGGTGGTGAGTCGCAAGGACTATGACGACACCATAGCGAACTACGAGGCAACGCTGGCCTCCCTGCAAGCCGCCCAGGCCAAGGTGAAGGAGGCGGCGCTCAACCTCGGTTACACCAGGGTCACGGCCCCCATAGACGGCATGGCGAGCAAGAGTTCACAGTCCGAGGGCAGCCTCATCACCACCAGCGGCGACAGTGGCCTGCTCACTACCATCACCCAGTTCGATCCCCTCTATGTGAACTTCTCCTACTCGGAGCAGGATCGCCTCACCTTCGAGAACTCCCTCAAGAGCGGCAAGCTGCAAGCCCTGGACAGCACTAACTGGCGCACCCATATCCGCCTCGCAGATGGCTCCGTCTATCCCGATGCGGGCAAGATCAACTTCTCGGATAACAGGGTCGATCCCCAGACCGGCACCATTCGTGCCCGCGCCATCTTCGACAACAAGCAAGGCAAGTTGCTGCCCGGCCAGTTCGTGCGCATGACCATAGAACTCGGGGTACGCAAGAATGCCATCCTGATCCCCGAGCGCGCCATACAGCAAGCCCAGGCCGATCGCATGGTGATGGTGGTCGGTGCCGACAACAAGGTTGAGCCTCGTCTGGTCAAGCTCGGACAGAGTGTCGAGGGCGGCGTCCTGGTCGAAAGCGGCCTCAAGGCGGGAGAACGCTATGTGACCGAAGGCCTGATGAAGGCGCGTCCCGGCGCCACCGTCAAGCCCATCAGTCCGGAACAGATGAAGGCGATCAGCGCCGAGGTCATCAGTCGCAGCGGCGCTCAGTAAGGAGTTTCTATGTTTTCCAAGTTCTTCATCGAGCGCCCCATCTTCGCCAGCGTGATCTCCATCATCATAGTGCTGGCCGGGCTGGCGGCGATGCGCTCCCTCTCCATCGAGCAGTATCCCCAGATCACCCCACCCGTGGTCTCGGTCACCACCTACTACCCGGGGGCGACCCCGGAAGTGATCGCCAAAACGGTCGCCGCGCCTCTGGAGCAGCAGATCAACGGGGTGGAGGACATGATCTACATGCAGTCCTCCTCCGCCTCCAATGGCCAGATGAACCTCAACGTCTACTTCAAGATAGGGACGGACCCGGATCAGGCCACCATCAACGTCAACAACCGGGTCTCCGCCGCCATGGCGCAGATGCCCGATGACGTCAAACAACAGGGGCTCACGGTACGCAAGAAGTCGACCTCCATCCTCCAGGTCGTCACCCTGGCCTCGCCCAATGGAACCTTCGATACCACCTACCTCTCCAACTACGCTCTGCTCAACATCATCGATGAGCTCAAGCGCATCCCAGGGGTCGGCGACATCACCTTGTTCGGTGGCACCGACTATGCCATGCGTATCTGGCTGCGGCCGGACCGGCTGGCTCAGCTCGAGCTCACCCCGAGCGACGTGATAGGCGCCATCCGCGAGCAGAACACCCAGTTCGCGGCCGGCAAGATAGGCGCCCAGCCCACCACGGCGCCCATCGACTTCACCTACACGGTGCAGACCAAGGGCCGGCTCGAGGACGTGACCGAGTTCCAGAACATCATCGTCCGCTCCATGCCGGATGGCTCCAAGATCCGTCTGCGGGATGTGGCCAGGGTCGAACTCGGCGGCAAGGACTACGATGTGACCGCCAGCCTCAATGGCAAGCCGGCGGTGGGGATCTTCACCTACCTGCAGCCGGGGGCCAATGCCGTCGCTGTGGCCAACCAGGTCCATGAGACCATGGAGCGCCTCAAGGCCCGCTTCCCCCAGGATGTGGATTACCGCATCCCTTACGACACCACAGAGTTCGTGAAGATCTCCATCGAGGAGGTGGTGCACACCCTATTCGAGGCGATCGTGCTGGTGTTTATCGTGGTCTATCTGTTCCTGCAGAACCTGCGTGCCACCCTGATCCCCTGTATTGCTGTGCCGGTGTCGCTCATCGGCACCTTCGCCGGCATGCTGGTACTGGGCTTCTCCATCAACCTGCTGACCCTGTTCGGCATGGTGCTCGCCATCGGGATAGTGGTGGATGACGCCATAGTGGTGCTGGAGAACGTCGAGCGGATCATGCGCGAGAAGAAGTGCTCCCCCAAGGAGGCGGCCATTCTCGCCATGCAGGAAGTCTCAGGCCCTGTGGTGGCCATAGTGCTGGTGCTCTGCGCCGTCTTCCTGCCGGTCGCTTTCATGGGCGGCATGACCGGGGTGATGTACAAGCAGTTCGCCATCACCATCGCCGTCTCGGTCGCCATCTCGGGTCTGATAGCCCTGACCCTGTCGCCGGCCCTGTGCGCCATCTTGCTCAAAGAGGGCCATCATGAACCCGCCCGCTTCTTCGTCTGGTTCAACCGGATGTTCGACAGCCTCACCGCCCGCTACGTACGCGGGGTGGCCTTCCTCAACCGCCGGGTCGGGGTGGCGTTCACCATCATCGCGGTGATCCTGGTCTCCATCTACGGCCTGCTGATGAAGGTGCCGGGGGAGCTGGTGCCCAACGAAGATCAGGGTTACCTGCTCTCCGCCGTCATGCTGCCGGATGCCGCCTCCCTGACTCGCACCCAGGCGGTGGCCAATCAGTACGACCAGATCGCCATGGCCAACCCTCATGTGCAGGACGTGGTGACCTTCTCCGGCTTTGACATTTTGTCGAGCTCCATCGTCAGCAACCGGGGGGTGAGCTTCCTCCCCCTGAAGTCCTGGGGCGAGCGCGAGGGTGAGGGTCAGGACTCCTTCTCCCTGGCCAAGACACTGCAGGGGCTCAGCGCCATGGGACAGTCCGATGGTTTCGTCGCCTCCTTCAACCCGCCCCCGATCCAGGGCATGTCCACCACTGGCGGACTGGAGGCCTATCTGCAGAACCGCGGCAGCGGCGATGCGAAATCCTTCGCCGCCGAGGTCGACAGCCTGCTGGAGGCGGCTAAGCAACGCCCCGAACTGGCCAGCGTCACCAGCACCTATCGCGCCAATGTGCCCCAGGTCTTCCTGGATCTCGACCGCGAGAAGGCCAAGGCGCTGGGGCTGCCCATCAACGCCGTGTTCGACACCATGCAGGCCACCTTCGGCCAGGTCTATGTCAACGACTTCAACCAGTTCGGCCGCACCTACCGGGTGCAGTTGCAGTCCGAGGCGGACTACCGCGCCAGGAAGAGCGACATTCGCAACGTCTATGTGCGCTCCAACAAGGGGGATATGATCCCCCTCAGCAGCCTGGTGACGGTGCGTGACACCACGGGTCCCGAGCTGGTGGAGCGTTTCAATATCTTCCAGGCGGCCAAGATCATGGCCCAACCCGCACCGGGCTACAGCTCGGGCCAGGCCATAACCGCACTGGAGGAGGTTGCCAACGACACCCTGGGCAATGAGGCCACCCTGGCCTGGACCGGCTCCGCCTATCAGGAGAAAGAGGCCGCAGGCAGCGCCGGCACCGCGTTCGGTTTCGGCATCCTGATGGTGTTCCTCATCCTGGCGGCCCAGTATGAGCGCTGGACACTGCCGTTTGCGGTGATCACCGCCGTGCCCTTCGCCCTGTTCGGCGCTCTGCTCGCCACCTGGACTGTGGGGCTGACCAACAACGTCTACTTCCAGATAGGGCTGGTGACGCTCGTCGGCCTTGCCGCCAAGAACGCCATCCTCATAGTGGAGTTCGCCGTGATGAAGCACGAGGAGGGAATGAGCCTCCTCGAGTCGGCATTGGAGGCGGCGCGGCTGCGTTTTCGTCCCATCGCCATGACGTCGCTCGCCTTCATCCTCGGCTGTGTGCCGCTGGTGACCTCGAGCGGCGCCGGTGCCGCCAGCCGCCATGCCCTCGGCTGGCCTGTGATAGGCGGCATGCTGGCGGCGACCTTTATCGCCATCTTCTTCATCCCGCTCTTCTTCCGCCTCATCATGAAGCGATCGGAGTCGCGAGCCCAGCCCCCCAAACCCTGAGCCTGAGCCCCCGCCATGCGGGGGCTTCTTCGTCTGCCAATCCGGTATTTCTTAATCCATATCAACTCTTTGGCAGATGGTACAGGCCGAACCTTGACCTTCTCCTGTAGGTAAGGTTTACATTCATCCCATACGTCACAGGAAAGATGCACCATGTTGTCATCGAGATTGCCCACAGAACTCATCGCCCGGCTATTGCTGGCGTTGTTGCTCGTCTGCAATCTCACCCTCTGCATCAGCTGGCATGGCGCGGCGGGGG